>RFZI01000021.1 GCA_009920775.1 Paracoccaceae bacterium | reverse complement strand
TCTCGGGCGCGGTTTTCACTTGCGGCAACCAGCTCGCGCAGCGCGGAGCGGCCCGCAGCAGTGATGTGATATCGGGCGACCCGGGCGCCAGGATCATGACAGGCAATCCAGTCGCGCAGCGCCATGGCTTGCGCCACCGCCCGGTCCACCACAGCCGACCGCGTTGTGGCCCCGTCCGGTGCGTCTCGAACGACAACGGCCGTATCCATGTCTCGGCCGACGGCCAAAACCGCTCCGGTTTCGACCAATCGGCGCAGGATTCGCAGAGATTCGCTCCTCAGCCGGCTTTCGCTCAGCGATTGCGCCGCGAGATCCGCACCCGGATTTGCATCGGATTTCCGGTCCATTTGCGTCGTGTCCTTTTCTGCACTGGCCCGAGGGGCCCCAATCTGTTCGGCAAGGGCGGAAAGCGCATCATCAATCAACGGATCATCGCGGCGGGTCTCGTAACGGCGCACCTGCCGAAGAACAGTCGATGGATGCAGGCCGGAATTTCGGGCCAGTCCGCGGATAGATCGCCCCTCTGTGGTGTGGGCGAGATAATGCCGTGCTCCTTGCGGCAACCACTGTGGCAGCCTGCCCTCCCGTTCGCCTCGGGGGCGACCGTTTTCGTAATCCTCTCCCGACATTTGCCCTGCCTCCATTCAGTTTCAGCCGCGGAATTATTGTCGTTCATTTCGCAACAGTTTTCCGGGGGAGTTTTTTCAATTTCTACGCAAACCGCACGATATTAACTAATTTGCGCAACACAACCTTAGCGTGCGTCAGAATTCTCATTTACTTTGTTACCTCAGGAGCAACAATGCGCGACTTGATTGGAATGATCTCGGCCCTAAAGCGTCCGGGGATATTGGTCCGGACAGCAAAGATCGGCGCCGATGAATATCGCCGGGATGTTCATTTGCGCCGGATACTCAAAAGTGAGGCTCCCGCCAAAACCGGCGAGGCAATCATGCGCATTCTTGAAATAGGATCAGAGAACAATGAACGCCGCATCGCAAACCACGCCGAATACTCGGTCGCAGAGCATGTTGAGGTGTTGATCGCATTGCTGGGCGAGGCGCGGATACATCGCGCGGCCTATGGCCCGCCGCCCTCTACATGAAGGCGTCGGGCATCGAGGCTTTCTTCTGGGCGACATAGGCGTTGAGCGCCTCTTCAATCGCCGGATCAAGCTCGGGCTTCTGGTACTGTCCCAGAAGCTTCTCAACCCGCAGCGAGGCCAGCGCTTGGGTATCGCGGGCGCCCTCTTCGTCCCAGGTTTCGAAGGGCTTGTAGTCGAAGAGATCCGACCGCCAAAAGGCGCTCTTGAAATTCGCCTGCGTGTGGGCGCAGCCGAGGTAGTGGCCGCCGGGGCCAACCTCGCGGATCGCGTCCATCGCCTGCCCGTTCTCGGACATATCGATGCCCTTGGCGAGGTGATGCAGCGTGCCGAGCTGATCGGCGTCCATCACAAACTTTTCGAAGTCGGCCACAAGGCCGCCCTCGAGCCAGCCGCAGGAGTGGAGCATGAAGTTCACACCGGCCAGAAGCCCCATGTTGAGGCTGTTGGCCGATTCATATGCCGCCTGCGCGTCGGGCAGCTTGGAGCCGCAGAAGCCACCGGCCGAGCGGTAGGGCAGACCGAGGCGGCGCACCAGTTGGCCCACACCATAGGTGATATGCGCGGCTTCCGGCGTGCCGAAGGTGGGCGCGCCCGAGTTCATGTCGATCGAGGTCACGAAGGCGCCCGCGATGACCGGCGCGCCCTTGCGGACAAGCTGGCTATAGGCCACGCCCGCCAGAACCTCGGCCAGAACCTGCGTCAGCGTTCCCGCGACCGACACCGGCGCCATGGCGCCGCCGACGATGAAAGGCGAGATGATCGCCGCTTGGTTATTGCGGGCATAGACCTCGAGCGCACCCATCATGATCCCGTCGAATACCATCGGCGAGTTGATGTTGATGAGCGAGGTCATCACGGTGTTCTGCTGCACGAAATCCGCGCCAAAGAGGATCGAGGCCATATCGACCGAATCCTGCGCCCGGCTCGGCTCGGTGACAGAGCCCATGAAGGGCTTGTCCGAAAGGGTCATGTGCGACAAGAGCATATCGAGGTGGCGCTTGTTCACCGGAATATCGGTCGGCTCGCAAACCGTGCCGCCCGAGTGGTGCAGCCACTTCGACATATAGCCGAGCTTTACGAATTTCTGGAAATCGTCGAGCGTCGCATAACGGCGGCCACCTTCGGCGGTGCGGACGAAGGGCGGGCCATAGACCGGAGCGAGGACGAGGTTCTTGCCGCCGATCTCGACGTTGCGGGCAGAATTGCGGGCGTGCTGGGTAAAGCTCGAGGGCGCGGTCTTGATCAGCTCGCGAGCCAAGCCACGAGGGATGCGGACGCGTTCGCCCTGCACATCGGCGCCGGCCGCTTTCCAAAGCTCCAGAGCGGCAGGGTTTTCGACGAAATTAACGCCAATCTCTTCAAGCACGGTCTCGGCGTTATGCTCGATGATCTGGAGCGCCTCCTCGTCGAGGATCTCGAGGTTGGGGATCTTGCGCTCGATGAAACGGGCAGTTTCCACGCTTACAGCGGTCCGCTCGGCACGGCGGGCGGCACCACCACCGCCACGGGCACGACGCGGGGCTTGGGCTGTATCGAGATCAGACATGGGCTATCCTCCAGAAAATTGCTCTAGCAGATAGCCCCAGTCGGGGCCGGTCGACGATGGATTTGCGGCCATTGACGCCGGAAAGCGACATTGGCGCATTTGGACGCCGTTTTTCCCCGCGCGATATTGCCCCGCCCTTTGCCAGAACTCTTGCAACGAGGCGGGCGGCGGTCTAGTGGCTGGCCATGACACATACCCATGATCGCCTCCTCATCATCGACTTCGGCAGCCAGGTCACGCAGCTGATTGCGCGGCGCCTGCGCGAGCTGAGCGTCTATTGCGAAATCCACCCCTATCAGAAGGTCACCGATGCCTTTCTGGCCGAGTTCGCGCCGAAAGCGATCATCTTCTCCGGCGGCCCCGATAGCGTGACCCGCGAGGGCTCGCCCCGCCCGCCGAAAGCGGCCTTCACCATGGGCGTGCCGATCCTCGGCATCTGCTATGGCCAACAGGTGATGATGCAGGAGCTGGGCGGTCTGGTGGAATCGGGCCACGGCACCGCCGAGTTCGGCCGCGCTTTCGTCACCCCCACCGAGAGCAAGCTTTCGATCCTCGAGGGCTGGTTTGCCGAGGGCCGCGAGCAGGTCTGGATGAGCCACGGCGACCATGTGAGCCGCATCGCCCCCGGTTTCGAGGTCTACGGCACCTCGCCCGGCGCGCCCTTCGCCATCACCGCCGATGTGAGCCGCCATTTCTATGCGGTGCAGTTCCACCCCGAGGTGCACCACACGCCCAAGGGCGCGAAGCTGTACGAGAATTTCGTCCGCCTCGCCGGCTTTACCGGCGACTGGACCATGGGCGCCTACAAAGACGACGCGATCGAGAAGATCCGTGCGCAGGTGGGCGACGGCCATGTGATCTGCGGGCTTTCCGGCGGCGTCGATAGCTCGGTCGCCGCGATCCTCATTCACGAGGCCATCGGCGATCAGCTGACCTGCGTTTTCGTCGATCACGGTCTTCTGCGGCAGAACGAGGCCGAGCAGGTCGTGACCATGTTCCGCGACAACTACAACATCAAGCTGATCCATGCGGACGAGAGCGAGTTGTTCCTCGGCGCGCTCGAGGGCGTTTCCGACCCCGAAGTAAAGCGCAAGACCATCGGCAAACTCTTCATCGATGTGTTCCAGAAATACGCGAATGAAATCGAAGGGGCCGAGTTCCTCGCCCAAGGCACGCTCTATCCCGATGTAATCGAGAGCGTCAGCTTCTCGGGCGGCCCCTCGGTCACCATCAAGTCGCACCACAATGTGGGCGGCCTGCCGGAGAAGATGGGCCTCAAACTCGTCGAGCCGCTGCGCGAATTGTTCAAAGACGAGGTCCGCGCCCTTGGCCGCGAATTGGGCCTGCCCGACAGCTTCATCGGCCGCCACCCCTTCCCCGGCCCCGGCCTCGCCATCCGCTGCCCCGGCGAGATCAGCCGCGAAAAGCTCGAGATCCTGCGCAAGGCCGATGCGGTCTTCATCGACCAGATCCGCAAGCACGGGCTTTATGACGAGATCTGGCAGGCGTTTGTGGCGATCCTTCCCGTCCGCACCGTGGGCGTGATGGGCGACGGGCGCACCTACGACTATGCCTGCGCGCTCCGCGCGGTGACCTCGGTCGACGGCATGACGGCGGATTACTATCCCTTCACCCATGAGTTCCTCGGCGAGACCGCCACGCGGATCATCAACGAGGTCAAAGGCATCAACCGCTGCACCTATGACATCACGTCAAAGCCGCCGGGAACCATCGAGTGGGAGTGATCCGGCTCACCGGACAATTGATCTGCGCCAACGAGGGCCAAGCGGCCCTCGTCGCGGCATTCTTTCCCGAGCATGTCCGCCTGACCCTCGCCGAAGCGGGTTGCCACTCCTTCGAGGTGCGGCAAAGCGCCGATCCTCTTGTGTGGGACGTCGCTGAGGTGTTCTCTAGCCGCGCGGCGTTCGAGGCGCATCAGGCGCGGGCCGCTGCATCCGCCTGGGGACAGGCCACCAAAGGGATCGAGCGGCAGTATGTCATCACAGAGGACTGATCTGGCAGCAACCTTGCGTGCCGCCATCTGGATGACCGGCGCGATTGCCTCGTTCACGGCGATGGCGATTGCAGGGCGGGCGGTCAGCTTTGCGCTCGATACTTTCGAGATCATGTTCTACCGCAGCCTGATCGGCATCCTGATCGTTGGCACGGTCGCCTTCGGCACCGGCAAATGGCGCGAGGTGACAGGGCGCAATCTTGGCCTGCATTTCGGCCGTAACCTCGCGCATTTCGCGGGCCAGAACCTGTGGTTCTTCGCCATTACGGTGATCCCGCTGGCGCAGGTCTTTGCGCTTGAGTTCACCACGCCCATCTGGGTCATCCTGCTCTCGCCGATCTTTCTGGCCGAGCCGATCCGCAAGGCGGGCGTGATCGCGGCGGTGATGGGATTTGCGGGAATCCTGATCGTGGCGCGGCCAAGCCCCGAGAGCCTTAACATCGGGATCCTCGCTGCGGCCCTTTCGGCCGTCTGCTTTGCTTTCACGGCCGTCTTTACCCGCCGCCTGACCCGGACCGAGACGATCACTTGCATCCTCGTCTACCTGACAACCATGCAGGCGGTCTTTGGCCTTATATTCTCGGGCTACGATGGCGACATTGCCCTGCCTGATCCGACCACCGCGCCGTGGCTCGTCCTGATCGGCTGCGCTGGCCTCCTCGCGCATTTCTGTCTGACCAACGCGCTTCGCATCGCGCCGGCCTCGATCGTCATGCCGATTGATTTCGCCCGCCTGCCGGTCATCGCCATCGTCGGCGCGCTCTTTTACAGCGAGCCGCTCGATGCCCTCGTCTTCCTCGGCGCGGCGCTGATCTTTGCAGGCAACTGGATCAACATCACGCGCTCGGCCAAAGCCTGAGAAGCGCAGCAAACGGATTGCCCGACGGTCAGCGCGGCCCTAGCGTGCCGGCATGACACAGCAAAAGACCCTTTCCCTCGAAGGCTGGCTCCTGCTTTTCGTCCTCAGCGCGATTTGGGGCGGCTCGTTCCTGTCGAACAGGGTGGTGCTCGAAGAGGTGCCGGTGTTCACCGTCGTCGCCTTCCGCGTCGTCACCGGAGCCGCGCTCCTCTGGATCTGGGTCTTTGCGCGCGGGTTGCCGCTGCCTAAAGGGGGCAAGCGCTGGGCGCTGATCGCTTTGTCGAGCGTTCTGAACAATGTCGTGCCCTTTACCCTGATCGTCTGGGGGCAGCAGCATATCCCCTCCGGCCTCGCCGGCATTCTCAATTCGATGACCGCCATCTTCACGGTGCTTTTAGCGGCGCTCGTCTTTGCCGACGAGCGGCTGACCTTGCGCAAACTGGGCGGCGTGGCCTTGGGTTTCGTCGGTGTCGTTTTGGCAATCGGCCTCTCATCGCTGAAGCAGCTCGACCCCTTCTCGCTGGGCCAGATCGCCGTGGTGGCTGCGACGATGAGCTATGCGGTGGCCGGTGCCGTGGGGCGCTTTGCCATGGCGGGGCTGCGCGCCGAGGTCGGAGCGGCATCGACACTCACGGTTTCGAGCCTCATCATGATCCCGCTGGCCCTCTCCTTTGAAGGGATCCCGAGCGTCGATCTGGCGGCGACGACATGGGCGGGGCTTCTCTATCTCGGCGTCATGGCCTCGGCTGTCGCCTACCTCCTTTTCTACCGCGTTTTGATGATGGCGGGCGCAGGCAATCTCAGCCTCGTCACCCTCCTGATCGCGCCGATTGCCATCGTCCTCGGGGCCATCGTTTATGGGGAGGCGCTGGCGCCGAACGCCTACTTGGGCTTTGCCGTGATCGCCCTTGGCCTTCTCGTCATCGACGGGCGGCTCTTTCGCCGCGCCAGATAATGCTGGACCTCGGATCGGCCCCCCGCTAGGCAATTGCCATGATCTATGAAACGGCCAAAGACTGGCGCTCCGCGCCGCGCAAGCACGTCCTCCTGTTCGGCATGTCCGGGCTGGGAAAGACCCATGTTTCCAACATCCTGCGGGCTGAGGGGCATTGGTTCCACTACTCGATCGATTACCGGATCGGCACCCGCTATATGGGCGAGCTGATCGTCGACAATGCCAAGCGCGAGGCGATGAAGGTTCCGTTCCTGCGCGAGCTTCTCATGACCGACTCGATCTATCTTGGCTCGAACATCACCTTCAACAACCTCACGCCCGTGGCCTCCTATCTCGGCAAGCCCGGCGATCCCGCCCTCGGCGGCTTGCCGATGGATGTCTACCGCGAGCGGCAGGAACAGTTTCGCAAGGCCGAGATTTCGGCCCTGATGGACACCGGCTATTTCATCCGCCGCGCCGAGGCGCTGTATGGCTATCCGCATTTCGTTTGCGATACCGGCGGGTCGATCTGCGAATGGGTCGATCCCGAGGATCCGAACGATCCGATCATGGCCGAACTTTCGGCTCAAACGCTCATGGTCTGGATCAAAGGGAGCGAAGCGCACACCGCCGAGCTTGTCCGCCGCTTTGACCGAGCACCGAAACCGATGGCCTATCAGCCCGCGTTTCTCGAGGCGGCTTGGGCCGAATATCTCGCCGAGACCGGCAAGGCGCCCGAGAAGGTCGATCCCGACGCCTTCATCCGCTGGACCTATGCCCGCGCCCTTGCCCACCGCCAGCCGCGCTACGCGGCGATGGCCGAGCGCTGGGGCGTCACGGTCACGGCCGAAGACATGATGGCCGTCAAATCCGCGCAGGACTTTGAAGACGCCATCGCCCGCGCCCTTGAGATGCGGGGCTGAGCGGCCTATCTCCTCTTTTTCCACCCACCGGACCTGATCAAATGCCCATCAAACTGCCCGAGAATCTGCCCGCCTATTCCGTCCTCTCCAAAGAGGGCGTGATGGTGATGTCGGACGACCGGGCCTCGCATCAGGATATCCGGCCCTTGCGGATCGGGCTTCTCAACCTGATGCCGAAGAAGATCCAGACCGAGAACCAGTTCGCCCGCCTGATCGGCGCGACGCCCCTGCAGGTCGAGCTGAGCCTCATTCGGATGTCGGAGCACCAGACCCGCAACACCGCAGCCGAACATATGGAAGAATTCTACCGCCCCTTCGCGGATGTGAAGGCGAGCGGAGAAAAGTTTGACGGACTCATCATCACCGGCGCGCCGATCGAGCACCTGCCCTACGAGGAGGTGACCTATTGGGACGAGTTGCGCGAGGTGTTTGACTGGACCCAAAGCCATGTGCATTCCACCTTCGGCGTCTGCTGGGGCGGGATGGCGATGGCCTATCACTTCCACGACGTTCCCAAGGTCATGCTCGATCACAAGGCCTTCGGCTGTTTCCGCCATGCCAACCTTGCGCCGGCCTCGCCGTTCCTGCGGGGGTTCTCGGACGATATGGTTGTGCCCGTGAGCCGCTGGACCGAGATCCGGCGCGAGGATGTGGCGAAGGTGCCCGATCTGAACCTCTTGATCGACAGCAAGGACAGCGGCCCCTGCCTGATCGAGGATGCGGGCAAGCGGGCGCTCTATGTGTTCAACCACTTCGAATACGACAGTGGCACGCTGAAGGAAGAGTATGACCGTGACGTGGCCAATGGCACGCCGATCAACGTTCCGGCCAACTACTATCCCGACGACGATCCGACCCAGCCGCCGCAGAACCGCTGGCGCAGCCACGCACATCTGCTTTATGGCAACTGGATCAACGAGATATACCAAACCACGCCCTACGATCTGACCAAGATCGGCCAATAGGCGGCGGCCCGCCGTGGCGATTGCGCGGCGGACGCCATGCCCCCATATTGGTGTGGAAGTCACCGGAGTTGATGATGGATCTTCCCTTCGACGGCGCCATCAGCCGCCACTTTCGCGAGAATGCCGATCCCGCGGTCCGGCAGGCTATCGAAAGCAAGGGCAAGAAGGCGATCCTCAATCCGACCTATCCCTACGCCGAGGAGTGGTCCCGCAAGGCCTATGAGGCCGAAATGGACGCGCTGCAGATTGAACTGGCGCGGCTTCAGGCTTGGGTGAAAGACACTGGCCAGCGCATCGCCATTGTATTTGAAGGGCGAGATGCCGCAGGAAAAGGCGGCACAATCAAGAGGTTTAACAAGAATCTTAATCCTCGCGGGGCGCGGGTTGTGGCCCTCTCCAAGCCCACCGAAACCGAGGCGGCCCAGTGGTATTTCCAGCGCTATATCGTCCATCTGCCCGCAGCCGGAGAGATCGTTTTCTTTGATCGCAGCTGGTACAATCGCGGCGTTGTCGAACATGTGTTTGGGTTCTGCACGCCCGCGCAGCGGGAGGCCTGGTTCGGCCAAGTGCCAGATTTCGAGAAAATGTTGGTCGACGATGGCATCCGCCTTTTCAAATTCTGGCTCAATATCGGCCCCGCGACCCAGCTCGACCGTTTTCTTGATCGCGAGAAAGACCCGCTGCGCCAATGGAAGCTCAGCAAGATCGACGTTGAGGGCCTGAACCGCTGGGAGGCCTATACAGACGCCATCGGCGAGACCCTCACGCGCACGCACAGCGATATTGCGCCCTGGACCGTCATTCGCGGCGATGACAAACGGCGCGCCCGTGTCGCTGCGATCCGCGCGGTCCTTTCCCAGATCGAATATGCTCGGAAAGATGCGGCCGTTGCACTGCCGCCCGATCCGATGATCTGCGGTGGGCCGGAGATCTGGCATGGTTAAACAGGGCTACCACCACGGCAATCTGCGCGAAGCGCTGATCGTCGCCTGCCTGCGGCTCATCGAGGAAAAGGGCCCGACCGGCTTTACCCTCTCCGAAGCTGCCCGCGTGGCCGGGGTGACCCCAGCCGCCGTCTACCGCCATTTCGAAGGCCGCGAAGACCTGATCGCCGCCGCCGCGCATCAGGGCTATGAAATCTTCGCCGACATGATGGAAGAGGCCTATGCCAAGGGTCTGCCCTCGGCGCTCAAAGCCTTTGAAGGCACGGGCCGCGCCTACCTCGCCTTTGCCCGCCGCTTTCCCGGCCACTATGTAGCGATGTTTGAAAGCGGCATCTCGATCCAGCGGACATCCGAGCTGAACAAGGTCGCAAGCCGCGGCCTTGGTGTTCTCGAAAAGGCCGCGGCCGAGCTCTCCAAACACATCCCGCCGGAAAAACGCCCGCCGCCGCAGATGTTTGCTGCTCATGTCTGGGCGATGAGCCACGGCGTGGTCGAACTTTTCGCCCGCGGCTCGCCGGGGACGAAATCGCCCTTCCCGCCCGAAGACCTGTTGGAATCGGGGATTGGCGTCTACCTGCGCGGCCTCGGCCTCATTCCGCCGGATAGCTAACGGCTTTTCCCAAGCTCTTTCATCCGCGCGGCAAGACCGGCCTTGCCGCGCCCGGCCATCTGTTCGGCGACAGCATTGAAATCGGCGTCAGCGCGGTTCTGGTTCAGTTTTGACTTGGCCAGAACCCGTGCAATCTCGATGCGGAAGGCCACGATGTTTTCCAGCATCATATCCAGATAGTCTTTCGGCGCATCGGCCATCCGCCAGCCCGCCGTGCCGTTCACCGCCTCCTCATGTCGCTTGGTCAGCCTGCCAACCACGGCGAGTTTGGTCTTGCGATCATGCTGGAAACTGATGCGCCCATGGACATGCACGACTTGATAGTTCCAGGTCGGCACGGCTTTGTGGGTTTCGGCCTTGGTCGGATACCAGTTAGGCGAGATATATCTGTCCTCGCCCCGAAAGATCGCCAAAACCTCGGCGCCCTCGTCCAGCAGGCGATGCAGATCGTTTGCCAGCGCGATGTGCCCGACCAGAGCATCCCTCTCGCGCAGCAAAGGCAGATGGTTCGCCACCAACCCCTCAGGTGTCTGCGCCACCAAAGCCGCCAACGGATAGGCCTCGATCAGCGCCTCGATGGCGGCGGCATCGGTCTCGTGAAAATGCGCAGGCGTATACATTCACATATCCCTTGAAACGAAAAAGGGCTGCGGAACCCGCGGCCCTTCTCTTGGCAGTGCCAAAGATCCGAAAGGATCAGCGCTTCGAGAACTGGAAGCTGCGGCGGGCCTTGGCCTTACCGTACTTCTTACGCTCGACAACGCGGCTGTCGCGGGTCAGGAAGCCAGCGGCGGGCAACAGCGTCTTTGCGCTTGCCGGTGGCATAGGAACGGCCCTGAGCGTCACGCACCGGCTCACGCGGGGCTTCGACTTCAGCGGCAGGAGCGGCGGCAACAGCGCCGAGCTCTTCCAGGGAATTGAGTTGTTCGGCCATCTATCAGACCCTCGTGTTTTTCTTGTTCATCGACTTGACGTCGAGAACTTCGGGCTTCTGGGCTTCCATACCGTGCTCGGTACCGGCGAAGACGCGCAGATGGGTCATCTGCTGACGGCTCAGACGGCCGCCCGGCAGCATACGCTTGACGGCCTGGGTGATGACGCGCTCGGGGTGGGCACCCTCGAGGATCTCGCCCGTGGTGCGCGACTTGATGCCGCCCGGGTGGCCGGTGTGCCAGTAGTTGGGCTTTTCACGCTTGTCGCCGGTCAGCTGAACCTTTTCAGCGTTGATGACGATCACGTTGTCACCCATGTCCATGTGGGGGGTGAAGGACGGCTTGTGCTTGCCACGAAGCCGCATGGCGATGATCGACGCAAGACGGCCCAGAACAACGCCCTCGGCGTCGATCAGGATCCATTTCTTGTCGATATCTGCCGGAGTAGCAGAGAAGGTTTTCATGTCTCACCAGAGTAAAGAGGGCGCATTGCGGCGCCTGTCATCGGGATGGGCGGGTTATAGCGCCCAAAAATGCACAGTCAAGCGCCCTCAATCTTTATTAGTATTGCAAAATCAATGCTTTAGTAAAATGGTACTATTTTACCCCATGTTTTTGAGGCCTTTCGGCGGGATCGAATAGGTCAAACCCGCCCGCGCCACCAGATCCTCCTGCCCCGCGCTGCGGATATAGGCCTCGCCCACCGCCAAGGCCCGCCCCAGCTTGAGGATCCGCACCTCGCACAAAAGGTCGGTATCCGCCTTCGGCTTGCGCATGAAGTCGATCGAACAATTCGTCGTCACCGCCAGCGCCTCGGGCCCGATCTTCGACAGGATCGCCAGATAGACCGCCACATCCGCCAAGGCAAAAAGCGTGGGCCCCGAGACGGTATTGCCCGGCCGCAAATGCCGGTGATCGACCGCGAGCCGCAGAACCAGCCGCTCCTCGCCCGCCTCATCGACCACATAATCGTCCGCAACTTGGGGAAAATGCTCGGTCAGAAAAATCTGCAGCGCCTTTTTGTCCATCTTCAGGGTCATGTCTTTCCTCGCCTTGCGCCCTCCCCTAGACTTGGCCCGTATCTTGAGGAGGAACAAGATGGACCTGCTACTGCGAAGCGATGAAAACGGCGTCGCCACGCTCACCATGAACGCCCCCGAGCGGCTAAACGCCCTCTCCGACGCCATGCTCGCGGCCCTTCATGCCGCCTTCGACGAGATCGCCGAAGATCGCGCCATCCGCGCCGTGATCCTCGCCGGCACCGGCAAGGCCTTCTGTGCCGGCCACGACCTCAAGGAAATGCAGGCGGGCCGCCAGTCGCCCGACAAGGGCGCGGCCTATTTCGCCGATCTCTTCTCCCGCTGCTCGGCCCTGATGCAGCGCATCCAGTCCATACCCCAACCGGTCATCGCTCAGGTCCACGGCATCGCCACCGCCGCCGGCTGCCAACTCGTCGCCACCTGCGACCTCGCCATCGCCGCCGAGGGCACCCGCTTCGGCGTCAACGGCGTCAACATCGGCCTCTTCTGCTCGACCCCCATGGTCGCGCTCACCCGCAACGTCCCCCGCAAAAACGCCTTCGAGATGCTCACCACCGGCCGCTTCATCGAGGCCGCCGAGGCCACCCGCATCGGCCTCATCAACCGAGCCGTCCCGCACGAAAATCTCGCCTCGGAAACCCGCGCCCTCGCCGACACCATCGCCGCCAAACTCGCCAGCGCTGTCCGCATCGGCAAACGCGCCTTCTACGAGCAAGCCCCCATGACGACCGCCGAAGCCTACGCCTACGCCGGCGCCGTCATGACCGAAAACATGCTCAACCGCGACACCGACGAAGGCATCGCCGCCTTCCTCGAAAAACGCGATCCCACCTGGAAGACCTAAGCTTCTTTTGGCCCCAAATACTCCGGGGGAGCGCCGCCAGGCGCGGGGGCAGAGCCCCCTGCCCGCTCAAAGCCTGTAAAGGTCGCTGAACTTGGCCTTCAGATAGGCCAGAAGTGGCTTTTCCGAAGGGGCAAACCCGGCCGCCTTCTCAATCGTCTCCGCCGGCTCATAAAGCCCGCCATGCGTCTGCAGATTGGCCCTGAGCCAGCCGGTAGCCCGGCTCGTGTCGCCCTTGGCCAGATCACCGTCGAGATCCGGAACAGCCGCCCGCAGCGCCTCGTGCAGGCACCCGGCATAGACATTGCCAAGGCTGTAGGTCGGGAAGTAACCGAAAAGCCCCGCCGACCAATGCACATCCTGCAAGACCCCGTTCGAGGGTTTGTCGACCGCATAACCGAAGTCCGACTTGAACCGATCGTTCCACGCGGCCTCAAGGTCTTTCACAGTGAGATCGCCCGCAATCAGCGCCCTCTCCAGATCAAAGCGCAGCATGACGTGCAGGTTATATTGCAGCTCGTCCGCCTCGGTGCGGATATAGCCTGCATTCACCCGGTTCACGACCTTGTAGAAGGTCTCGGCATCCGGCACCCCGAAATCGCCGAACGCATCCCGCATCCGGCCAAAGAGCCAGCCGGTAAAGGCGCGGCTGCGGCCGATTTGGTTCTCGTAAATCCGGCTCTGGCTTTCATGAACGCCCATCGAAACGCCGCGCCCGAGCGGCGTCAGAAGATAGGCCTCGTCAATCCCCTGCTCATAGGCCGCATGGCCCACCTCGTGGATCGTCGAATAGAAACAGTTGAAAGGATCGGTGAGGCTCGTGCGCGTGGTGATCCGAACATCCTGACCCGAGCCCGACGAAAACGGATGCACCGCCTTGTCGATTCGGCCGTGGTGCAGATCATAGCCAAAAGCCAGCGCCAGCTCCTGCGAAAGCTTCAGCTGAGCCTCCTCGGCAAATTCCCCCGAAAGCTGCATCGGCGCCTCGGCCGCAAGAACCGCCTCGCGCAACTCGACCAAACCGGGCCGCAAAGCCGCAAACATCGACGCGATCTGGGCGCCATTGGCGTTGGGCTCGTAATTGTCGAGGAGTGCATCATAAAGATCGCCGCCCTCGGCCAGCGCCTGCGCCTCTTCGATCCGAAGCGCGACAACCTTTTCGAGAACCGGCAGGAAGGCCGCCACATCCTCGTCACGCCGCGCTCCGGCCCAGATGCGATGCGCCTTCGAGGTGGTGCTGGCGATCTCCGCCGCGAGCCGCGCCGGCACCTTCATCGTTTTCTCATAGTTGCGCCGGATATGCCGCAGGTTGGCCTTGGCCACAGCACCCTCGGGCTTGGCCCGCTCGAGCCAATCGGCAATCTGCGGATCGGTCATCCGCGCGTGCAGCACTTTCGACATGGCCGCGTGTTCCGCCGCGCGCTGATCCGACGCGCCCTCGGGCATCATCGTTTCCTGATCCCAGCCCAACCGGCCCGCGACCTCGCCCAAGGCCTCGGTATCGCGCTGAAACTCCATCAGCTCGTCGTATGCGTTGGCATTGGCGATCATCATTTGTCTCCCCGAATGGATTGGGCCAGCGGATAGCGGGCAAGATAGCGGCCGCGCAGGATCAGAACCCAGAGCGCCACGGCGCCGATCTGGTGCACGATGGCGATATGGACCGGCGCGGAATAGAGCGCGGTCATGATGCCGAGGATCACCTGCAGCAGCATCACCGCAAACATTGCATTAAAGGCAAAACGTGTATGCCCATTCGGGTTGCGGCGGGCGCCCCACCAGATCACCGCGCCATAGAGGAACAAGGCATAGGCGACCATGCGGTGCACGAATTGCACAAGGCCCGCGTCCTCAAAGAAATTGCGCCACAAAGGCGTGATCGTGAAGGGATCCGGCGGCAGGAAGCTGTCGCCCATCAAGGGCCATGTCGGGAAGGCGCGGCCCGCGTCGATGCCCGCGACGAGCGCCCCGAGAAGGATCTGAATGAAGGCCAAATGCATGAGGCCGGTTGCGCGACCATAGAGGCGCGTGTCGCCGCTGCGCCGCGCCTGCATCAGGTCGGCCTCGCGGCGGCCCAGAAGGAAGACATACCAAGCGGCAAAGCCCAAAATGATGAAGGCAAGGCCAAGATGGGTCGCAAGGCGATAGGAGGCCACATCGAGCATCTCGCCGCCGAGGCCTGAGGACACCATCCACCAGCCGATCGCCCCTTGCAGCCCGCCGAGTCCACCGAGGAACAGAAGCCGCCCGGTCCAGCCTGTCGGGATCTTGCGGGCGGCGAGGAAGCCAAAGAAGCCAAGCGCCCAGACAAGGCCAATCACCCGACCAAGCTGGCGGTGGCCCCATTCCCACCAATAGATGCCCTTGAACTCCTCAAGGCTCATACCCTTGTTCTGAAGCTGATATTCGGGAATCTGCTGATACTTCTCGAACTCGGCCATCCAAGCGGCCTCGCTGAGTGGCGGGACAGAGCCTGTCACCGGCTTCCACTCAGTGATCGAGAGGCCAGAGTCGGTAAGGCGCGTCATGCCGCCCACGGCGATCATCAGCGCCACCATCGCAAAGATCACCATGATCCAAGCCCGTATCGCGCCCCGCGCGCCTTTGCCGCCACGGTCAATGCCGCCGGGGGCGGCTGCGGGCTTGGCTTGGCTCTCTACGTCCTGAAAGATCGCGCGTTGTTTGTCGGCCATATCGACTCTCCGGTTTTCAGTGGCCGGACCCTAAGCCGCGGCCAAACGTGCGGCAAGGGTTCAGCCGCGGTCTTTCCAGCGCACCATCTGCCGCAGGATGCCGTGCAGCATCTGCACATCCGCCCGCGTGAGCGGCATCCGGCTCCAGAGGTTGCGCAGGTTCTGGCGCATATGCGGCGCCTTGTCCTCGGGGAAGAAAAAGCCCGCCTCTTCGAGGCGATCCTCGTAATGCTCGGAGAGCTTTTCCATCTCGATTTGGGTCGCCCAATCGCCCTGCATATCCATCCGCTCGTGCACGATCTCGGCGCTGGCGCGGCGCCATTCATAGGCGGTCAGGAGCACGCATTGCGCGAGGTTGAGCGAGGAGAACTCGGGGTTCACCGGCACCGAAATGATCGCGTTCGCAAGTGCGATGTCGCTGTTTTCCATCCCCGCCCGCTCGGGGCCGAACATCACGGCAACCTTGCCGCCCGAAGCAATGCGTTTGGCCGCATCGGCCATCGCCGCTTCTGGGCTCAGAACCGGTTTGGTGAGGCCGCGGGGCCGCGCGGTGGTGGCATAGACATAGGTGCAATCGGCCACGGCCTTTTCAGTCGTGGCGAAAAGCTGCGCCTCGTCGAGAAGCCGCCCCGCGCCCGAAGCCATCGCCACGGCCTTCTGGTTGGGCCAGCCATCGCGGGGATCGGTGATCCGCATCCGGTCGAGCCCGAAATTCCACATCCCCCGCGCGGCGGCGCCGATATTCTCGCCCATCTGGGGGCGCAAAAGCACGAAGGCGGGCTGAGGTTGGCCGGTCGGCATTTCCGTTCCTTTTCTGGTCGGGCGCGTGATACGCTGTGCAGACACCCCACGCAAGGAGCCGGACATGGCCTATGACGAAGGATTGGCCTCACTTATGCGCGAGGCGCTCGAGAATGAACCGGGATACTCCGAGAAGAAGATGTTCGGCGGCCTGTGTTTTCTCATCTATGGCAACATGGTTTCGGGCGTTCACTCGGGCGGCGGGATGTTTCGCGTGGGCAAGGCCAATGAGGCCGAAGCGCGGGAAATCCCCGGCACGGGCCCGATGCTTTTCACCGGCAAACCAATGGGCGGGATGATCGAGGCCAGCGACGAATTGATGGCCGATGACGAGCGGCGGGCGGCCCTCATGGCGATCGCCCTGACCCACGCAAAAAGCCTTCCGCCGAAGTAGCGGCTCGGCTATAGCGGCGCAAAGACTTGGGGAATGGGACAAATACGATGAGCGACACCGACGATCTGCCGCAGGTCTACCTGATCACGCCGCCCGAATTTGAACTCTCGACCTTCCCCGACCGCCTCGCCGCCTGTCTCGATGCCGTTCCCGTGGCCTGCGTGCGCCTTGGGTTGGCAAGCCGCGACGAGGACAAGATCGGCCGCGCCGCCGATGCCTTGCGTGTCATCACGCAGGAACGTGATGTGGCGCTCGTGATCGAGACCCACCTCAAGTTTGTCGAACGCCATGGCCTCGACGGGGTGCACCTGACAGACGCCGCACGCTCGGTGAAAAAGGCCCGCAAAGACCTTTGCGAGGATGCCATTGTGGGCACCTTTTGCGCCGGGTCGCGGCATGACGGGATGACCGCGGGCGAGCTCGGCGCCGACTACATTAGCTTCGGCCCCGTGGGCCAGACGGGCCTTGGCACCGGATCGGCTGTCGAGCCCGAGCTTTTCGAATGGTGGAGCCAAATGATCGAGGTTCCGGTCGTCGCCGAAGGCGCGCTCGATGCGGGCCTGATCCGCGCCCTTGCGCCTTACACTGATTTCTTCGGCATTGGTGATGAAATCTGGAAGGCCGACAATGCCGCCGCCGCGCTAAAGGCGCTCGTTGCGGCGATGGGCTAGTCGTCGTTCACACCCGCGGCGATCAATCCGGCACGAACCTTGTTTTCCAGAAGCCGCGCCAGCGCTTTGCGGTCCTCGATCTCGGCCACGCGCACCGGCGCGTGATACTGGATCGTCACCGATCCCTGCCGCGCCGCCGCCAGCGTCGAGAGGAGATGCGGCCCGAAATCCATATCGCCCCACCAGCCATACTGGCGTGGATCGGCCCCCTCGGCGGCGCGATAGATGACCGTTACCGGCTGGATCGAGAGGGTCTCGCGCAGGCCATCGGCATAGAAGGCTGCAAAGAGCGTGGGCTTGAACGTCAGGACACGGCGGCCATCGGTCGAGGTGCCTTCGGGGAAGAACAGGAGCTTGTGGCCGTAGGAGAGGCGGCGGATAAACTCCTGCACCTGTAGCCGCGCTTCGCGCGGATCGCGGCGGATGAAGACGGTGCCGGTTGCCTTGGCAAGCCAGCCGATCCCAGGCCAGCCGGCCACCTCGGCCTTGGAGACGAAATAGATCCGCTTGCGGGCGTTAAGGGCGAAAATATCGAGCCAGCTCGAGTGATTGGCGACAACCGCCCCCGGCCCCTTCATTGCTTGGCCTTCTGTCCGGTAGCCAATGCCGAGGATGACGAAAGCCGTCCGACAGACCGCTTGTGTGATATACGGCGTCAACGGACGCCGCTGGCCCCAAAGCGGGCGCTCGATCAGGCGCATGGTCAAGAGGACGCCAAGGCCGCCAAAGACCACAACCGCGAGCGGCAGAACACGCAGAAGCACCCGAACCCAGCCCGCGGCACTGATCCGCTCGGGCGCCGGCTCTTCCCGCCAGGCTTCGGTCACTGGCCCCGACCCTTGGTGTAGATCGCCCTTTGCGCTTCGTTCATGCGGGCGGTGTCTAGGATGAGGCAGACGTCGGTCGTGTTGAAAGCGTGGTCGATATAAGCTCCCTCGCCCACAAAGCCGCCGATCCGCAGATAGGCTTTGATCAGCGCAGGCGTTTGCGACATGACCCTACGGCGGTCGATCCGTTCTTCGGGGATCAGATCCATTCTCTGGAAGGTTTGCTCCACCGCTCGGACCCGAATGTCCTCGGGCGCGAGATGGCGATAATGCAGGTGAGATAGCGGTTCTTCCAGCGCCTGCACGTTGGTTCCATGGAACGAGGCCACGCCGAAGAGGATCTCGACCCCGTGATCGGCAACATAGCCGGCAAGACCATTCCAAAGGTGATACATCGCCATGCCGCCGCGATAGCGGGCGTCAACGCAGGACCGGCCAAGCTCCAAAAGGCGCCGCCCCGAGGATTTAAGAACCGTCAGATCGTATTCGTCCTCGGAATAGAACTGACCCGCCTTTTCGGCCTGCTCTCCTCGCAAGACCCGATACACGCCCACAACGTGATCGCCCTTGGGAAGGCGCTGATCAATCAAGACAAGATGATCGAAATAGGGATCAAAGCGGTCGATCTCGAGTTTCTGCTCATGGTCGACCATTGGCCCCGAGCCCCCGAGCTCTTCGACGAATACCCGATACCGCAGGCGCTGGGCCGCACGAATATCCGCCGGATCTTGGGCCAGCTTTAGGGCAAACTTGGAGTGGGATGCGGTCATGCCGTCCACGGGGCCTCGTCAAAGTCGCGCCCTTCTAGTCCGGTTGGCAAGTCAGGCGCAAGGAGCGGTGAAGCCGCAGGCGGAGGCGCACTTGACATAGCCCCCCATAATTCTACCTTAGGTTGCATCTTCTTGGCCGGTCGCCAACTCAAGCATGACGCGAGCACTGTTAACGACAACCTTGCCTTCCTCGGGAAAATTCACCGTGACCTTGCCGCCGATATTAGACTGGACCTGCCCAACCCCCCAATCGGGTCTTGCGGGATGGACGACATACATACCCGGCTCGAGATGCGAATTAAGATTTTCGTCCATTCAAACTCCTTCACGAGGCACGCGATGACCAACACCGAGGACTTTGCCGCGCTCGTCAGTTCGCGGATATGCCACGACCTTATTAGCCCGATTGGCGCAATCGGCAATGGGGTTGAACTTTTGGAGATGACCGGACAGGGCAACGGACCCGAACTTGCCCTGATTTCGGACAGCGCAGAAAGCGCCTCAGCCCGGGTGAGATTCTTTCGGATTGCCTTCGGCTCGGCAAAAGAGGGCCAAGCCATTGGGATCGACGAAATCAGCGCGATTCTATCGGCGAGAGGCAAAGACGGACGCTTTCGATACACCTGGGCCGAAGACGGAACGATCGACCGACCTGTGGCCAAGTTGCTCTTTTTGGCGATCCTTTGCGTCGAACACGCCCTGCCTCGCGGCGGACAAATCCAGGTGGCCCGAACCCAAGGCGGGTGGCATATCAAATCAGTCGGCGGAAAGATCCAGTTGGACGATGTTCTCTGGACCTCTCTGCTGCAAGGCAAAGAGCCTCTTTCCCTCGACTCAGGCCGTATTCAATTCGCGGCATTGGCCATGATGCTTGGCGGCTCCGGCAGGCAGCTTGTCGTTGACCAGACTGACGGGCAGCTCACCCTCACTCTGTGACTATTTTCGGCAGGTGCCGTCGCCGGTGACCAGATATTTGAAGCTCGTGAGCTGCTCGGCCCCGACCGGTCCGCGTGCATGGAGCTTGCCCGTGGCGATGCCGATCTCGGCCCCCATGCCGAACTCGCCGCCATCGGCAAACTGGGTCGAGGCGTTGCGCATCAGAATCGCGCTGTCGAGCCGCTCGAAGAACCGCGCCGCGGTGGCGTCATTCTCGGTGAGGATGCTTTCGGTGTGGCTGGAGCCATAGTGGCGGATATGGGCAATGGCCTCATCCACCCCATCCACCAGTTTGGCGGCAATGATCATATCAAGGAATTCACGTCCGAAATCGTCGGACGCGGCCTCGACCGTTCCCGGCACTTTCAGAAGCTCGCCTTCGGTGCGCACCTCGACACCGGCCTTCACGAGGTCTTCGATCAGAACCGCGCCGTGCTTGGTATAGAACTGCCTGTCGATCAGCAGGCACTCCGCCGCGCCGCAGATGCCGGTGCGGCGGGTCTTGGCGTTCAAGACCACGCGCCGCGCCTTCTCGAGATCGGCGTCACGGTCGGCGTAGACGTGGCAGATGCCTTCGAGATGCGCGAAAACCGGCACCCGCGCCTCGCGCTGGACAAGGCCCACGAGCCCCTTGCCGCCCCGCGGCACGATCACGTCGATATGCTCGACCGCCTTGAGCATGGCCGAAACAGCCTCGCGGTCGCGGGTGGGAACCAATTGGATCGCATCCGCGGGAAGCCCCGACTGTTTGAGGCCGGTCACGAGGCATTCGTGGATGAGCGCCGAGGAATGAAAGCTCTCCGAGCCGCCGCGCAGGATCACCGCGTTGCCGGCCTTGAGGCACAAGGCACCGGCGTCGGCCGTCACGTTGGGTCGGCTTTCATAGATGACGCCGATCACGCCCAATGGCGTCCGCACCCGCTGGATATGAAGCCCCGAGGGCATATCCCATTCGGCGATCACCGCACCGACCGGATCCTTCTGCTCGGCCACGGCGCGGAGGCCGTCGCGGATGGCGCGAATACGGACCTCGTCGAGCATCAGGCGATCCATCATCGCCGGGCTGATGCCTTTCTCCTCGCCATAGACGAGGTCTTCGGCATTGGCGTCGATGATCTCGTCGCGCCGACGCCAGACCTCATCCGCCGCGCCGATCAAGGCCGCGTGTTTGCGTTCGGCGCTGGCAAAGGCCAACTCGGCCGCCGCCGCGCGGGCGCGCGCGCCGATATCGGCCATCAGGGCGTCGATATCCTCAAAGTCTTTCATCGGCTTGTCCGTCTTTCTGGCGGGTCAGATAACCATATCGTCGCGGTGGATGAGCGCTGCGCGCCCCTTGTAGCCCAGAAGCGCCTCGATGTCAGCGCTGCGGCGGCCCATGATCTGACGCGCCTCGGCGGCGGTATAGCGGGTGAGGCCAAGGCCGAGCCGTGCGCCGCTGGTCGAGACAATCGCCACCGGATCGCCGCGGCCGAAGCTGCCGGTAATGGCGCGGACGCCGGCAGGCAGAAGGCTCTTGCCGTCTTTCAGCGCCTTGAACGCCCCGTCATCCACCTGCACCTCGCCCCGCGGCTTCATCGCCGCGATCCAGCGTTTGCGGGCAGCTTGCGGGTCGCCATGGGCGGTAAACCATGTGGCTGCGCCCCCCTCTTCCAGCGCCTTCAACGGATGCAAGGGCGAGCCGAGCGTAATCGCCATGGCGCAGCCCGCGTCGGTGGCCACCTTGGCGGCCATGAGCTTGGTGATCATCCCGCCTTTCGACAGCCCCGAAACCCCATCGCCCGCCATCGCCTCGATCTCGGGCGTGATCTTTTCGATGAGGTCAAAGCGCTTGGCCTCGGGGTCGATATTCGGGTCGCCCGAATAGAGGCCATCGACATCCGACAAGAGGATCAGCTGATCCGAACCCGTCGTCACCGCCACCTGTGCAGCCAGACGGTCGTTATCGCCGTAGCGGATCTCGTCGGTCGCCACGGTGTCGTTCTCGTTGACGATGGGCGTCACGCCGAGGGTGAGCAGCGTCTCAAAGGTCGCACGGCTGTTGAGATAACGGCGGCGGTCGGCGGAATCCTCGAGCGTCACAAGGACTTGCCCCGCGACGATCCCATGCGGCGCGAGCACCTCTTCATAGGCGCGCGCCAGCCGGATTTGGCCCACGGAGGCCGCCGCCTGCGACTGCTCCAGCGCCAACTCACCCTTGGGCAGGCCTAGAACGCCCCGCCCCAAAGCGATGGAGCCCGAGGAGACAAGGATCACCTGCGTGCCACGGGCGCGGATGCGGGCCACGTCGGCGGCGAGCGCCTCGAGCCAATCCTGACGAAGTTTGCCGCTGGCCCGGTCCACAAGGAGCGCCGAGCCGATTTTGACCACGAGGCGTTTGGCGGCACTCAGGGTTGCCACGGCGCATCCTCCTCGGGGGCGGCGCGGTGGCGCAGGCGGTTTTCGTCGATCTTCGAGCGCAGCGCGCGCAGCACATCCGTCACGCCTTCGCCCGAGACGCCGGACATGAGCATGACCGGCCCGCCGGTCGCCGCTTCCAGCTCTTCCTTGAGGAACTCGCGCTCCTCCGCATCCAGCGTGTCGATTTTGTTCAGAACCGTGATGCGCGGCTTGTCGGCCAGATCGCCGCCATAGGCCTCCAACTCGCCGATGATGGTTTCCATATCGTTCACCGGATCGCCCGAGGTTCCGTCGATCAGGTGCAGAAGCACGGCGCAGCGCTCGACATGGCCGAGGAACATATCGCCAAGCCCCCTACCCTCAGAGGCGCCTTCGATGAGGCCCGGAATGTCGGCCACGACGAATTCCACGTTGTCGACGCCGACCACGCCTAGATTGGGCACCAGCGTCGTGAAGGGATAATCGGCGATCTTGGGCCGGGCGTTCGAGGTGGCGGCGAGGAAGGTCGATTTGCCGGCGTTGGGCATCCCAAGAAGCCCCACATCGGCAATCAGCTTGAGCCGCAGCCAAATGGTCCGCTCGACCGCTTCTTGCCCCGGATTGGCGCGGCGCGGGGCCTGATTGGTGGCGGATTTGAAATGCAGGTTGCCCCAACCGCCATTGCCACCCTTGGCCAGAACGATCCGCTGACCCACCTCGGTGAGGTCGGCGATCAGCGTCTCTTCGTCCTCGTCGATGATCTCGGTCCCCACGGGCACGCGCAGGATGATATCGTCGCCGCTCGCGCCGGTGCGGCTCGAGCCCATGCCGGGCTGGCCGTTCTGGGCGAAGAAATGCTGCTGATAGCGGAAGTCGATGAGCGTATTCAGCCCCTCGACCGCCTCGGCGATCACGTCACCACCATGGCCGCCATCGCCGCCGTCCGGCCCGCCGAACTCGACGAACTTCTCCTTGCGGAAAGAAACGCACCCGTTTCCGCCCGCACCGGAGCGAATATAGACTTTGGCGAGGTCGAGGAATTTCATCGTTCGGCTTTCAACTGTTCAGCGCCGGATAGTCTATCGGCCAGCGTTTCTCAAGGCGTCCCAGCGTTCGCGGGTGAGAGCGGTACGAACCACAACAACCTCTTTGCCGGTAGATACCACGTTGTGCATCACTTCGTGGGTCTTGTGAAAGCCGAGCTTCTCCTGAACCCGCGCCGAGGCGGCATTGCCTATATGATATCCCGAAAGGGCATCCTCGCCGCTCTTGGCAAAGTGCCAGTCGAGAACAGCGCGGGCGGCTTCGGTCATGTAGCCCTTGCCGTGAGCCTCGGGCGCCAAAAAGAAACCGAGGTCGGGCCGCAGGGAAATCACCCCGACAACCTCGCCCTCGGCTTCGATCAGCCAGTAGTTCCGGTCCCCAGTCTTGAATAGGCGGTCGAGAAACTCCTCGGCGTCAGCCAAGGTGTAGGGAAAGGGCACCATGGTCAGCCATTTTGTGACCTCCCAGTCGTTCAAAATATCGGCAATGGCTTGCGCATCCTCGGCCACCGGGGGCCGCAGGATGAGGCGCCCGGTGGTGAGGATGGGGGTGCTCATCGCTTACATCTTTCGCATATAGGTCCAGGTCGGGACATTGACGCCACGGGCGACCGAATGGGCCTCGGCATCGCCGAGATACTCATAGCCGCAGTTCACGAGAACCCGCGCCGTGCCGGGGTTGTCCTGAAACACGCAGGCAAAGATCTCGTGCGAGGCTTGCGGGTTGGCGTCCATCAAGGCGCCGATCGCTTCGGTGGCGATGCCGGTATTCCAAAAGGCGGGAGCGACCCAGAAACGGATTTCCGACTGGTCGCGATCAAGCCGTTCGAGCGAGACCAGACCCATGACCTCGGCATGACCATGATCGGAGCCGTCAATCGCCCAGACATCTGTGGTGCGGCCATCGCTATTGGCGCGCTCGATCATCGCCTCGGCGGCGCCGGGCGGAAATGGATGCGGAATATCCTGCGTCATCTGTGCGACGCGCACATCGCCAGCATGGACGCCGATCAACCCGGCATCCGAGCGCCGCAGCGGGCGCAAAACGAAACGGTCCGCCGTAACAGCGGGCTGGATCGAGACGGGGGCATGCAACATGGCTTCCTCCTCAAAGCGGCGCCTTCGTGCCTCCTCGCACAGAAATGCCGCGGAAATATGACAAAATGAAAAAGGGGGACCGGCCTCTCGCCGATCCCCCCAATGTCTTCTGGTTCAGGTCCGGCTTACTCGGCGGCCTCCGCCACCGGGAGAACCGAAATAAAGGTGCGCTGTTTAAGGCCCTTGTGGAATTTCACCTGGCCTTCGGCAGTTGCGAAAATGGTATGGTCCTTGCCCATGCCAACGCCCTCGCCCGGCCACATCTTGGTGCCGCGCTGACGCACGATGATGTTGCCCGGAACCACGGCTTCGCCGCCGAACTTCTTCACGCCAAGGCGGCGACCGATACTGTCGCGGCCGTTACGGGAGCTACCGCCTGCTTTTTTGTGTGCCATGGGGGATTACTCCTCTGCTTTAGCGGCGGCCTTCTTGGCAGCCGGCTTTTTCTTCGGGGCGGCTTCGACGACGACCTTGGTCGCGGCGCCGACGGCGGCCTTCACGCCCGACTTCTCGGCACCCTTCTCGAGGATGTCGGTGATGCGGACGAGGGTGAGCTGCTGACGGTGGCCCTTGGTGCGCTTCGACGAGTGCTTGCGACGGCGCTTGACGAAGTGGATGACCTTCTCGCCCTTGATCTGGTCGATGACTTCGGCCTGAACCGCAGCACCAGCCACGAGCGGCGCGCCCACGGTGGCGCCAACCATCAAAATCTCGTTGAACTGAATCTTTTCGCCGGCATCAGCCGCCAGCTTCTCGACACGCAGCACATCGCCCGAAGCGACCTTGTACTGTTTGCCACCGGTCTTGAGAACCGCAAACATATGTTCTTCCTTCGTTTTTCGCGTCTCTGGGGTCCCCCGTTGCCGAGGCGTTTTGGCCATCATGGCCACCCGTGAACAGCGCGCCCCGCATGGGGCGTCATTACACATTCCCCACGGACAGGCCGCAGAGATGGCGGCTTATCGGGGGAAAGACCTGCAAAGTCAACCGGAAAATAAGGGATTTTCGCACCCTCGCCCGCCGTCCTATGCCCCGCCCATATAGGGGGCCCGCGGCCCGCGCACAAGGAAACCGCGGTAAAGCAAACTTTCCTCGATTTCCCTCTTGCGCTGCTTCGCGCCGCCCATTAAACGCCCCCCAGACCCCCGCGGAGAGGTGCCGGAGCGGTCGAACGGGGCGGTCTCGAAAACCGTTGTGGGTGCAAGCCCACCCAGGGTTCGAATCCCTGTCTCTCCGCCAATCACATTTTTCCCTTATTTTATTGGCTTTATTGCGGATTTTTCCGCACCTGTGGTAAAAACATGTGGTAAAAACCATGTGGAAAACCACCCCGTGAGAACCCCAAAGCACACAGAGATACGGCACAAAACCTTCTATGCTGTGTTGGGTATTCCGAAGGACGTGAGGCCAGCTTTTGGTGATAAGCAGAG
>RFZI01000003.1 GCA_009920775.1 Paracoccaceae bacterium | reverse complement strand
AACGCTCTGTGGACCAACGGCGGTCTGCTGTACTCGCCGCCGTTCCGCTAAGCTTTGATTCTGGAAAGGGCGCGGCAATGCCGCGCCCTTTCTCAATAATAGAGTGCCTTTTGGCATGTCCCACGACTAGCGACGCCCATTTCCTCGGGTCAAACGTCGCACCAGGGAGCCGGTGAGTTAAAATGACAATTTCCGTTGATGTGCCGAAGGATTCCTTCCGGCTGAGACAACTTCTCTATGATACGCGCTACAGATCATTGACCATCCAGGTGGTGGCCTTCATCCTGTTGATGTTGTCGTTCTCGTGGCTTGTCTCCAACACCGTTCAAAACCTATCGGCGCTGGGCAAGGATTTCGATTTCGGATTCCTGTCGACGCCGGCGGGGTATGACATCAACCAGCGCCTCATCGAATACAGCTCGCAAAGTTCGCATGGCCGTGCTGCGATTGTCGGCATTCTGAACACCTTGCTCGTGGCCTTTCTGGGCTGCATCGTTGCAACTCACCAACCGAGGCGTCTTTATCCCCAAACCGATCTGGCATGACGGATCGATGATTTTGGGCGCCATCTTTGTGCTCTCGCTTATTGGGATATGGGCTTTCCGGCGCTATGCGCGCAAGCGGCAAGAGCAGACAGGCGATATCCTTCCCGTCTTCTGGGTTTCGCTGGGTCTCTTTATTGTTCCGGTCACGCTGTTCTACTTTGTGCTTGGTCATCCGGTGACGCTGGAATACCCCGAACTTGGAGGTTTCAACTTCCAGGGCGGCCTTCAGGTGAGGAACTCGCTCATCGCGCTGTGGTTCGCTCTGTCGCTCTATACCGGCGCCTTCATCGCCGAGATCGTCCGCGCAGGCATTCTTGCGGTCAGCAAGGGCCAAACCGAGGCGGCCTTCGCCCTCGGCCTGCGTCCGAACCGAACCATGAACCTCGTGATCCTGCCGCAGGCAATGCGGGTCATCATCCCGCCGCTGATTTCGCAGTTTCTCAACCTCACGAAGAACTCGTCTCTGGCGATCGCGGTTGGCTACATGGACGTTCGCGCCACCCTTGGCGGCATTACGATCAACCAGACCGGCCGCGAGCTTGAGGGGATGCTTCTTCTGGGGCTGTTCTATCTGACGGCGAGTCTGATGATCTCAAGCGTGATGAACATCTATAATAACCGCATAAAGCTGAAGGAGCGCTGAAATGACCAACGCAAACCTTAGCTATGTCCGCGAGGAAATGCTGGCTCCGCAAGATCCGCCTCTGGGTCAGACTGGGGTGATCCGGTGGCTACGTGAGAACCTGTTCTCAAGCTGGCTCAACGCGATGCTGACTATTCTGTCGGTCTGGTTCGTCTGGACTGTAGTCAGCCATATGTTCCCGTGGTTCTATAATTCGATCTGGAGCGGCGGCTCCTTGAACGAATGCCGCGAGATCAGGGATGCTACCCTTGGAGAAGGGGCATCCGCGGCTTGTTTCGCGGTCATTTCTGACCGCTGGCAACAGCTCCTGTTCGGCTTCTATCCCAGTGATGGGTATTGGCGGCCAATCTTGGCGCTGTTCCTTTTCCTTGGGTCGATCATGCCGGTCCTCTTCGCGGCACTGCCCCGAAAGCTTCTCTTGGGAACTGCTGCGGCGCCCTTCGGTTTGGTCTGGCTGCTTTGGGGCGGCTCAATCTGGGTGGCAGTGTCTGTGGCGCTTGGCTTCCTGGCAGGGTTCGTCGCCTACCGCGTCGTGTCCTCCTCGATCGGATCGAGCCTATTGGCAATTCTTGCTGCAATTGCGGCGCCGATAATGTATTGGAGCGTTCTGCACGGTCCGGTTTCCGGCGCATTTAGCGGCATTATCCCGATCGAGCTTCCCAAGGTCCAATCCAAGGAATTCGGTGGCTTCACCCTGTCCGTGATCATCGGTATCGCAGGCATCGTTCTGTCGCTGCCGCTGGGCATCCTTCTGGCTTTGGGCCGTCAGTCAAACCTCTTCCTGATCAAATATGTTTCGGTCGGGTTCATCGAGGTTATCCGCGGCGTTCCTCTGATTGCGTGGCTCTTCACCGCGTCGCTTCTGCTCAACTACTTCCTGCCCCCGGGCACGAATTTTGACCTGATGCTGCGGGTGATCATCATGGTGACCCTCTTCTCGGCTGCTTATATCGCCGAGGTCATCCGTGGCGGTTTGGCCGCGCTTCCCAGGGGGCAGTATGAGGCCGCAGACGCGCTTGGTTTGGATTATTGGCTTTCAATGCGCCTCATCATTCTACCGCAGGCGCTCAAGATCTCGATCCCCGGTATCGTCAACACCTTCATCGGACTTTTCAAAGATACGACGCTGGTAGTATTCATCGGTCTTCTTGATCCTATCGGCCTTGCTGGTGCGATCCGGGCCTCGACCGATTGGCAGGGCATCTATTGGGAGCTTTTCATCTTCATCGGCCTGATGTTCTTCATCTTCTGCTACAGCATGGGCCGCTACTCACTTTACCTGGAGAAAAAACTCCAGCGTGAACATCGTTAAGGGAGACTTGTCATGTCCGAACTCGCTATCGAACGCGAAATCGACCGCAGCCACATGAAGGTGACGGATGAGGTCATCGTGGTCTGCGGACCTTCGGGATCCGGTAAATCGACGCTGATCCGCTGCATCAACCGTCTGGAAGAACATCAGGCAGGTTCGATCATCGTTGATGGGACCGAGCTTTCCTCGGACCTCAAGAACATCGACAAGATCCGCTCCGAGGTTGGTATGCTCTTTCAGCACTTCAACCTCTTTCCGCATCTGACGATCCTTGAGAATTGTACTCTTGCGCCGATCTGGGTCCGCAAGACGCCCAAGCGCGAGGCCGAGGAAATCGCCATGCACTTCCTTGAGAAAGTGAAAATCCCCGAGCAGGCCCACAAATACCCAGGGCAGCTTTCGGGCGGTCAGCAGCAACGTGTGGCCATCGCCCGTTCGCTCTGCATGAAGCCGCGCATCATGCTTTTCGACGAGCCGACCTCGGCACTCGACCCCGAGATGATCAAAGAGGTTCTCGACACCATGATCGAGCTAGCGGAAGATGGTATGACCATGCTCTGCGTGACCCATGAGATGGGCTTTGCCCGTCAGGTCGCCAACCGCGTGATCTTCATGGATCAGGGCCAGATCGTCGAACAGAACGAGCCGGAAGAGTTCTTCAAGAACCCGCAGAACGACCGGACCAAGCTCTTCCTGAGCCAGATTCTCGGTCACTGATCTTTCGGGAATGGACTATGGCGGCGTGCGGGAGACCGCGCGCCCCTAGTCGTTTTCGGCGTCGTTCAACAGGTCGCGGGGGACTATGAAATCAGCGCAGGTGCCGGCCTTGATGCTGCGCCAGTCCTCGGCGTCGAAATCGAGAATTGCGGTCGCGCCCGTCGGGTAGCGGCCGAAATCAGGATGGTCGGGCCGCTTGGCGACCATGCAGCAGGCCAGCGTGCCGATACCGGGGTTGTGGCCGACGACCATGACCGTTTGGGCATCGGTCCCCGCCATCACATCATGGATACCCCGCGCAGAGGCGTGATAGAGCGCCTGACGATAGCTCACCTCGAGGCGCTCGGGCCATTCGGCAAGGATCAGGTCGAGCGTCGCCCTCGTCCGTTCGGCGGCGGAGCAGAGGATCAGGTCGGGCCGATAGCCCTTTTCCCAAAGCCAGCGTCCGATCGCCGTGGCCGAGCGGCGCCCGCGCTCGGTCAGCGGGCGGTCGAAATCCTCTAAGTCGGGATCGTCCCAGCCGGACTTGGCATGGCGAGTCAGGATGAGGCGCAGGGTCATTTGTGGAAATGCCTCATATGATGGGCCGATTGCTCTGCGCTGCGGCGGCCCTGCCCGACAGGGCAAGCACGGCGCACGAGGCAGCCACCCTCAAAACACGCGCGCCCTGCGGCGGTATCGAGATGAGCGTGGCAGGCGGGCACGTCATAGCCCGCGCCGGTGAGGGCACCCGCAGGGCAGGCGGCAAGGCAAGGCTTGTCGGCGCAGCTATCGCAGGGCCGTTCGGAGGCGGGCAGGTCGATCTTGCCGGATAGACGGATCGCGCCGCGCATCGAGGCGAAGAGGCCCGCCTCGGCATGGACGAGGAGCATGACCGGCGAGGCCCAGAACCGGCCCGAGGCCAAAGCCCAAGTGTAGAAGGGCGCATAGGGCGGCCCGTGATGGGGCAGGACTGCCTCGCCGCCGAGCGCCCTTGCCATCTCGCCGATCACCCGCACGCTCCAGCGGTCGATCGGATCAGGCTGGCCGTCGGAATATTCCGGCTGCCCTTTCAGGTGTGGCCAGAAATCCGGTTCGGCGGGCGAGAGGATGACAATCGACTGGTTTCCATCCGGCACCACCCCTGCCACGAAAAGCCCGTTGGGGCTGGCAAGAGCGGTGATGCCGGCGAGATCGGTCATTTATGCTTGGGCTTTACGCGCGGTTCGGTCGAGCGGATGATCGAGCCCGCGCCATGCTCGGTGAAAAGCTCGAGGAGTGCCGCGTTAGGCAGGCGTCCGTCGAGGATGACCACGGCGCGAACCCCATCTTCGATAGCCTTCAGCGCGGTTTCGGTCTTGGGGATCATGCCGCCCGAGATGGTGCCGTCGGCGATCATCGCTTTGACCTGCTCGGGGCTGAGCTGGGTGACGATCTCGCCCGAGGCATCCTTGACACCCGGCACATCGGTCAGAAGAAGAAGGCGGTCGGCCTTGAGGGCGCCAGCAATGGCGCCAGCGGCGGTATCGCCGTTGACGTTGAAGGTCTCAAGCGGGTCCATGCCGGTGGCGACAGGGGCGACAACCGGAATGATCCCTGCGGTGAAGAGATCGCGCAGCACCTGCACGTTCATCTCGATCGGGCGGCCGACAAAGCCCAGTTCGGGATCGTCGGCCTCGCAGACCATCAGATCGTCGTCCTTGCCGGAAAGGCCCACGGCGCGGCCGCCTTCATCCATGATTGCCTGAACGATGCGCTTGTTGACAAGGCCGGTGAGGACCATCTCGACCACCTCGACCGTGGCCTGATCCGTCACGCGCTTGCCACGCACGAATTCGGATTTGATGCCAAGACGGTTCAGAAGATCATTGATCATCGGACCGCCGCCATGAACGACAACCGGATTGACCCCCACCTGCCGCATCAAGACGATATCGCGGGCAAATTCGGCCATGGCCTCGGCGTCGCCCATCGCGTTGCCGCCGAATTTCACGACGACAATCGCCCCGGAATAGCGCTGGAGGAACGGCAGGGCCTCGGAAAGGGTCCGGGCGGTGGCGATCCAGTCTCGGTTCATGTCTTGTATCCTCACCCTCTGATCCCCTTCTGCGGGTTAGTCGATGGTTGCAATGATAGCGCGAAGTGTCTCGATCCCGTCGCTCTTTTCCGAAGAGGTCAGAACGATCTCGGGGAAGGCTGCGGGATGCTTTGCCAGCGAGGCCCGCGTGATCTCGAGCGATTTGGCAAGCTCGGCTTTGCTGACCTTGTCGGTCTTGGTCATCACCACCTGAAAGGTCACGGCGGATTTGTCGAGAAGGCCCATAATCTCTTCGTCAACGGCCTTGGCGCCGTGGCGGGCGTCGATCAGGACGAAGACGCGCCGAAGGGTGGGGCGGCCCGAGAGATAGGATTTCAGAAGCTTTTGCCATTTCTGCACAACCGCGAGCGGCGCATTGGCAAAGCCATAGCCGGGAAGGTCGACAAGATAATGCGCCTCGGCCACGGTAAAGAAGTTGATCTCTTGCGTGCGCCCCGGTGTGTTGGAGGCACGCGCTAGGCCCTTGCGGCCGGTCAGCGCGTTGATGAGGCTTGATTTGCCGACGTTCGAGCGCCCCGCAAAGCAGACCTCGATCCGGTCGGCAGGCGGCATCCCGGACATGGCGACAACGCCTTTGAGAAACTCGGTCTGGCCGGCAAACAGCTTGCGGCCGATCTCGCGGGCCTCTTCGTCGGGGGCTTCGGCCTCGGGGAAGGTCAGGTTCAATTCAGGACCTCCAGTTCGTCTCCGAGGGCCACGGCCCCATCCTGCACGACTTCTGTGTAAATGCCAAAGTTCCGATGGCCCCAGCCCGCATCAAGCGCACCGAGTGTGTCGGCATCGCGCGTGCCGGTCCGAGGGTTGGCGGCGGTGTGGAGGCAGCGTTTGACCGGCTCGCGCACCTCGAAGATGACTGTGCCGACCCGAAGGCGCTTGCCGATCCAGTCGAGCTCTTCAAAGGCCGTATGCCCGTCAAACCAGATATTGCCGCGCCAGCGTTCTTTCTCCAGCGGGCGGCCAAGACGCTCTTCCACGGCGCGGTGCGAGGCGGTGTTCATTAGCGTCACCGACGGATAATCGGTATCGGTCCAACCGCGATCAGGCAAAGCGACGACAGCCGCAGGGCGCGCGCGGGTTTCGGGGCAAAGGGGCTTGACCCAGTCGAGAAAGCGGGCCTGATCCCCGGCGTCGTCGGGCGAGAAGCTGATTTCGCCCAAATCGGCATGGGACAGCGTGATGCGCCTTGCGTCTGGGTCTAGCCGCGCCCAGATGCCGGCAAGGGCCGGCGTGCGGGTGCCGATCATGAAGTTCTGGCAGGGGATCCAGCCTGTCGAGGCATCATCCGCCGCCGCATCATGGACAACGGCCCAGCGCCGATCCCAAGGGAAGGGTCGGCCAGCCACGAGGGCAACGCTATCCAGCGCCTCGCGGCCGTGGCTTTTGATCGGATGCCGCCAAAGAGCGGTGACCCGCGCCATTATTTGCCGTCCGGTTTCTTGTTGCTGTTCGCCACCGCAGGTTTGCGTTTCAGGCCGCTCAGGATATTGCCGAAAACGTCCGGCTTATGCCCATGGCTGCGCATGATAATGTACTGCTGCGCGAAGGTGATCATGTTGTTGGTGATCCAGTAGAGCACAAGGCCACTGGCGAAGGAGCCAAGCATGAACATGAAGACCCATGGCATCCAGGCGAAAACGATCTTCTGGGTCGGATCGGTCGGGGCGGGATTCAGCTTCTGCTGCAGCCACATCGAGATACCGAGAAGGATCGGCAGGACGCCCAGCGAGAAGAGGAAGAACAGGCTTCCGGGCTGGGGCGTTGCCCAGGAGAAGAGGCCGAAGAGGTTGAGGATCGACGACGGATCCGGCGCCGAAAGGTCGCGGATCCAGCCAAGCCAGGGCTGGTGCCGAAGCTCGATGGTGACGAAGATCACCTTGTAGAGCGAGAAGAAGATCGGGATCTGGATCAGGATCGGCAGGCAGCCCGAAGCCGGGTTCACCTTGTTGTCCTTGTAGAGCTTCATCATGCCCTGCTGCATCGCCTGACGGTCATCGCCGGCGCGCTCTTTGAGCTTCTCCATCTCGGGCTGGATTTCCTTCATCCGCGCCATCGAGACATAGGATTTATAGGCCAGCGGCAGGACGAGAATCTTGAGCACGAGGGTTAGCGCCATGATGGCCCAGCCCATGTTTCCGATGAGGCCGTGCAGAACGTGCAAAAGCCAGAAGATCGGCTTGGTGAAGAAGAAGAACCAGCCCCAGTCGATCGAGTCGATGAACTTCTCGACCCCGGCATCGTCCTGGTATTCGCGGATCGCTTCCCATTCCTTGGCGCCGACAAAGAGGCGAGTTTCGACCGAGGTGCTGCCACCGGCGGCAACCGTCTGGGGCTCCATCACGGCTTCGGCCTGATAGAGATCGCGCGACTCAAAGTATTTCGAGACCGACCGGAACGCGCCGGCCGAGGGGATGATCGTCGTCATCCAATAGTGGTCGGTATAGCCGATCCAGCCGCCTTCGGTAACATCGACACGCTCGGCCTGGGTGCGCTCGCGGTCATCAACTGTGTAATCGCGGATCGCCTTGTATTTCGCCTGATCGAGAATGCCGTCGGACACGCGCACGAGGCCTTCGTGCAGAACAAAGAAGTTCTTGAGGTCGTTCGGCTCGGTCACGCGGCGCAGAAGGCCGTAGGGGCGAGCGGAAATCGCGCTGGCGCCGGTGTTTTCGATCGACTGGACGAAGGTGAACATAAACTTGTCGTCGACCGAGATCACGGTGCGGAAGATCTGGCCCGCGCCGTTGTCCCAAGAAAGGGTGACGGGGGTTTCCGGTGTCAGCGTGGTGCCAGCTTCGAGGCTCCAGAGCGTATCGGGGCCGGGAACGGCATCGGCGGCGATGCCTTCGGCGGCGGCCCAGCCGAAGCTGGCGTAATAGGCGTCTTCCTCGCCCACGGGGCGGAGGAGGCGAACGGTCTCGGCACCCTCGTCGAGGGTGAGGCGATACTGGCTGAGATAGACGTCGTCGATGCGGCCGCCGAGGAGCGAGATCGAGCCCGAAAGCTCGGGGGTCTCGATGGCAATGCGCGGAGCGTCGGCTTCAACGGCCACTGCATCGGTCGGGGCGGCAGCGGTCGCCTCGACAGCACCGGCGCTGGGCGTGGTCGCGTCAGAGGCGGCCAATTCCTGCGTCGCGGCAACCGGATCAACCGTTGTCTGAGGCTCTTCGGGGGGGAACATCCAGAACCATGCAAGGATGACGACGAAGCTCAATGCTGTCGCCAGGAATAGGTTCTTGTTCTGATCGTCCATAGGAGCCGCCATTTTACCGTTAAAAGGTCAGGCCGGTTCAACAGCCCATAGGCCGAAAGGTCAAGCGGTTTTCAGGGATTTCCGGCCTGCGGCCCTTTTGCAGCAAGGCCTGAGCGGGGTCTAGCCGAGGTCGGGGATGCCGCTTTTGTCGGCTTCCTTGCGGGGGCCGATTGTCAGCCCTTTGAAATCGAAGATCGAAGGATCGAGCAGGTGTGAGGGCCGCGTGTTCATCAGCGCCCGAAACATCTTTTGCCGCCGCCCCGGCGCGTTCTTTTCCCACTGGTCGAGGATGCCCTTGACCTGCTGGCGCTGGAGCCCGTCTTGCGAGCCGCAGAGATCGCAAGGAATGATCGGATAGTTCATCGAGCGGGCGAATTTCTCGCAGTCTTCCTCGGCCACATGGGCCAGAGGGCGATAGACGAAGAGATCGCCGTCTTCGTTCACGAGCTTCGGTGGCATGGTGGCCAGCCGCGAGCCGTGGAAGAGGTTGAGGAAGAAGGTCTCGAGAATGTCGTCGCGGTGATGGCCGAGAACCACGGCCGAGCAGCCCTCTTCGCGGGCGATCCGGTAAAGATTGCCGCGCCGCAGCCGTGAGCAAAGGGCGCAATAGGTGCGGCCCGCCGGCACCTTGTCGACGACGATGGAATAGGTGTCTTGGTATTCGATCCGGTGCGGCACGCCCATTTTCGAGAGGAACTCGGGCAGAACGGTGGCCGGAAAGCCGGGCTGGCCCTGATCGAGGTTGCAGGCCAGAAGGTCCACCGGCAGAAGCCCGCGCCATTTCAGCTCGTAGAGCACGGCCAAGAGCGTATAGCTGTCTTTCCCGCCCGAGAGACACACCAGCCAACGCGCGTCGCGCTCGATCATGCCGTATTGCTCGATCGCCTCGCGGACGTTCTGAACGATGCGTTTACGCAGCTTCTTGAACTCGGTGCTTTTGGGAGCGCCGTGGAAGAGCGGATGGATATCGTCAAGATCGTCAAGCATGGCGCCCGATCTAGTCGCTTTGGTCCTGTGCAGCAAGGGCGCGCAGCGCGCCGCGGATGATCTTGCCGGTGGTGGTCATCGGCATGGCGTCGATAAAGCGGACGGCGCGAGGGTATTCATGGGCCGAAAGGCGGGATTTGACGTGGCCGGCGATCTCGTCGGCGAGGGTGTCGGAAGGGGTAAAGCCGCCGGCCAGCTGGATATAGGCCCAGACAGCTTGGCCCCGGATCGGATCGGCCGCGCCGATCACGCCCGCAAGCTGAACGGCGGGGTGGGTGAGGAGGCAATCCTCGATCTCGGCAGGGCCGATCCGGTAGCCAGCGGAAGAGATCACATCGTCGTCGCGGCCGATGAAGTGGATACGGCCCGAGGGCGTCTTGGCGCCGCGGTCGCCAGTCAGGAGCCACTTCTCGCCCGCGATCTCGAGGAACTTGGCCTCGGTCGCCTCGGGCTTGTTCCAATACTCAAGGAACATCACCGGATCGGGTACCCTGACCGCGATGGCCCCTTCCTCGCCAGCGGCGCAGGGGCGCTTCTCAGCCTCGTTCAAGACCTCGACCTCATGCCCCGGCACGGCAAAGCCCATGACGCCGGGCTCGGCAGGGGCGAGGGCGGCACAGGAGGAGACGATCATGTTGCACTCGGTCTGGCCGTAGAACTCGTTGATGGTGCAGCCGAATGTAGCTCGGCCCCAGTCGATGAGCTCGGCCCCGAGCGTCTCGCCGCCCGAGGCGACGGACCGCAAGGAGAGGCCTTGGGCCGCCTCGGCAGGGGCTTGGCGCATGATCTTTAGAGCCGTCGGCGGCAGGAAGGCGTTGCGGACGCCAAAGCGGCGCAACAGGTCGAAGGCCTCGGTGGCTGAAAACTTGGGCATCCGGCGCGAGACCACGGTGATCCCGTGATGCAGCGCGGGCATCAAGACATCGAGGAGCCCGCCGATCCAAGCCCAATCTGCGGGCGTCCAGATCCGGTCGCCCTCTTGGGGAAAGAAATCATGGCTCATCTCGACGCCGGGCAGGTGGCCAAGGAGGACGCGATGGGCGTGCAGTGCCCCCTTGGGATTGCCGGTGGTGCCGGAGGTGTAGATCAGGATGGCGGGGTCATCGGCGGCGGTGTCGGCGGGGCGGAAGTCGGTGCTCTCGCCTGCTAGTGCGGCGTGGAAATCCTCCGCGCCCTGCGATGCCTCGATGCAAAGAACCCGCTCAAGCGCGGGCAGCTGACCCTGCAATGCAGAAACCTTGGTCGCACCTTCGGCGTTTGTAATGACGACCTTTGCCCCCGAATCCCTCAAGCGATGCAAAAGGGCATCCGGCCCAAAGAGGGTGAAGAGCGGCAGCGAGACACAGCCCATCTTCAGCGCGGCGATGTGGGCCAGCGCTGTCTCGACGCCTTGCGGCAGGAGAACCGCGATCCGGTCGCCTTGCTGGTAGGTCTTGGAAAGCGCATTGGCCAGTTGATTGGAACGGGCCTTGAGGGCGCCAAAGGTGATTTCGGTCCCGACCCCATCTGCGCCCACATCTATGAGGGCGATCCGCTCCGGCTCGCGGTCCGCCCATTTGTCGCAGATATCGACGCCAATGTTATAGCGCGCTGGGATGTCCCAGCGAAACTTGGCGCGGGTTTCAGCGACGGTGGCTTGGGGCGTCAGCATCTACAGTCCTTTTCAGCGAAAAGACCGCGCCCCCGGCCCGAGGTCAATCCGGCACGTTGTCGATGCCCGATCCGCCCAAGGGATGGCAGCGCAGGATGCGCCGCGCGGCGAGGTAGCCGCCCTTGATCCCGCCATGCTTTTCCAGCGCCTCGAGCGCATAGGCGCTACAGGTCGGCTGATAGCGGCAGCCGTGCCCGACCCAGGGGCTAAAGACCAGACGATAGCCCTTGACGGGAAGTGACAGGATCCAGGCGAGCGGGGTCATTTGTGGATCTTCCGAAGCGCGGCTTTCAAATCGCTCTGCATCTGAGCGAAATCGGCGGCCGCGGTCGCATCGCGGCGGCCAACCAATACATAATCCCAGCCGGGCCTCGCGCAAGTCGGCAGCACCAGCCGCGCGATTTCTCGCAAACGGCGCTTGGCGCGGTTGCGGGCCACGGCATTGCCGACCTTCTTAGAGCAGGTAAAGCCCACGCGGATGGCATTAGAGCCATCATCGCGAAATCGGGCTTGTAGGTGAAATCCGGGAAGCGCCATCCGGCGCCCCTGCGCGGCGGCAAGGAAATCCGCGCGCTTTGTCATGATCTCTGGGCGAACGAAAACCGCCGCAGGCGTGGCCTCGGCGGTTTCAGGCTTTTCAGCTTCTGGCGTGGTCATGGCCACACCCAAACGCTATCAGGCGCTCAGGACCTTGCGGCCGCGGGCGCGACGGGCGTTAAGCACCTTGCGGCCACCCTTGGTCGCCATGCGGGCGCGGAAGCCGTGACGGGCCTTGCGAACCCGGTTCGAGGGTTGGAACGTGCGCTTCATCGCGTTCTCTCCGTATCCTTGAGGCCGAACCGCACATCGCGGGATTCGTGGGCGGGATTCGAGGCCTGTGTCATTCGAAGCCCTGCCAATAGAGGCGGGCGGGGAGCCTGTCAACACGAGCCGAGCGAAGAATCGACCGCTTTGCGCGTTTTTTCCGGGCCGGTTTGTTACAGTCGGGGGCTTTTACACCGGCAAAGAGGCACGGGCAATCAAGCTCCTGTGAAGCCACTGGCGCGAAAGGCCTCTTTGGTCCATGTCGGTTTGAACAGATCAAAAACCGGACCTCGCCTTGCCCGCCCCGATTTCCCGCCACCTGCCCTGGATTACGATCGCAGCGGTCGCCGTTATCGGCGTCGTGTTCCTGCGCGATGAGGTGACTTTTGCGGCGCTGGCCGAGAATCGCGATTGGCTGAACGGCCTGCGGGATGCGAATTATTCGGCTTTCACCCTCGGTTTCGTGGCCGCCTATGCTCTGGCCGTTGCCTTTTCGCTGCCCGGCGGCCTGATGATCACTCTGGCAGGGGGCTATCTCTTCGGCCTCTTCCCCGGCGTTCTTTTCAACGTGACCGGTGCGACGATCGGAGCGACCGCGCTCTTTCTGGCCGTTCGTGCCGGACTGGGCGACGGGCTGGCGAAGCGGCTTGAGGCCTATGGCGGACGTGTGGCGCGGATCAAGGCGGGACTTGATGAGAATCAGTGGTCGATGCTGTTTCTCATTCGCCTTGTGCCTGCTGTTCCGTTTTTCGTCGCCAACTTGATTCCCGCTCTCCTCAACGTCCCGCTCTCGCGTTTTGTGGTCTCGACCTTCCTCGGCATCCTGCCCGGCGCTTTCGTATTCACCAGCCTCGGCTCCGGTCTGGGCGAGGTTTTCGCCAGCGGTGCGGAGCCGGAACTCGGCGTGATCTTCACCGCGCCGGTTCTGGTGCCGCTCGTTGGCTTGTGTATCCTCGCCCTGATCCCGGCCATTGTTCGGGCCAGACGGAGAGGCGCGCGGATCTGATGGAGCGCATCAAGACAGATATCTGCATCATCGGCGCGGGCTCGGGCGGGCTTTCGGTGGCCGCCGGCGCCGCACAGATGGGTGCGCGGGTGGTCCTCCTCGAAGAGGGCGAGATGGGGGGCGATTGCCTCAACCACGGCTGCGTGCCGTCCAAGGCTCTGCTCGCGGCTTCGGCCCGCATGCCGCGCCCGAGCTATGCCGAGGCGATGGCCCATGTGCGGGCTTCCATCGCCGCGATTGCGCCGCATGACAGCCAAGAGCGGTTTGAAGGGCTTGGTGTTCGCGTGATCCGGGCGCGGGGCGCATTCGTCGGCCCCAAGACCGTTCGGGCGGGTGACCATGAGATCGAGGCGCGGCGCTTTGTCATGGCAACGGGCTCGCGGCCGATGATCCCGGCGATCGAGGGTCTGGCGGGGACGCCCTTCCTCACGAACGAGACAATCTTCGAGCAGAAGGACCAGCCCGAGCACCTGATCGTCATTGGCGCTGGCCCCATCGGCCTTGAGCTTGCACAGGCGCATCTGCGGCTTGGGTGCGAGGTCACGGTCATCGAGGCGCAGACGGCGCTGGGTCGGGAAGAGCCGGAGCTTGCCAAGATCGTCGTAGATCGGCTGCGGCAGGACGGGCTTGTGATCCATGAGAACACGCCCGTCGCCAAGGTGGGCGGCAAGGCAGGGGCGATCTGGGTCGAGACCGTCGCGGGCCGAATTGAAGGCTCCCACCTTCTCGTTGCCGCGGGTCGCGCCCCCAATGTGCAGAGCCTTGGGCTCGAGGCAGCAGGAATCACCTTTGATCCCATTGCGGGTATCGCCGTTCGCCCCGACCTCAAGACCACTGGCAACCGCCGCGTTTACGCCATCGGCGATGTGGCCGGGCGGCGGCATTTCACCCATCTGGCGGGCTATCAGGCGGGGATCGTCGTCCGCTCGGCGGTGCTCGGCCTTCCGGCCCGCGAGCGGCAAGACCACATCCCCCGTGCGACCTTCACCAGCCTCGAGATCGCCCATGTCGGCCTGACCGAGGCCGAAGCGCGGGCGAAATTCGGGTCGGGCATCGAGGTGGTTCAGGTCGGCTTCGACAAAAGCGACCGCGCGGTCACGGCGGGCCAGACCGAAGGGGCGATCAAGGTGATCGTCCGCAAGGGCAAACCGATTGGGGCAGGCATTGTCGGGCCCGAGGCAGGCGAGCTCATCGCCATGTGGGCGATGGCGATTTCGGCGGGCCTTGGGATGGCGGCGATTTCGAACACTGTCTTGCCTTATCCAACCCTTGCCGAGATTAACAAACGGGCCGCGAGTGCCTATTTTGGTCCAAGACTATTCGAAAGCCGTATGATCAAGCGGATCACCCGTTTCGTTCAGAGGTGGCTGCCCTAGGGGCGGAGGGACAATGCTGAACACGCTCTCGGGGCGTTTTCTGGTTCTGACGGTCGTCTTCGTCATGCTGGCGGAGGTGCTGATCTTCGTGCCTTCCGTGGCCCGCTTCCGGCAGGATTACCTCCTTCTGCGCCTCGAGCGGGCGCAGATCGCCTCACTCTCGCTTCTGGCCGATGACATGATCTCGGAGGATCTCGAGAAAGAGCTTCTGACAAATGCTGGCGTCTTCAACGTGGTGCTGCGCCGCGACGAAGTGCGCCAGCTGATCCTTTCCTCCGAAGTGCCCGGGCCGGCCGAGGCGACCTATGACCTGCGTGGCGCTTCGGCTTGGGCGCTGATGCGTGACGCTATGATGACCCTCTTCGAACCGGGTGATCCGGTGATCCGGGTGATCGGGATGCCGGTTCAGGGCGGCGGGCAAGAGATCGAGGTGACGATGGAGCAGGCGCCGCTCCGCACCGCGATGATCGACTATGGCTTGAATATCCTGATGCTCTCCGCGGTGATCTCGATCATCACCGCGGCGCTTCTTTTCGTTGCGGTGCGGGCCTTCCTTGTGAAACCCATCAAGGGCGTTGTGGGGCATATGCAAAGCTATGCCATGGCGCCGGAAGATGCCCGCCGGATCATCGCACCGACCGCTGGGCTGATCGAGCTGCGCGAGGCGGAAGAGGCGCTGCAGATGATGCAGCAGCAGCTCACCGCCGCCCTGCGCCAGCGCGAGCGGCTCGCGCAGCTTGGCGAGGGCGTCGCCAAGGTCAGCCACGACCTGCGGAATATCCTTTCTTCGGCCCAGCTTTTCGTCGACCGGATCGAAGCCTCGGAAGATCCCGCCGTGCAGCGCCTCGCGCCCAAGCTCGTCAACTCGATCACCCGCGCGGTGCATCTTTGCGAGAACACTCTCGCGTTTGGCCGCGCCGACGAAGCCCCGCCCAAGCTCGGCCGGGTGAGCCTTGCCTCTGTTGTCGCCGAGGTGCTCGATGGCGAACGCCTTGCGGCAGGGGAGTATGAGCTGAGTTTCTCGGAGGACATTCCAGGCAACCTGACGATCCGCGCCGATGCCGAGCAGCTCTACCGCGTCCTGTCAAACCTCGTGCGCAACGCCCGGCAGGCGATCATGGCAACCGGCAAGCCGGGCGAGATCAGCATTCACGCCCATGAGGACGATGCCCAGTGGTGGATCACCTTGGCCGACACCGGCCCCGGCCTGCCCCAGCGCGCCCGCGAGCATCTGTTTCAGGCGTTTCAAGGTGGCGTATCCAAAGGCGGCGCGGGCCTCGGCCTTGTCATCGCGGCCGAGCTGGTGCGGGGGCATGGGGGCCGGCTGGAGCTTGGGCGGACGAACGAAAGCGGCACGGAATTCATCATCTGCCTGCCCAAAGCCGAGCTCGCGTCGGGAAAATGATTTCTTTCGTTTTCGCCCTTGCAAAGCCCAGCCGCTACGGCTACATCCGCCCCACTCTGACGCGGACTGGTAGCTCAGTTGGATAGAGTACTTGACTACGAATCAAGGGGTCGGGGGTTCGAATCCTCCCCAGTCCGCCAATTAATCCTCAAAACTTGTTTTAAATCAGCCTCTTGACGGCCTGATGACTATTTCGTCCCCACATCCGTCCCCACAAACGCGGTGGAACATGCGGAAACGAAAGAGCAGTCGGTTGCCGTCCTTCGCGCCCTTCCGCCCCTTCCCATCCTCCTCTCAGCCTCCGCCCCCACCGAAACCGCCTCCACAGGGGGCGACCGCACCCGCGCGCGGGCGCGTCGCTCGCGGTGGTGTGCGGTGTTGCGGCTGCCCGTAGACGCAAGGTGGCGCCTGAGGCTGAGACCGAAGGCGCCGCGCGGGGTTTGCGTTGTTGGGTGAGTTTGCTCCCGATGTGAGTTGCTGATTCTTGATCTGCAACCAAGGCCGCCTTGCGCCTCAGCGATCTAATGTATTGGCGCTACGCTTGTGGCGGTAGGAAGTTGCATCCAAGTCACCAGACCCAAAAAAGCAAGTCAGACACAGATGCTTTGAGTTGAGGACCTGTGCGGGTAGCTGAGGGTTCTAGGGCGACTGCTTTAAGTTTGTTTGGGAACCCTTTCGAAATCAGAAGCATCGTGGCGCTCTGGCATCTGCTCCCAAAGCTCACCCCAATTTCGATTCACTTTACGCCCTCTTTGGACAGCAGGACGGGCGTCGATTGCCCGCGCCCAGCGAAGCACGTTGGCATACCCATCGACGTTAAGGAACTCGGCTGCGTCATAGGTACGGCCCAACACAAGATTTCCATACCACGGCCAAATCGCTATGTCGGCTATGGAGTATCCATTGCCATCAACCCAATCAACGTCCGAGAGACGACGGTCCAAGACGTCAAGTTGCCGCTTTGTCTCCATGGCAAAGCGGTTAATCGGATATTCGAGCTTTTCGGGAGCATACTTGTAAAAATGACCAAATCCGCCTCCTAGGTAGGGAGTCGATGCCATCTGCCAGAAGAGCCAGTTTATGGTTTCAACTCTAGCGCTCGGATCAATTGGCATAAAGGCACTGAATTTTTGCGCCAAGTGCAGCAGTATCGAACCGGATTCGAAGACGCGAAGGGGGGTCGGCCCCGAATAGTCCATCAATGCTGGGATTTTGGAATTAGGATTAACTTCGACAAACCCCGAGCCAAACTGCCCACCTCCGATATCGATCAGCCAAGCATCATATTCCGCCCCCTCGTGGCCAGCTTCTAACAGCTCTTCGAATAAGATCGTCACTTTAACCCCGTTCGGCGTTGCTAGCGAATATAGCTGGAATGGATGCTTACCGAGTGGCAGATCCTTATCATGGGTCGCACCGGCTATTGGCCGGTTGGTGGATGCAAAAGCACCGCCACTGGGCTGATCCCATCTCCAAACCTTTGGGGGTGTATATTTAACCTGCGATGGCATTGCAGCTCCTTACGAAATCTCTGCCGAAATTAGTCAAGGCTAGATAGCCCACACATCGAACACTTCGAAGGCCAGAACTTGCTCAAACGCTAGACAAGTCAATGCTCATCTAAGTGTTCCCAAAATTGGTGCCAAAGCACCTCGTAGCAGGTGCAAAGGGCTAATGGTTGGGGTGCAATCACTCTCAATTTTCCCATAAGCAATTTGGTACATGAGGTTGAGATCTAGGCCGTTACTGCTAGGTGGACGGAATCACACTTTTCTGCTGTCGTTGGGGTGTCTAGGGTCTAGCCATGAAAGCTATGCGCTTCGCATTTACCCTCATGTTGTTAGCGGAGCAGCCGGTCCCGTGAAAGAGCCCCGCCTTATCCTAATACTTGGCGACCAACTTTCGCCTAACATCGCTGCCCTGCAAAAAGGGAACAAAGATCGAGATGTAGTGGTCATGGCCGAAGTCATGGCCGAAGCCACTTATGTCCCTCATCACCCTAAAAAGATCGCTCTGGTTCTGTCCGCAATGCGAAAGTACGCCGAGTGGCTTCGGCAAGAAGGGTGGACTGTTGCCTATACACAGCTTGACGACCCCAGAAACTCAGGCTCGATAACTGGCGAACTTCTGCACCATGCGACCAACTTCGGCGCGACCAAGGTTATCGCCACCGAGCCGGGCGAATGGCGGCTGAACACTGAGCTGACTGATTTTCCTTTACCTCTTACAATGTTGCCAGACAGCCGCTTCATCACTTCGACCAGTGATTTTGCAAACTGGGCCAAGGACCGCAAAGAACTTCGAATGGAGTGGTTCTATCGCGACGTCAGACGCAAGACAGGCCTGCTGATGGAGGGAGATAAACCCGCCGGTGGCAAGTGGAACTTCGACAGTGACAATCGTAAAGTAGCTCCAATAGATGTCCGACCTGTCCCGCCGCCCGCCTTCGCGCCAGATAAACACGTAAGTGCGGTGCTTGACCTTGTGGAGGCACGATTTGCGGCCAACTTTGGAGATCTGCGACCCTTTAGCTATGCCACAGACCGCGATCAGGCGCTGCAGGTCCTAGACCATTTTATCACGCATAACTTGCCGCACTTCGGGGACTATCAGGACGTGATGATCCGTGGTGAGCCGACCCTGTGGCACTCTGTGATCTCGCCTTACCTCAACATTGGACTTCTATCCCCGCTTGAAGTCTGCGCACGTGCGGTCTCAGCGTGGACGCTCGGCGCGGCACCGCTAAACGCCGTTGAAGGTTTCATCCGGCAGATCATCGGCTGGCGCGAATACGTGCGTGGGATCTATTTTCTTAAGGGCCCCGACTACGTCTCTAGCAATGCCTTGGGACATAGCCGCAAGCTGCCTGATGTCTATTGGGGTGGCGAAACTGGAATGCAGTGTATGAAGGAGGCCGTGGCCCAGGCTCGAAGCCACGCCTACGCCCACCATATCCAGCGCTTGATGGTCACTGGGAATTTTGCGCTTTTGGCTGGTATCGATCCGCAGCAGGTCCACGAATGGTATTTATCTGTCTATATCGATGCTTTTGAATGGGTAGAGGCGCCGAACACCATTGGCATGAGCCAGTATGCTGATAGTGGTGTTTTGGCATCCAAACCTTATGTCTCCTCCGGCGCCTATATCGCCCGAATGTCCGATTACTGCGCAGGCTGTGTGTATGACGTGAGGGCAAAGTCAGGTCGGATGGCCTGTCCCTTCAACGTGCTCTACTGGCACTTCATAGACCGTCACGCTGACCAGTTCCGTTCCAATCCCAGAATGGCCGTGATTTGTCGATCGTGGGAAAACCGCAATGCGAGCGATAGGGCACAGATCATGGCCGACGCGGAGGAACTGCTTATCAGATTGGATCAGGGCGAACCGCTCTAAGCAAGGGTATTTAGCCCCCCGTGTGTGATCGATATGGGACGATGCTAAGGCTACTCTGCTGTCGATTTCTGGTCTTTAGCCCTCAGTCATCCGAACCGCTTGATGCACTTCAATGACATTGCCCTCTGGGTCATGGAAGAACACCTGATGCCACTCCTCGGCAAAGGCAGTGCCATAATCTGAATAGGGAATGGAATGCGCATCAAGTAGCGACTTCAGGCCGACAATGTCATCTGTTCGGAATGCGATATGACCTCGTTCAACAGGATTGATCACTTCGCCGTTCTTGAAGGCGACATTGAAGTCTTTGGTAGCAAGATGCATCTGAATCTTGCCGTCGGTAGCAAACCTGATCGCGCCATCATAACCGCTAGTCGAGGTGGCCTCCGGTCGAGGAAACGTCGATACTGGGATGTCGGTCAGGCCAAGTATCTTGGTGTAGAACTTGTGCAAGCTATCTACGTCGTGACTTACATAGTTGATGTGGTGGAATTCTAGTTTCATTGTCCTACTCTATGCGCCGGATCCAAGCCACGCCTCTCAACAGAAATGCATGCAATTAGCTATGTGATTGCCTCGTTATTGTGATGGATCTCTCAATATTTTGCTATCGCCATTAGTCTTCACACTCATGCTAACCGTCAAAACCGCCCGACGGCGCAATGTCTAGCCGCTGGTAGATGCCGACAAGGCAAAGAAAGGCCTTTACTGCTCGGCCCAGTTTTTTGGGAGTATGTTGGATGGCGATTATTTTCACCCTCATGCGGTCTTTATCACGGATCTTGGTTTGATCCTAGCCACCTCCGGCCCCGACCCATACCGCCGATAGTCTGGGATGGGGGGTTTCACGACTTGCGCCGCCGCAGCTGGTACACATTAACACCCGCTGTGTTGGTTCGCGTTGATTGACTGTGATCCAACTTCTACGTTGCTGCGTATCACGAATGTTCGAACTGGATAGAGTTCGGGTAACAGGGAGCAAACGAAATGGAAAAACTGTTTCTACAAAGCGACGATTTTGTCGGTGTTACATTCTGGCTCGTGTCAATAGCGATGGTCGCATCGACAGTCTTCTTCCTCTACGAAGGCTTAAGGGTCAAACAACATTGGCGTCTGTCTTTGCTCGTGGCAGGCCTCGTCACTCTGGTTGCGGGAGTGCATTATGACTACATGCGCGACTTCTGGGTTGCGGAGCAAACGACGCCAATTGTTTATCGCTACATTGATTGGCTGATAACAGTGCCTCTTCTAATGATTGAGTTCTTCATCATTTTGCGTGCAGTTGGGGCGAAGGTTGGCGTTCAGTCTTTTGTAAGACTACTTGTTGGAACCTTGGTTATGCTTGTCTTCGGCTACTTTGGCGAAGCAGGTATCATGTCCGCCGCGTTGGGTTTTGCTATCGGTATGGTTGGCTGGGTCATCATCATATGGGAAATCTATGGTGGTGAGGCCGGCAGAGCCGCTGCTAATGCAGAGCCTTCGGTACGATCCGCCTTTAACTCCATGCGGTGGATTGTTTTGGTTGGTTGGGCAATCTACCCAATCGGCTATGTGCTTGGTTATTTTACGGGCGGGGTTGACCAAGGAACGTTAAACGCTGTCTACAACCTTGCAGACTTTGTGAACAAAATCTTGTTCGGCCTAATCATTTGGAATTTGGCCGTCAGAGACAGCGAACACGCGCACGGCTAATTAGGACAATCAAAGCTTGTTTGATCGGGCGCCTCAGTGGCGCCCGATTTCTTTTGCGAAATCATCAGAATGGAGTAGCCCCCTGAAAGTGGTCCACCAACTGGGATAGATTGTCCCAAAAATTGGAGGATCAGCGATGGCTGGAAAGCGAGAGAAGCCCGAAGAGATCGTATCGAAGCTTCGGCAGGTTGAAGTGCTGCAGGATCAAGCCTAGGCCACTACCATCAAAGTATTTGCCTGCGTCCTTGACGCTATTCACAAATGCCGCGGTTAGTTGCTTGGCCATCTACTCGTCCCCACATTCGTCCCCACAGATGCACTGGAACAGACGGGAACTTCTAGAACAGTAAGGAAGATCAAGGTTCTTAGAAAGCTATAATTTATAGACGATTGCCGAGACTATAGAATGCGCTAGAACATTAGTTATACACCTCTCCAGTCCGCCACTTCTCCCGATAAACTTCTGAGTGTTGCCCCTGAGCCGTTGCCTCAGCTCTCGGGGTGTAGCTGCATCGCGCAAGTGATTCTTGTCAGCTCGCGCTCGTCCGGCGCTAGGCCGCTTTGAGCCGGCGTCTGGTGATCCAGATCGCCACGCCACCAAGGATCGCCAGCAGGCCATAGTCGATCACCGGGATGCGGATGATCTCGTTCAGCTGTGCCCATCCCCTTTCGGAATAGACCAGATAGACCGAGCCTGCGAACAGAGCGAGGATCACGCCGCGGACAAGTCGGCTCAGGCCGAGGCCGTGCATCTGCGTGACGATGAACATCGCTGCAAATCCGAAGAGGAACATCGGCCAAATCTCCTGCCCGGCCACAAGCGCCACGGTGACACCATGCACGAGGACCGAGAGCTCAAGCGTCACGGTCCACCATTTGTTGGTGTGAACGCGGGTGAATACGAAGGCCCCCTGAATGAGCAGCAAGAAGGTGTAGAAGAAGCCCAGAAGGTGGCCCGGCGTGGTTTCCATCGGGTGGAACCAATAGGTGTAGGTCACAGCCCAGGCGAAATAATAGCCGTGATAGCGGATGAGCATAGGGCGCAGCGTTTTCAACCAGCCGCCGCCATAGCCGAAGAAAAGGCCGCGGCGCGGGGCTTCGATCATCAGCACGATAATCAGGAGGAAGATCACCGAAATCTGCGAGGAAAACACCGAGGTGTCTTGCGCCAGACCGTCATACCAGATCGCCGTTTGAAAATAATGCAGGCCGATGAAGGCGAAGGTGCCAATCAGGCCGATCCAGTTCACGGGATGCATCCGGCCCCGATCACGCAGCTCCTCACGATGCCGCACGGCCCACCAGATCAGACCCCAGAAGAAGAACTGATGCGCGAGATAGAAGCCCCAGGCTGTGGCGCGGCTCGCCCAGTCGGGGTCGATCCGCTTCCAGTAATACCAGGCCGCGCCTTGATCCGGCAGGTGAGGCACCTGATCGAGGAAGGGCTTAAGGGTCAGAATGGCGAATGTCGCGAGAACCGCGCCGAGAAGGGCGGTCCAGAAGGCGATCCAGAGGGGCGAAATCTTACTCATAAGCGACATACGAACCGGGCCGAAAAATGGATCAGAAATCGACGCTGACGCCCGGCAGATTCAGCGCTTTCATCAGATCCCGAAGCTCCTGCCGCGCAGCGACGTTGGAGATATTGAGCTGCGAGACGCCGATATCGCGCAGATCAAGGAGCGTCAGGCCGCGCGGGAACAGCTCGCGGAAGATCACGCGCTCGTTGAAGCCCGGGGCAAGCCGGAAGCCGATGCGCCGCGAGAGCTTGGTCAGCGCGGTTTCCATCTTCTGCTTGTTGACCATGTTCTGCGCGCCAAGGCGGTTGCGGACCACGATCCAGTCGATCGGCGGCAAGCCGGCCTGCGCCCGAAGCTGGCGGGCATTCCAGACCATCTCGGCATAGACGGAGGGGCCGGTGATCGTCTCGCCGTCATTGTCGACATGGGCGAGAAGATCGAAATCGACGAAGCTGTCGTTCAGGGGCGTGAAGAGCGTATCGGCCAACGAATGGGCGACTTGGCTCAGGCGCGTGTGGCTGCCGGGGCAGTCGATCAGGATGAAATCCACGTCCGGCTCAAGGCCCGCCACAGCCATCGAAAGACGATGATCGAAAACGTTCTCACCCGGTTTGAGGCTAGATTGATCGATTTCGGGCAGTTCGTGATAGCTCGGTGTCGGCAGGTCCAGCCCTTCGGCCTGAAGAAACCGATTCCGGTTGTGCATATAACGGGCGAGTGTTTTCTGCCGCAGATCGAGATCGAGTGTCCCGACCTTGTGGCCCATCCGCGCGAGCGCCGTCGCTACGTGCATCGACACGGTCGACTTGCCCGCGCCGCCCTTTTCGTTGCCCACGACGATGATATGCGCCACGTGCTCTTCCCCGATAGTTTCTTGGCGCCAGTATAGTTTGAGCCGCGCCCAAGGGGAAGCGCGGCAGCGCAGCATAAGCCGCAATTCCTTGGCTTGACTTTGTGTCGCCCAAGCCCCATGTGCCCTAAGACCGATGCTTCCTGCCGCGTGAGCAGTGCGCCGCCCGCAATGATGTGGCCGAGCGAGAGCAACGGATCAACTGGTTCCCACAGTCACGCAGGGGTGCCGCGCTTTGGCGGTGTGCGCGCAATTCGGTGCGCCTGTCAGCCCTTGGCGCAACCCTTTGCCGATGCTGCGGCTGCTAAAGCCGTGGCGCATGATGTGCGTATGCCTATGGGCTGCGCCAGACAGGAAAATATTATGGATTTTGATATGCTGGGCCTCGCGCCCCGCCTCATCGCGAAACTTGCCGAAAACGGCATCACCGACCCGACGCCGATTCAGGCGCAGGCCATCCCGCACGCCATGAATGGCCGCGACGTGATGGGCCTTGCCCAGACCGGAACCGGCAAAACCGCAGCTTTCGGCCTGCCGATGCTCGATGCGCTTCTGAAAGAAGGCGGGCGCCCCTCGCCCAAATCGGCCAAGGCGCTGATCCTTGCGCCGACCCGCGAGCTGGCCAAGCAGATCGCCGACAATCTGATGATGTTTGCCGCAGGCAGCCACCTCAAGATCGTTCTCGTGGTCGGCGGCGCCGGCATCACCGGCCAGATGCGCAAGCTCGAGAAAGGCACCGCCGTTCTCGTGGCCACCCCCGGCCGCCTGCTCGACCTGATCGACCGCAAGGCTGTCCGTCTTGACGAGACCCGCTTCCTCGTTCTCGACGAGGCCGACCAGATGCTTGATCTGGGCTTCATCCAACCCCTGCGCCGCATCGCGCCGCTTCTGGCGAAAGAGCGTCAGACGATGCTTTTCTCGGCCACCATGCCCAAGCAGATGGCCGAACTGAGCGAGGCTTACCTCTCGAACCCGATCCGCGTTCAGGTCAACCCGCCGGGCAAGGCCGCCGACAAGATCGAGCAATGCGTCCATTTCGTCGGCGCCGCCGCCAAGATGGACCTGCTGGTGGAGCTTCTCGACAAACACCGCGACGAGCTGGCGCTTGTTTTTGGCCGCACCAAGCACGGCATGGAGAAGCTCTCGCGCAACCTCGCGGCCAAAGGCTTTGCCGTGACCGCGATCCACGGCAACAAGAGCCAGGGCCAGCGCGAACGCGCCATTCAGGAATTCCGCGAAGGCAAGGTGCGGGTGCTGGTGGCGACCGATGTGGCCGCCCGTGGCCTCGATATTCCCGGCGTGAAGCACGTCTATAACTACGAGCTGCCGAACGTGCCGGAAAACTATGTCCACCGCATCGGCCGCACCGCGCGCGCGGGTGCCGATGGCATGGCGATCGCGCTCTGCGCGCCCGACGAGATGGGCTATCTGAGCGATATCGAGAAGGCGATGAAAGCGTCGATCCCTGTGGCCTCGGGCCGTCCGTGGGATCCGGTCGCCCCCGAGCAGCCCAAGCGCCGCGGCGGGCCGCGTCGTGGCGGTGGCAAGCCGGGTGGTCAGGGGCAGGGCGCCCGCCCCGCTGGCGCGAAGCCCGCAATGGGCAAGCCCGGCGGCTTCAAGCGCCGTGGCGCCAAGGGCAATCGCGCGGCGAAGGCCTAGGCTTTCAGCGGATAACGGTCAGGCTCTTCGAAGACATCGAGAGCCTGCGTTCCCGCAGCAGCCTTGACGGCGTGAACCTCGCTCCGGTCGAGCAAATATGTGTCGCCGGGGCCATAGGTTGTCGAATTGCCGTCGATGGTGAAGGTGAGCTGGCCCTTGATCACCGTGCCCCACTGAAACCCGTGGGAATGTGGCGGCATCTCGAAATCCTTGTGAAAAGTGAAGAACGCCACGAGCCCTTGATCCGACCGGATCGCCCGGATGGTGACGATATCTTCCGAGATCGGAACATCGAGAAGCGGGAACTGGTTGAAGAAATCGGGGAAGGACATAGGGGCCTCTGCTATTGTTTGAGAAACCCTAGCCTCAATCCCCAGAAATGCAAAACGCCGCCCCGAGGGCCGGCGTTTCGTTTTCCGGAGGCGTCAGGCTTAGAAGCCGAGGCCAGCGTATTTGTTCTTGAACTTCGACACGCGGCCGCCGGTGTCGAGCAGGCGGGACGAACCGCCGGTCCAGGCCGGGTGAACCGAGGGGTCGATGTCGAGCGACATTTGCTCGCCCTCTTTGCCCCAGGTCGATTTCATCTGGACCACGGTGCCGTCGACGAGCTTGACGTCGATCATGTGATAGTCGGGGTGAATACCTTTGCGCATAGTGGTGCTCCTTATGCGTCAGCGGCGCTGTCGAGCGCCTTGTAGTTGCTCACCTCGGCGATACGGGCCGATTTGCCGCGACGCGAACGGAGGTAGTAGAGCTTGGCGCGGCGGACACGACCACGACGGACAACTGTGATGCTGTCGATGTTGGTCGAGTGCAGCGGGAACACGCGCTCCACGCCTTCGCCGAACGAAATCTTGCGAACGGTGAACGAACCGGCAATGCCCGAGCCGTTCTTGCGGCTGATGCAAACGCCTTCATACATCTGAACGCGGGTGCGGGTGCCTTCGGTCACCTTGTAGCCGACGCGAATGGTGTCGCCAGCTTTGAAATCGGGAATGTCCTTCCCAAGGGCGGCAACTTGTTCCGCCTCGAGTTGTGCGATCAGGTCCATCTGATGCGCTCCTATTTTGCTTGCGGTTTGTTCCGCAAAGGTGATGCGCCTCAGAGCTCTCGGTCTTCTTCCGGGTCGCCGCAGCGCCCGCCAGAGATCAGGCAACGTTCCTTATTCGTCGTTCCTTCCGCTCCACCCCGCCGAAGAAAGCAGGCCGATGAGCAAAGAAAGAAAGCCGGACGACTCAGCCGAGCCCCGGACGGGCGGTGTATAGGCGGGTTGGCTGGCGCGTTCAAGCCCCGGAGTGCGACTTGAGCAAGGTCAATTTGGCGGCGTTAACGGTCTGATAGAATAGCGCCGCAACACGGAGGGAGTGACCATGAAAATCAAGGACAAAGTCTTTGTCGTTACCGGCGGAGGCAGCGGCATCGGGCGGGCGTTGGTGCTGGCGCTCCTGGCGCGTGGTGCGCGGGTCGCGGCGGTCGATCTTCGGCCCGAGGGCTTGGCCAACTTTACCAGCGCGGTGGCGGGCGAGCGGCTTTCGACCCATGTGGCCGATGTGTCCGATCGCAAGCGCGTCCATGAGTTGCCTGAGGAAGTGATCGCCGAGCACGGTCAGGTCGATGCGATCATCAACTGCGCCGGTGTGATCCAGCCGTTCATTGATTTTGCCGACCTGTCCTACGAATTGATCGAGCGGATGATCAATGTGAACCTCTGGAGCCAGATCCACATGATCAAGGCCTTCTTCCCACACCTCAAGGCCCGGCCCGAGGCGCATATCTGCAACGTCTCGAGCATGGGCGGCTTTATCCCCTTTCCGGGGCAAACGATGTATGGCGCCTCCAAGGCGGCGGTGAAGCTCCTCTCGGAAGGGATCTACGCCGAGACACTTGGCACCAACGTCCATGTCACGGTGGTGATGCCCGGCGGGGTTGATACCAACATCTCGCAGAACTCGGGCGTGCCGATGCCCAAAGGTGCGGACGAGGCTGCCAAGAGCATGAAACCAGTGCCCGCGCCCGAGGCGGCGCGGATCATCCTAGACGGGATTGAGGCCAACAGGCTTCATGTGCTGATCGGCAAGGATGCGAAGATGCTGAACGCTCTGATACGGATCATGCCGGAAAAGGCGATCCGTTATATCACCAAGCAGATGGCGGGGCTGGTGAAGGACTAAAGCCCCGACCGCTTTCTGGAATGAGCGTCCCATAGGTCGGGGCGGCGTTCTTTGGTGATTTTCTCGGCCTCGGCCTTGCGCCATTTCTCGATCTCGGCGTGGTGGCCCGACATCAGGACAGGCGGGATCTCGCGGTCCTGCCAGATGGCGGGGCGGGTGTATTGCGGATGCTCGAGAAGGCCCGCCGAGAAGCTTTCCTCTTCGGTCGAGGCGGCATTGCCGAGAACGCCCGGTAGAAGTCGCACGGTGGCATCCAGAAGCGCCTGCGCGGCGATCTCCCCACCAGTGAGGACAAAGTCACCGAGGCTCACCTCTTCGATGCCGAAGTGATCGAGCACCCGCTGGTCCACCCCTTCAAACCGCCCGCAAAGAAGCGTTACGCCATCGCAGGCCGCAAGCTGGCGCATCATCGCCTGATCCATCGGCTTGCCACGCGGCGAAAGATAGATAAGCGGCATCACACCCCGCGCTTCGGATCGGGCGGCGGTGATCGCCTTTTCCAACACGTCAGGCCGCAAAACCATCCCCGCGCCGCCGCCTGCGGGCGTGTCGTCGACATTGCGATGCCGCCCCTCGCCAAATTGGCGCAGGTCGTAGGTCTTGAGCTGCCAGAGCCCCTCGTTCAGCGCCTTGCCGGTCAGGCTCTCGCCCAGAACACCGGGGAAGGCGCCGGGAAAGAGGGTGATCACCTGCGCTTGAAAAGCGCGGGCGAGGGTCGCGGGCTCTTCCATCAGGTCGCGCGGTTTGAGCGAGGCCGTGATCGACTTGCGCCCGTGGGATTTGCCGGTGAGCGGGGCGTCGGTCATCGCGCCCTCAGTTTTCGAAAATGCCCGCGGGCGGATCGGCAACGATCCGGCCAGCAGCAAGGTCGACCGTCGGAACCGCGGCCTTGGTGAAGGGCAGAAGAACGGTCGATTTCGCGCCGGGGCTGTGGATTTCAAGGAGGTCCGAAGCGCCGTGATTGAGCACCGCCTTCACCTTGCCCAAAAGCTGCCCGCCTGCATCATAGACCGGCAGGCCAATGAGGTCGGCATGATAAAACTCGTCGTCCGGCAGCGAGGGAAGCTGATCGCGCTCGGCATAGAGCTCGGTGCCTTTCAGGGCATCGGCCTCTTCCTTGGTTGCCACTCCATCGATACGGGCGGTCAGCGCGTTGGCGGCGGCTCCGGTCAGAACCACGGTGGCAAAGCGGCGGCCGTCCTTGGAGTAGAGGGGCGTATAGTCGGCAATGGCGGCAGGATCGGCACAGAAAGACTTGAGGCGCACCTCGCCCTTCACGCCGAACGCTCCGGCAATGGCTCCTACGATCACGCGCGTGTCAGACATGGCTCATCCCAGTTTGCCGCCTCCGGCACTATCAGTCGGCAATGGCACCTTGGCAAACCCCTTCCCACCAGATGCCACCGGCCGCGTGGCAGCGGTCGGTGTCGATCTGAAGCTGCAGCGCCATGCCAAAACCGAAGGTGGCAACCGGGATCAGGAGTTTGCGAAGAAGCCAGAACATCTGCGGCTCCGTTTGGGGGAAAGAGGCCCGCACCATCGGCGCGGGCCCCAGCTTGGAATTACTCCGAAGCCTCCTCGGCCGGAGCAGCAGCCTTTTCGGCTTTCGCTGCGGCGCGCTCTTGGGCGGCTTTGCCCGGAACGGCTTTCTTGGGGTTGCTGCGCTCTTTCTTGGCAACAACGCCGGCGGCCTCGAGGAAGCGGGCCACGCGATCGGTCGGCTGGGCGCCGAGCGACAGCCAATGCTTCACGCGGTCGATGTCCATCTTGACGCGATCTTCGCTGTCCTTGGCGAGAAGCGGGTTGTAGGTGCCCAGCTTCTCGATGAAGCGGCCATCACGCGGCATCCGGCTGTCGGACGCAACGATCGCGTAGTGGGGGCGCTTTTTCGAGCCGCCGCGGGCGAGACGGATTTTCATAGCCATGTCGATTTCTCCTTTGAATGGCGTGGTGACGGGCAGGGGCCCGTCAGGATTGGTGTTGTTCGTGGTGTTTGATGACTTCCTGGATGATGAAGGCCAGGAATTTCTTGGCGAAGTCCGGGTCGAGATCGGCCTGTTTCGCAAGATCGGTGAGCCGTGCGATCTGGGCCTCTTCGCGGACCGGATCGGACGGGGGCAGGGCGTGTTCGGCCTTGAGACGGCCGACCGACTGGGTGTGCTTGAAGCGCTCAGCCAGCGTGAAAACGAGGATCGCATCGAGCCGGTCGATCGACTCGCGGTGCGATTTCAGAAGCGCGGCGGCGCGGGTGGTGGCGTCGGTCATCTTTGGCCTCACATCTCGAATTCGGGGCGCGGATAACGATAGGCCACGCAGCCATCAATATCGGATGCGGGATCGCGCTGGGCGCCGAGGCGCTCAACCAATTTGATCGCGCGGGCGTTCTCGGGGTCGATCCAGCTGATAAGGGTATCGCGGTTCAGCGCGAAGAAAGCGTTGTTGCGCGCCGCTTCGCCTGCTTCGAAGGCATAGCCCTTGCCCTCGTTTTCGACGGGGAAGAGGAAGCCAAGCTCCATCTCGGGATCGCCGGTCTCGTGGTTGAGGACGACAAAGCCCACCCGCTCGCCAGTGGCCTGCAGCTCGACCGTCCAGAGGCCAGCGCCGCGCAGAACCCAGCCGGCGACCATCTGGATGAAATCGAGCCACGCCGCCTCGGGCGTGAGCGGCCCGCCGATCCAGCGGCCCCGCTCGCCGGTGACGATCGATTCAAAGAGCGGGTAATCCTCAAGATAGGGCGCCCGCAGGATGATGCGGCCCCGCGCAATTCGCGGGAGCGAGGCGCAAATCCGGTCGACCGCCACAGCGGCCTGACCGGTCATCGGTTTCTGCCAGGGTTTCAATTTCATGCGCGGGCCTCCGGTCCGGGGTGACGCCAAAGTTCGTCGGTTCCCATGTTGGGGTTGTCATAGGTGCGCTCGTAGACCGCGCCCATCTTGCGGGCGAGGGCCTTGGAGCGCTCGTTCGAGGGCAGAATGTTCGAAGTCATCGTCGTCATGCCCAGCACGTCATAGGCATAGTCGCGCACCGCCTCGGCCGCCTCGATGGCATAGCCCTTGCCCTCGGCGCCTTCGAACAAGACCCAGCCAAGCTCGGGCTCGGGCCAGCCCTCGGGGTTCCACAGGCCGACGATCCCGACGATCTCTCTCGCCTTGGTCTCGACCGTCCAAAAGCCATAGCCATGCAGGCACCAATGGCCGACCGACAGGGCAAACCAACGCCACGCATCGTCCCGCTTCAAGGGGCCGCCGAAGCCAGCCGAGCGGACGGGATCGGCATAGAAGGCAATCACCGGCTCGATATCTTGCGGCGCAGGCCCGCGCAGGATCAGGCGCTCGGTCTCAAGAACGGGCACATTGGGAAGCATCGTCGCCATCACGCAGCCTCCCCCAAAGGATGCCGGAACCGGATCACCTCGGCGCCCGACGGATAGGTATGCCGCCCCTCTTCGGTGCAGCCAAGACGCTGGGCCAGACGCACCGAAGCATCATTCTCCGGCGCAACGAGCGACATCAAAGGCCCCATGCCCTGCGCCGCCGCCCAATTGCGAACCGCACGCGCACCCTCAGCCGCAAAGCCCTTGCCCTCGTAGCCGTCGAACACAACCCAGCTCAGTTCCGGCTCATCCAGCGTGATCGGATGCCAGATCGAAATCCGGCCCGCCGGCCTGCCCGTCGCGGTCTCGGTCGCAAAAAACGCGCCATAGCCCCGCGCCTGCCAATGGCCGAGGTGGATCATGCAGCTATCCCATGCGTGGCGCCGGTCCGTCGTCGGCCCACCTAGGAACACCGACCGCTCGGTCTCGCAAAAGGCCGCAAAGGCCTCGAAATGCGCCATCGAAAACGGCCCCAGCGCCAACCGCGCCGTCTGCAAAACCGGAATCGCCCGCACCTCTCCGAGGCCCGAAAATATCCCGGGGGGAGTCCCGCCCGCGGGACGGGTGGCAGCGCCCCCCTCTTGCTTATCTGCCGAAGCTACACTCACTTCTTCTTGCCAAAGCCCGAAAGGTTGCCCGGAAGCTGCATCCCACCTCCAAGGCCCGGCAAATTGCCCGGCAACTTCGCGCCCATCGCCTTGGCCGCCTCTTCCAGAGCCGCAGGGTCATTGAGATCGGGCATACCGCCGCCCTTGCCCATCATCCCCTTCATCATCTGCTTGAGCGCGCCGCCTTTGCCCATCTTGCCCATCTTCTTCATCATGTCGGCCATCTGCTTCTGCTGCTTGAGCAGACGATTGAGTTCCGACACTTCAAGCCCGGCCCCGGCCGCAACCCGCTTCTTGCGGCTCGCCTGCATCAGATCGGGGTTGGCGCGTTCCTTCTTTGTCATCGAGTTGATGAGGGCGATCTGGCGCTTCAGCATCGTGTCGTCGAGACCGGCGGCGCTCATCTGCTTGGAGGCTTTGGCCATCCCCGGAAGCATCCCCATCATGCTTTCCATGCCGCCCATCTTCAGCATCTGCTCAAGCTGCATCTTCAGATCGTTCATGTTGAAACGGCCCTTCTGGAACCGCTTCATCATCTTCTCGGCCTGCTCGGCCTCGATCGTCGCCTGCGCCTTCTCGACGAGGGCCACGATATCGCCCATGCCAAGGATGCGGCCGGCGATGCGGCTCGGCTCGAAGGTCTCTATCGCGTCCATCTTCTCGCCGAGGCCGACGAAACGGATCGGCTTGCCGGTCACGGCCCGCATCGACAGCGCCGCACCGCCGCGGCCGTCGCCGTCCATCCGCGTGAGGACAACACCGGTCACGCCGATCTTGGCGTCAAACTCGGTCGCCACGTTCACCGCATCCTGACCGGTCAAGCCGTCGACCACGAGAAGCGTCTCGCGCGGCTTGACCACGTCACGAACATCGGCGGCCTGTTGAATGAGCTCGGCGTCGATATGCAGGCGGCCCGCGGTGTCGAGCATATAGACGTCATAGCCGCCAAGGCTCGCTTGGGTCTTGGCGCGCTTGGCGATCTGCACCGGTGTCTCGCCTTTGACGATCGGCAGGGTATCGACACCGATTTGCGCACCAAGGATCTGCAGCTGCTCCATAGCGGCGGGGCGATTGGTGTCGAGCGAGGCCATCAAAACGCGCTTGCCCTCGCGCTCCTTGAGACGCTTGGCGAGTTTAGCGGTGGTGGTCGTCTTGCCCGAACCCTGCAGGCCGACCATCAGGATCGGCGCGGGCGGGTTGTCGATCTTGAGCGCGCCGGGATCTTCCGCGCCGGTCAGGACCGAGACCAACTCGTCATGGACGATCTTGACGACCTGCTGGCCCGGCGTGATCGACTTGGTCACGGCTTGGCCGGTGGCCTTGGCCTGAACCGCGGTCACGAAATCACGGGCGACAGGCAGCGAGACGTCAGCCTCGAGAAGCGCCACACGCACCTCGCGCAGGGCGGTCTTTACATCATCTTCCGAAAGAGCGCCTTGCTTGGTCAGCCGGTCGAAGACACCTGACAGGCGTTCGGAAAGTGATTCAAACATGCCTCGGTCTCCTTCAGACCCGTTTCCCTAGATCCCAGATAGGTCGGGACCGCTCATATCACAAACGCACATCGATGCGTCCAAACGAAATGCGCGCCCACGGGCGCGACGCGCTAGTGGGCGGCGATCCCCGCAATTGGGCGAGGACCGGAAGACAGAGTGCTTCCGGAGATTGGGGAGCGGATAGAGGGATGGAGGGAGAGAGTCAAGCCGGACCGGCGTGAACCGGACCGGCGACGATACGAGATCAGGCTGCGAGGGCGGTCTGCTCCAAGATATCTGCCGCCTCGATGAAGGTCACATCGGTAATGCCGACGAAGCCGAGGATAAACCGCATATAGGGCGTCGCGTGATCGTGCTGGGCGCCAATCGGTGTTCCGCCGGAGGCAACGACAACTTTCACAGGTTTGTCGCGTAGAAGGCCGATGGGGCCCTTCTCGGTATATTTGAAGCTCACGCCGGGGCGGGCGATGAGATCGACCCAAGATTTGATCTGGGCCGGAACGGTGAAATTATAGATCGGCATCCCGATGACAATCTCGTCCGCCGCTTCGATTTCGGCGATGAGTTCGTTAGACAGCGAGAGTTTGGCATGGTCAAACTCGCTGCGCCCGCTGACCGGGATCATACCCGCGGTGACCCAGTGGTGATCAATATGCGGGACAGGTGTCAGGGCCAAATCGCGGCGCAGGATTGTGTCGGCGCCGCTGGCTTCGACAAGCCTCGCCGAGGCGGCGCGGGATTTGGACTCGTTCAGCGAAACTGAGGCGTCGATGTGAAGGATGGTCTTGGACATTTGAGGCTCCGATTTGGTGACTGGCCCCAAGATTGTGATTTACTCAAACGAACAAAAGATCGAAGATGACACATCAGATGTGCGCATTCGCACAAGGTGGGTCATGGAACACTGGGACGAGATCAGAACCGCCTATCAGGTGGCCAAGCAAGGGACAGTGAGCGGCGCCGCTGACGTGCTGGGTGTGCACCATGCAACCGTGATCCGCCATATCGACGCGCTCGAGGCGCGGCTCGGGGCCAAGCTCTTTCAACGCCACGCCCGCGGCTATACGCCCACCGAAGCCGGGCACGATCTCTTGCGCGTGGCGGGCGCGACCGACGATCAGTTTCAGCAGCTGGCGGGTCGGATACGCGGGCAGGGCGAAGGCGTGATCGGCGATCTTGTGGTCACCTCGCTGCCGCTGGTGAGCCATGTGCTCACGCCGATCCTTGTCGGCTTTCAACAAGAAAACCCCGGCCTACATATTCGCTACCTCACCTCCGACCGCCTGTTCCGGCTGGAATACGGCGAGGCCCATGTTGCGCTTCGTGCGGGCAACGCGCCGCAGGAGCCGGACAATGTGGTTCAGCCTTTCGGCCAGTTCCGCGCCGCGCTGGTGGCTTCTGACGCCTATATCGACCGCTATGGAATGCCGAAGGATACCAACGACCTTGCCAACCACTGGTTCGTCGCCAATGACGTGACCGGCAGCCGTGCGCCGTGGGGCGAGTGGATCAAGTCGCTTGTCGGCGCCGAGCGGATCATCTTTCGCACCAGCGACGACAAGGCCATGCGCAGCGCCGTTCAGGAGGGCGCGGGGATCGGCTTTGTCGCCAATTGGGAGGCCGAGAATGATCCAAGCCTTCACCGCGTCTTGCCCTGCCGCGAGGAATGGTCGGTACGGCTTTGGCTCGTCACCCATGTCGATTTGCACCGGACGCCCAAGGTGCAGGGCTTCCTGCACTATCTGAAATCCCGCGCCCAAGAGGTTAACGCTGTGATCCCACGCCCCTATCAGGGGCACGCTGCGATGCTCCTCTTCTCGGCGCTTGTGGCAGGCTCATTCTCGCTGGGCGCCAAGGTGGGTGACTTGATCTCGCCCGCCGCGATCAATGCCGTGCGCTTCTGGATCGCCGCCGCAATCATCGCCGGTTTCGCCATGGCGCGGGGCGGAGTCCCGGCCAATACCTTTCGTGCGCCGTGGCGCTATATGATCCTTGGCGGCCTCTTCTCGATCTACTTTGTGATGATGTTCGAGGGGCTGAAAACCGCCGCTCCGGTCAGCGCCGCGGCTGTCTTTACCCTCACGCCCATCATGTCGGGCTTCTTTGGCTGGCTCCTCCTGCGGCAGGTGATGACCCCGCGCATCGCCTTTGCCCTCGCCGTCGGCGGCGTGGGCGCGATCTGGGTCATCTTTCGCGGAAACATCGCGGCGCTTTTGTCGCTCGATATCGGCAAGGGCGAGCTGATCTATTTCTGGGGCTGTGTTTCGCACGCGATCTATACACCGATGGTGCGCAAGCTGAACCGCGGCGAGAGTGCTTTTCATTTCACGCTGGGGATGCTTCTCGCGGGCGGTCTGATCCTGACGATATGGGCCTGGGGCGATATCCGCACGACCGACTGGGCACATCTGCCTTCGATCGTCTGGATCACGCTTTTCTATACGGCGATCTTTGCCAGCGCCGCGACCTTCGTCCTCTTGCAATTCGCCACCCTGCGCCTGCCCTCGTCCAAGGTCATGGCCTATACCTATCTCACGCCAAGCTGGGTGATCCTTTGGCAGCTGTCACTGGGCGAAAGCGCACCTTCCGCCATCGTCCTCATAGGCTTTGCTGCCACGATCGGCGCGCTACTCCTTCTCCTCAAGGAGTGAGGGATCGGCAAGCTCGGCATCGAGGAAGCGCTCGAAGGCGTCGAGATCAAGCCCGTCCATCATGCCAAAGCCCTGCATCCAGACACTCGCCTCGCGCAGCGCGTCGGGTTCGAGTTTGCACCATTTGACCCGCCCGCGCCGCTCCTGACTAATGAGGCCCGCGTTGCTTAGAACCGCGAGATGTTTCGAGATCGCGGCGAGTGACATCTCGAAAGGCTCGGCCACATCGGTTACCGCCATATCGTCTTCCAGAAGCATGGCGAGGATCGCCCGACGGGTCGGGTCGGCTAGGGCGGAAAAGACGGTGTCGAGCGATGCGGCCATGGCGAAGATCAACGTGGGCGGCCGAGGAATGTCAACCAGTTGGTTGAATATGCGAATTTGCCTCGAATTGGCAGAATCGCGCTCGACGGGGCGGTAGGCCGATCCATGAAGAAGCGCAAAACGCCATGAATATCAGTAAGTTGAGCGCAATGTCGCGGCGCTTTCCGGCTGCTTGACTCATAATCCCCCTCGAAATAGCAAGGCGCAGGATTCATGAGGGGGCCAAAGCCCGTGTCTGACCCGCATTCGAACACCGACGCCGACCGTCTGAAGGCGCTGGAAACCCGGATCGCCGCGGCCAAGCACAAGGACGCTGAAGAGCACCACATGAAGAAGGATTATTCCCAGGCACAGCTTGCCTGGCGGATGGTCATCGAACTTGTGGCCGGTCTCGGGATCGGTTTCATCATCGGGTACGGCCTGGACACCCTCTTGGGAACCAAGCCGATCTTCCTGGTGATTTTCATATTCTTCGGCCTAGCGGCCGGCATCAACACGATGCTCCGCTCGGCCAAAGAGGTTCAGGCTAAACAGCTGGCCAAACTGGCCGGCGAAGACAAGGACAACTGACGTGGCGACCGAAACGCAGGAAGAAAGCACCGGACTGGTTTTCCACCCGCTGGACCAGTTCATCGTCAAGCCGCTTTTCGGCGACGGCCCGATCCATTGGTACACGATCACCAACGTGACCCTGTGGATGGCAATCGCTGTTGTGGCTGTTCTCGCGCTTTTCGTCTTCGGCAGCCGCGGCCGCGCCATTGTGCCCACGCGCACCCAGTCGGTCGGCGAGATGATCTACGGCTTCATCTACAAGATGGTTGAAGACGTGACCGGCAAGGACGGGATCAAGTATTTCCCCTATATCCTGACCATCTTCATCTTCATCCTGTTCGCCAACTTCCTCGGCCTGATCCCGATGTCGTTCACCACGACCTCGCACATCGCCGTGACCGCCGTTCTGGGCTTTGGCGTCTTTATCACCGTCACCCTGATCGGCTTCGTCAAGAACGGCCCGAGCTTTCTGTCGCTCTTCTGGATGAGCGACGCGCCGGCCCTTCTGCGCCCGATCATCGCGATCATCGAGGTGATTTCCTACTTCGTCCGCCCGGTCAGCCACTCGATCCGTCTTGCCGGCAACATCATGGCGGGCCACGCTGTTATCAAGGTCTTCGCAGGCTTCGCCGCCATCGCCCTGATCAGCCCCGTTTCGGTTCTGGCCATCACCGCGATCTACGGGCTTGAAGTGCTCGTGGCCGGTATCCAGGCCTATGTGTTCACCATCCTGACCTGCGTCTACCTCAAGGACGCGCTGCATCCGCACCACTGACGGTCAGGTTCCCTATCACCGCAATTCCATCGTAAGGAGAAAATCATGGAAGGCGATATCGCTCAACTCGGTCAATTCGTCGGCGCCGGTCTGGCTGCCATCGGCTCCGGCGCTGCCGCTATCGGTGTCGGCCACGTTGCCGGCAACTACCTGGCGGGCGCCCTGCGCAACCCGTCGGCTGCTGCTTCGCAGACCGCTACCCTCTTCATCGGCCTCGCTTTCGCCGAAGCGCTCGGGATCTTCTCGTTCCTCGTAGCACTTCTGCTGATGTTCGCCGTCTAAGACCAAAGACGTGTCCTTACGGTCGGGGTGCGCGGACCTTTCCGCGCCCCCGATGACACTTTCAGGTCCGACGGAGAGACGAGATGGCAAGCGGAACGACATCGGTCGAACATGCAGCTGACGCTGCCGCGCACGGGGCTGAAGCCTCGAGTGCAGGTATGCCGCAGCTCGATTTTTCGACCTTCCCCAACCAGATTTTCTGGCTTCTGGTCACGCTTGTCGTGATCTACTTCGTGATGTCGCGCATCGCGATCCCGCGCATTGGCGCGGTGCTTGCGGAACGTGCCGGCACGATCACCAACGATATTGCTGCAGCCGAAGAGCTCAAGCAAAAGGCCGAGGCCGCCGAGGCCGCCTATGAAAAGGCGCTCGTCGATGCCCGTGCCGAGGCCTCGCGCATCGTCGCCGAGGCCAAGGCCGAGATTCAGGCCGAGCTTGATATCGAGCTGCAAAAAGCAGACGCGGCAATCTCTGCCAAAACCGCCGAGAGCGAAAAGGCGATTGCCGAAATTCGCGCCGGTGCCGTCAAGAGCGTGACAGCGGTGGCCAAAGATGCCGCCAAGGAAATCGTCTCGGCGCTGGGCGGCAAGGCTGACGCCAAAGCTGTCACCGCGGCTGTGACCGCCCGGATGAAAGGCTAATCAGATGAAAAAGCTCGCAACTACCGCGCTTCTTTCGCTGGCCGCCTCGCCCGCTTTCGCGGCGTCCGGCCCGTTCGTGTCGCTCAAGAACACGAACTTCATCGTTCTGTTGGCGTTCATCGTCTTCATCGGTGTCCTGCTCTACTTCAAGGTTCCGGCAATGATTGCCGGCCTGCTAGACAAGCGGGCCGACACGATCCGCGCCGAGCTTGAAGAAGCCAAGGCGCTTCGCGAAGAAGCCCAGACGCTCCTTGCCTCCTATGAGCGCAAGCAGAAAGAAGTTCAGGCTCAGGCCGAGCGGATCGTCGAAGCCGCCCGCGACGAGGCCGTGAAGGCCGCCGAGCAGGCCAAGGCCGACATCAAAGCTTCCGTGGTGCGCCGCTTGGCCGCTGCCGAAGACCAGATCGCCAGCGCCGAGGCTGCCGCTGTTCGCGAGATCCGCGATCGCGCAGTCAACGTGGCCGTGGGCGCTGCCCGCGATCTTCTGGCCGCACAGATGACCGCGACCGAAGCCAACAAGCTGATCGACGACGCAATCGCGACCGTCGAGTCGCGCCTCCACTAAGGCGCACAGAAACGAAACGAAGAGCCCGGCGCGCAAGCGGCCGGGCTTTTTGCTTTTCGGGGATCAGCGGTTGAGTTCGTGCTCGAACCGCTTGCGGGCGATGGCCTCGTTGCGGTCGGCCTTTTGCTGTTCGAGAAGTGAGCGCTCGACGAAATTGAGATGTGCCGCAACAGCATCGCGTGCGGCCACGGGGTCGCGGGCCTGAAGCGCATCGTTGATGACGCGGTGCTGGTCGAGGAGCGTTTGCCGCGTGGTGCGCTGCTTGAACATGACCTGGCGGTTGTAGAACACGCCCTCGCGCAGAAGCTGATACATCGACCTCATCATATGCAGCATGATAACGTTGTGGCTTGCCTCGATGATGGCGAGGTGAAAGTCGGCGTCTAACGAGGCCTCGTCCGCAGGATTGCGTTTGGTATGCGCCGCTTCCATCTTCTTGAAGATCGTGTCGATCACCTTCAGATCGGTGTCCGACCCGAGCCGCGCAGCCCGTTCGGCCGCAAGCCCCTCCATGTCGCGCCGGAAGGAGATGTAATCGAAAAGCGCCTCGGGGTGGCCGGCAAAAAGTTTGACCAACGCCTCTGAGAAGGCAGAGCCGAGCACATCGGCCACAAAGACCCCGGCACCGGCCTTGCTGACGAGCAGGCCACGATCCTGAGGATGCCGCGCAGGATCAACGCCTCAATCTGTCGAATAACGCTGTGCGAGAGTTTTTCGGGCTGGATCTTCTCAAACGGCATGGCGGCTCCTACCAATTGGTCAAAATATAGGACCAGAACCGCAATGTCTCAACAAGAAAGGGCCGCGCAGATGGCGGCCCTTCCAAACAAGATCCAATCGAGGTGTTAGCCGTTAGGCGTGATGATGATCTCGACCCGACGGTTCTGCTGACGGCCTTCTGCGGTCAGGTTGGTGGCGATAGGCTGATCTTCGCCGCGGCCGAAGGAAACGATCCGGTAGGGCGATACGCCGCCATCCATGAGAACCGAAGCCACAGCGCGGGCACGACGCTCGCTCAGATCTTGGTTATAGGCGGCGGTGCCAACGTTGTCGGTGTGGCCAACGACGTTGACGGTCGAACCCGGATAGCGGTTGAGGTTGGCGGCGAGCGTATAGAGATCGCTCCGCAGCGAGCCGGTCAGCGAAGCCGAGTCGGTCGCGAACAGGATGTCCTGCGGTATCGTCACGATAAGCTGGTTGCCGGTGTTCACGATGCCGACCTGGCTGCCCATCTGGGCGCGCAACTCGGCTTCCTGCTTGTCAAGCTGGTTGCCAGCGATTGCGCCAATCGTGCCGCCGATGATCGCGCCTTTGATAGCGCCGTCTTTGCCACCACTTGAGTTGCCGATCAGCGCGCCCATGCCGGCGCCAATTATTGCCGCTTGCTGGGCATTGCGGTTGGGGTTGTTGGGGTCGGTCACAGTGCAGGCCGTCGCGGCAAGAAGCGCCGAGAGGGCGAGGGCGGCAGATGTTTTTCCGTAGGTCATTGGCAAATCCTTGAATGGTCGGCCACGGGCAGGGAGCACCCGTGGCGTTGAGCCATAGTTGGCGCAACTAGTGTCGCTATCCAATATCAGGAGCCGCCTTTCGGCTTGTTCTCGCCTATCAAGCCTCGAGGCGGGCGCTTTCATAGGCAAGGATCGCCCGCTTGACCGGCAGGCCCCAGTGATAGCCGCCAAGCCCGCCGGATTTCCGCAATGCGCGATGGCATGGGATGAGAAGGCTGATCGGGTTACGCCCCACCGCTGTGCCGACCGCGCGGACAGCCTTGGGATGGCCGATGGCGCCTGCGATATCGGAATAGGTGGTCACATGGCCCGAAGGGATTGCAAGGAGAGCCTCCCAGACCTTGATCTGGAACGGAGCGCCGATGAGGTGGAGCGGCGTGGTTTCCCCGTTCACACCAAAGGCGGCCCCGACCCATGGGCGCAGGCGCTCGGTGTCTTCCACAAACGCGGCCTTGGGCCAGCGGCCCTTCAGGTCGGTCATCGCCTCGGCCTCGCCGGTTTCCGAAGCAAAACCGATGCCGCAAATGCCCTTGTCGGTGCCCATGACGAGCGCGGGGCCAAACGGGCTATCGAACCAACCCCAATGGATGGTGAGCCCCTCGCCTCCCTTGGCATAGTCGCCGGGGCTCATCGCCTCCCAGCGCAGGAAAAGATCGTGCAGCCGCCCGCTGCCGCTCAGGCCCACCGCATCGGCGGTGGCAAGGGTGGTGTGGCGTTCGCGCAGAAGATCTTTCGCCTGATCCAGCGCGAGGTATTGCTGATAGCGCTTCGGCGAGACGCCGACCCATTGCGAGAAGAGTCGTTGAAAATGCGCGGGGCTGAGGTTCATCACGGCCGCCAGTGCCTCGAGCGAGAGCGCGGTTTCCGGCTGGGTGTCGATCAGGTCGATCGCCCGGCGCATGATTTGATAGTGATAGCTACGGTTCTGTTCCATGCGTCGAACATAGGGCGCCACCGACCGCCGGGCGACCCGATTCCTGCGCCAAAGAGGTGCTTGCCTGAGGCGGGTGGGGCGGGCATACCGGAGGCATGGCAAAGCAGCTTTCCTATCACCGGATGCGCGAGATCTTCGAGCGGTTTCAGGCGTCAGAGCCCGAGCCCAAGGGCGAGCTCGAGCACGTCAATGCCTTCACCCTTCTGGTGGCCGTGGCGCTTTCGGCGCAGGCCACCGATGCGGGCGTCAACAAGGCCACGCGCAAGCTCTTCCAGATCGCGGACACGCCGCAGAAGATGCTCGACCTCGGTGAAGAAGGGCTGACCGAGCATATCAAGACCATCGGCCTCTTCCGCCAAAAGGCGAAGAACGTGATGAAGCTGAGCCAGATCCTCGTTGAGGACTACGGCGGCATCGTGCCCAACTCGCGCGCCGCTCTGCAATCGTTGCCCGGCGTGGGGCGCAAGACGGCGAATGTCGTCCTGAATATGTGGTGGCATTTCCCCGCACAGGCGGTGGACACGCATATCTTCCGCGTCGGCAATCGCACCGGCATCGCCGCGGGCAAGGATGTGGTGGCTGTCGAGCGCGCCATCGAAGACAATGTGCCGGCGGATTTCCAGCAGCACGCCCACCACTGGCTCATCCTGCATGGGCGGTATATTTGCGTTGCGAGAAAGCCCAAGTGCGGCGCCTGCCACATCCGCGATCTCTGCGATTACGAGGACAAGACCCAATGAAGAAGTTCCAGATTGTCGGCATCGGCAACGCAATGGTCGATGTGCTGACCCGGGGCGATGAGCTCTTTCTCGCAGAGGCGGGAATCGAGAAGGGGATCATGCAGCTCATAGACATGGATCGCGCCGTGTCGCTCTATGGGGCGATCGGCCCCGCCAAGGAAATCAGCGGCGGTTCGGCGGCCAACACGATTGCCGGCATCGCCCATCTTGGTGGCCGCACCGCCTATGTCGGCAAGGTCAAGGACGACCAGCTGGGCGCGATCTTCGCGCATGACCTGCGGGCGCAGGGGGCGGTTTATGAAACCTCGCTCGCCCCGAAATCGGCCGAACAGGAAACCGGCCGCTGCATCGTGATCGTCACCCCCGACGGCGAGCGGTCTATGAACACCTATCTCGGCGTGACCGAATTCCTCGAACCCTCCGATATCGATCCCGCGATGATGGCCGATGCCGAGTGGATCTATCTCGAAGGCTATCGCTTCGATGGCCCCGACAGCCACGCCGCCTTCGCCAAGGCGATCAACGCCTGCAAGGGCCACGGCGGGCGCGTGTCGCTGACCCTATCAGACCCGTTCTGCGTCGAGCGGCACCGCGATGCCTTCCGCATGATGATCCGCGAAGATGTCGATCTTCTGTTCTGCAACCGCGCCGAGATCCTGTCGATGTATCGCACCGACGATTTCGAAGCGGCGCTGGCCGCCGCCGCGCTTGAGGTCGAGATTGTGGCCTGCACCGACAGCGAGAAAGGCGCGCATATCCTCTCGCGCGGCAAGCGCTGGGATGTGCCGGCGATCCCGACCGATATCGTCGATGCCACCGGCGCAGGCGATCTTTTCGCGGGAGCCTTCCTCTGGGGGCTCACCAACGGGCATGACCTTGAAACCTGCGGGCGGATGGGCTGCGTGGCGGCCTCCGAGGTCATCAGCCACATCGGCGCGCGCCCCGAGGCGAACCTCAAGGCGCTTTTCGCCAAGCACGGGCTGCTTTAGCCCGCGTCGTCGAGCATCAGGCCAAGCTGACGCCCGCCGAGGATGTGCAGGTGGTAATGCGGCACGTCCTGCCGTCCGTGCGCGCGTGTGTTGGAGATGGCACGGAAGCCGGCGTCGACGCCGGTGATCCGGCACACCTCGGCCACAGCCTGCATGAAGCCGAAATGTTCTTCGGCCGAGGCATCGCGGGCAAAGTGATCGAGGCTGACATAGGCGCCCTTGGGGATCACCAGCACATGGACAGGCGCTTGCGGGGCGATATCGTGAAACGCGAGCGCGTGATCGTTTTCAAAAACGGTCTTGTTCGGGATCTCGCCGCGCAGGATGCGGGCAAAGATGTTTTGCGGGTCGTAGGTGAAATCCATCTTGGTCCTCAGTCGTCGAAAAGGTGATCTGTCTGGGCAATCTTGCGTGCCGTGTCTGGCGAGACCGAAAGGAATGCGCCAAGTGCGTCGGAGTTTTCCTCAAGCGACGCAGTTTGCCGCAGGCGTCGATAATTGGCGAAACCTGCATCACGGATGCGTTCGGATTCGAACACAACATCATATCGGATCGTCGGCAAGAGCCGCGCGAGCGTCTCAGGTGTGGTCTCGTCACCGGCAAGGCCCACGCGGCGAGCGTGACCACTGAGATAGTCGTCCGAAAACTCGCATTCGATTTCCAGTAGGTGGGTCTTGGAACGATCCGTGAAGAAATCCTGAATGAGGTCGATCGATGAAGTATCGAGGCAGATTACCAGACGGTCGGTGGCATAATAGTCGAACAGCATCCGCATGAGCGCCCGGCGATGGCGGGTGCGTTTGCCAAGCGAGGTTTGAATGCCGCCCAAATCGGGGAGCGGGGTGGATTCCTCGTTGAAGAGATAGGCAATCCCCTGAATACCTGCGGTTGTCTGGATCGCTTCCAATAGCCGCTTGCCAATGTGCCATTTCTTTGAGGCGATGATCAAAAGCTCGCGGTCACGCCCGAGGCTGCCTTCCGATTCCCAGAACCGCGCGGCAAAGCGCCGCCCAATCCGCCCGCGACCGGTGAGAAACTTGAAGAGGCTGCGGCCTTCGTCGGAGATCCGAAAATCCGTCCGTCCAGAGGCATAGAGCCGCCCGAGCCGTTTTTTGAGCTCTTTTGCCTCGGGGCTGATCTTGCGCGCAAAAAGCGCATCCTGCCCAAGCAAGAGATCGTAGTGATCGTTGCAGAAAACAACCGGCATCCCGTAGTCGGTAAACATCAGGAAGGTCAGCGTCTTGGTGCGGATTTCGGCATCGGGGACGAGATGACGAACTAGGGTCTGAAAGAAGGTTTCGTCGGGGATCCACGTTGTTCGGAAAAAGCGCATAACATCGGGGCGCTTGCGGGTGAACTCGACGATCCGCTCAATGGTCAGACGCCTGAGGCACCACCACTGGCTGCCGATCTGAACCTCGATATCCTTGGGGATTGCCCGTTGCAGACCAAGACAACGTTGGGCCCGGAATGACCAATAGAAAAGCCGCTTGTACTTTCTCTCATTGAACCAATGGCGATAGATCAGGCGGTCTTCTTTCAACCCGGTCTTGATCCAATCGCTAGTGAAGAAATCGAAACTTTCAATAAAGTCCGCGTCTTCTGAATCAAGAAAGGCATGGGCATATTCGGCGGACTTGATCGCCAAGCAGTCGCCCGACAGCATATAAAAATGGGTCGTCCTCGGAAATGCGTCAAGCGCGGTCTCAACAGCGTTGAGCGTTGCTTCCACAAGGCTCCACTCGCCCCAGCCACATTTCACCCGCTTCTTGGCAAAAGCGACGTTGGGATTGTTGGCAAGCCCACGCTCGATCCTTTCGAAATCGCTGTCGCTCGAATTGGCGTCGAAGTGGATAGATATGTAATCGCCAACAGCCGAGAGCATCTCGGCCTGCTGGATAACCGCCTCGGGATCCTTGTGGCAGAGGAGGATGAAGGCGATCTTTGCCATTTCCGAAACAATTACCTGATCGAGTGCCTGTCAGTTTCTTCTTGATAGACCGAACAAACGTTGAATAAACACCCTTAGTTTGTTCTGTTGGGTAAAGATAATTCGGAAAGTGCCGCAGCAACAGTCTGATCGGCAACGGAGTTTGAGGTAGATGGGATTTCCAGGTACCTGGATGACCGAAAGCGAAAGCATGGTCTATCGGGTTGTTCCAAAGTGTGCGTGTTCAACGATCGGCCAGATCATGTTCTATTCGGATCATGGCCGCTTTTTCGATGGTGATATCCACGACTCGACCGAAGGCCTGCACAAGTGGGCCCAAGAGGCGAGCCAGCCGATCATCGAGGCCAACGTCAAAGGCCACAAATCCCAGACCTTCACCTGCGTTAGAAATCCCTACACCCGCATCCTGTCGTCCTTCTTCGACAAGATCTGTGGCATTCAGCGCAACGGCAAACGCTATCGCGGCAATCTGGTGCCGATGCTGATCCAGAAATACGGGATCGAGGTCGGGAGCCCCGAGGACGGATTTGAATTCGATCAGATCAAGAGCTTCCGCCGCTTCCTTCTCTTTGCCCGCGACACCATACGCTGGCGCCGCCCGATGGAGCCCGACATCCACTGGTCGGCCATGTCCGGCCATGTCTCGACCTTCATCGTCAATGGCGGCCGCTATGACCAGATTTTCTGGACCGAGGATTTCAATCCCGGAATGCAGAAGGTGCTCGATGCGATCGAGACGCCGCACAAGGTCGATCTGAAAAAGATTCCCCGCTTCAACGAGAGCGAAGGCCACGGACCCAAGCGGGCGCATCCGGTCGAGGACTATTTCGACGATCTGTCGATGCACCTTAAGTTCGAGATCTACAAAAAAGACTTCCAGCTCTTCCGCTATGATTTCGAGAACCCCGCCAACAAGATGCCGACGGGCGAGCTCGACCTTCAGGAAATCCACGCCAAGCTGGGTGACTAGCCCTTTGTGTGCGCCCCGGCGGTGAGCGAGAGGAACACATCCTCTAGGTTGGCTTCCTGCGTTTTCACATCACGGATGGCGATGCCCGCTTGGCGCACAGCCGCCAAAACGGCTTCGGCCGGAACCTCCGTTGTCCGGTAGGTGAACTCCAGCGCGCCGTCGTCGCGCAGGTGCCCCTCGACCCCTTCCGGCAGGTCGGGCAGGGCGGCGGGCACTTCGGGCACGATCACCATCGTCTTGGCGTCGATCCGGCCGATCAGGTTGGCGGTGGTGTCGCGGGTCACCAGCGTGCCGTGGTTGATGATGGCGATCTCGTCGCACATCGCCTCGGCCTCTTCGAGGTAATGGGTTGTCAGGATAATGGTCATCCCTTGCTCGTTGAGCTTGCGAACATTGGCCCAGAGCATATTGCGAAGCTCGATATCGACCCCCGCTGTCGGCTCATCCAAAACGAGGATCTGCGGCGTATGCACGAGCGCCTTGCCCAGAAGAAGCCGCCGCCGCATCCCGCCCGAAAGCGTGCGGGCATAGGCGCCGGCCTTGTCGGTGAGGCCGATAAGCTCGAGGATCTCGTCGGTCTTGCGCTGGGCGGCCGACACGCCGTAAAGGCCCGCTTGCACTTCAAGGCTCTGGCGCGGGGTGAAGAAGGGATCGAGGTTGGGTTCTTGCGGCATCACGCCAATCGAGGCGCGGGATTGGCGCGGGTTAACGTCCTGATCAAAGCCCCAGATTCGCACCTGCCCCGAGGTCTTGTTCACAAGGCCCGCGAGGATATTGATGATCGTCGATTTGCCCGCCCCGTTCGGTCCCAGAAGGCCAAAGATCATGCCGCGCGGGATCGTCAGGTCGATGCCCTTGAGCGCCTCTTTCGGCCCCGACTTCGCCGAACCGCGATAGGTCTTGCGAAGGCCGGTGATTTCGATGGCGTTCTCGGTCATGGATGGCTTTCCAGTCTTGCCGGTGCGGCTCGTTGTTATACACTAGCCTGATCTATGCGGGCCTGCGCCCGGCGGCAACAGATGAAGGCATCGAGATGACTATTCCCGCCCCTGAAACCAAGATCGTCGAAACCTGGCGTGTGGCCTGTGACGGCGGCGAAGGGGCGCTGGGCCATCCGCGCGTCTGGCTGACGATCCCGCACGACAAGGGCTGGGTCGAATGCCCCTATTGCGATTGCCGCTTCGTTCACGGGAAGGCCGCCGAAGAGGCGCACTGAGCCCTCGGGCCAGAGTGCTGCGGTAAAAGGCGGGGCCCCCGCCGGACGGGAGAGACGCCGATGAGTTTTGGCAAGGGTTGCCACCTGCACCTGATCGACGGCTCGGCCTTTATCTTCCGCGCCTATCACGCGCTGCCGCCGCTTACGCGCAAGTCCGATGGCCTGCCGGTCGGCGCTGTGTCGGGCTTTGTGAATATGCTCCAGCGCTATATCGAGAATAACTCCGGCAGCGACGCGGCGACCCATGTGGCGGTGATCTTCGATTATTCGGGGCGCTCGTTCCGCAATGACCTTTACGATCAATACAAGGCCAACCGCCCCCCCGCGCCCGAAGACCTGATCCCCCAGTTCCCGCTGACCCGCCGCGCGACCGAGGCCTTCAACATCGCCTGCAAAGAGATCGAAGGCTACGAGGCCGACGATATCATCGCCACGCTCGCCCATCAGGCGCGCGATGCGGGCGGGCGGGTCACGATCATCAGCTCCGACAAAGACCTGATGCAGCTTGTGGGCAACGGGGTCGAGATGCTCGACCCGATGAAGAACAAGCGGATCGACCGCGAGGGCGTGATCGAGAAATTCGGTGTCGGTCCCGAGCGGGTGGTCGACGTTCAGGCGCTGGCGGGCGACAGCGTCGATAACGTGCCCGGCGCGCCGGGGATCGGCATCAAAACGGCCGCGCTGCTGATCAACGAGTTCGGTGATCTCGAAAGCCTTCTCGACCGCGCCGAAGAAATCCCCCAGCCCAAACGCCGCGAGACTCTGATCGCCAACCGCGAGCAGATCGAGCTATCAAAGCGCCTCGTTTCGCTCGATTGCGAGACGCCCTTGGATTTCACCCTCGACGATCTCGAGGTGCGCGATCCCGAGCCCGATGCCCTCTTCGGCTTCCTCGCCGAAATGGAATTCCGCACCATCCTCAAGCGCGTGGCCGACAAGCTCGGCGTCGAGCCGCCAGCGGTGATGGACACCACGCCGCAAGGGGCCGATCCGGTTTCCGAACCGGAGGCGCCCAAGGCGCTGCCCTTCGATCCTGACACCTACGAATGTGTCAGCGATGCCGCGGCTCTTCAGATCTGGATCGACCGCATCCGCGGGCGCGGCTATGTCGCTGTCGATACCGAGACCACGAGCCTTGACGAGATGCGGGCCGAGCTTGTCGGCATCTCGCTTTGCGTCGAGCCGGGGCAGGCCTGCTATATCCCGCTGACGCATAAGGCCTCGGCTGCCGACGATCTTTTTGGCGGCGTAGCACTCGCCGAGGGGCAGATGGGGCTAAACGAATGCCTCGATATGCTGGGGCCCGTGCTCGAGGACGCGGCGATCCTCAAGATCGGTCAGAACATCAAATACGACGCCAAGATTTTCGCCCGCAACGGTATCACCGTGGCGCCGATCGACGACACGATGCTCATGTCCTATGCGATGAACGCGGGCCTGCATAACCACGGCATGGACCTTCTGAGCGAGCAATATCTCGGCCATATCCCGATCGAGATCAAAACCCTGCTGGGCACTGGAAAATCGGCCATCACCTTCGATCGCGTGCCCGTGGCCGATGCCGTGCGCTATGCCGCCGAGGATGCGGATGTGACGATGCGGCTTTGGGAGACGTTCAAGCCTCAGCTGCACCGCAAGCGGGTGGCGACCGTCTACGAGACCTTGGAGCGCCCGCTCGTGTCGGTTCTGGCGCGGATGGAGATGGCGGGGATCAAGGTTGACCGCGATACGCTGAGCCGGATGTCCAACGCCTTTGCCCAGTCGATGGCGGGGCTAGAGGATGAAATTCAAAAGCTGGCGGGCCGCCCGTTCAACGTGGGCAGCCCGAAGCAGCTGGGCGAGATCCTGTTCGACGAGATGGCTCTGCCCGGTGGCGTGAAGGGCAAGACCGGGGCCTATGGCACGGGCGCGGATGTGCTCGAGGACTTGGCGACCGAGCATGAGCTGCCGGGCAAGGTGCTCGATTGGCGGCAGCTGGCGAAGCTGAAATCGACCTATACGGACGCTTTGCAGGACCACATCAACCCCGAGACGGGGCGGGTTCATACCTCTTATTCCATAGCCGGGGCCAACACCGGCCGCCTCGCCTCGACCGATCCCAACCTGCAGAATATTCCGGTGAGGACCGAAGAGGGGCGCCGCATCCGCGAGGCTTTCGTGGCGGAGAAGGGGAAGGTTCTGGTCAGCCTCGATTACAGCCAGATCGAGCTGCGTATCCTTGCTCATGTGGCGGGGATCGAGGCGCTGAAGACGGCGTTCCGCGAGGGGCACGACATTCACGCGATGACGGCGTCGGAGATGTTTGACGTGCCTTTGGATCAGATGACCCCGGATATCCGGCGGCAAGCGAAGGCGATCAACTTTGGCGTGATCTATGGCATCTCGGGCTTTGGCCTTGCCCGCAATCTGCGTATCCCGCGCGATCAGGCGCAGGGGTTCATCGACCGCTATTTCGAGCGCTTCCCCGGCATCCGCGCCTATATGGACGATACCGTGGCCTTCGCCAAAGAGAACGGTTTTGTGCAGACGCTTTTTGGCCGCAAGATCCACACGCCCGAGATCAACGCCAAGGGGCCGGGCGCAGGCTTTGCCCGCCGCGCCGCGATCAACGCGCCGATTCAGGGGACGGCGGCGGATGTCATCCGACGGGCGATGATCCGGATGGACGGGGCGATTGGGCATCTGCCTGCGAAAATGCTTTTGCAGGTGCATGACGAGCTTTTGTTCGAGGTCGACGAGGCTGCAGCCGACGATTTGATCGGCGTTGCCCGCGAGGTCATGGAAGGGGCTGCCGCCCCTGCGGTGAAGATGGATGTGGCGCTTTCGGTCGATGCCGGGCGCGGCGCGAACTGGGCCGAGGCGCATTAAGGGGGAGGGGCGCTGCCCCTCTGCCCTTCGGGCATTAACCCCGGAGTATTTTCAGCCAAAAGAAGCCTCAGGAGAGGAACGGCTTGGCGGTCATCGTAGCGGGGATGGGTACGCCCATGCGTTTCAGGATCGTTGGAGCGAGCTGAAGCTGGTCGAGCAGCGTGTCGGGCGCGGGGCCCGTTGCGGGGCCGAAATAGTAGAGCGCGAAGTCCTGCTGTTCGGGGCCGGTTCCGCCATGGTGGCCGCGGGCGTCTTGCCCGTGATCGGCGGTGACGATGACTTCGTAGCCCGCATCGCGCCAGCGCTTGAGAAAAGGCTGCAACATCACATCGACCGCCTCGCAGGCATTGTCCATCGGCGTATTATCGTGGCCGAAGCGGTGGCCCATGCTGTCAAGCGTGCAGGTATGGAGCATCCCGTAGTCGATCCCCTTCTTCTCGCAGAGCATGGTGAGAGTTGCGAAAAGATCGACATCGGAGGGGGTCATCTGGTTGGTGTGGCCATAACCGGTCATGGTGTGAAAGCGGCCGTGGCTGATCGGGCTTTGACCCGGCTCGTCGTATTCGATGTCGTTCACGAAATCGAAGGGGTGGCGATTGAAAAACTCGGACCAAAAGCTGTGAGCAACTGCTCCGGTAAGGCCGCCGGCGCGTGTCACCTCGGAGAACACATCCGGCACGTCGAGGCGGCGCACGAATTCATTGCCATAGACATGGTGGACCTGCGGCGAGATGCCGGTGTGGATCGAGGCATAGCAGGTCGCCGAGATTGAAGGCAGCACCGAGCGCATCTTCCAGACCTGGGCCTCGCCCGATTGCACCCAGCCTTCGAGATTGCCGAAGAGGCGGCGCCAATTATCGTAGGGAACCCCATCGAGGATGATGAGCAGCAGCTTGTTCATGAGAGAAGGCCTGTGAGTTTGGAAAGGCCGGGCTAGTTGCCGGCGCTTTCCATCTTGCGGGTTTCGATGACGTGTTCAAGCCAGCCAAGGCGCATTTCTGGAACCGACGACAGCAGAAGATCGGTGTAATCGTCGAAGGGCGGGGTCAGCACCTGCGTCTTGGGGCCATAGCGGACGACCTTGCCGCGATACATCACGGCGATGCTGTCGGCGATGGCTTTGACCGTGGCCAAATCGTGGGTGATGAATAGATAGGCCACGCCTTCCTGCGCCTGAAGGTCTAGGAGGAGCTTGAGGATGCCGTCGGCCACAAGCGGGTCGAGGGCGGAGGTGACTTCGTCGCAGATGATGAGCTTGGGCTTGGCCGCCAGTGCGCGGGCGATGCAGACGCGCTGTTTCTGGCCGCCGGAAAGCTCGGCCGGATAGCGGTCGATGAAGCCTTTGCCCATCTCGATCTGGTCGAGAAGCTCTTGGACGCGCCTGCGCTTTTCCTCGCCCCTCATCCCGAAATAGAACTCAAGCGGGCGGCCGATGATCGTGCCGACCGTCTGGCGCGGGTTCATCGCCACGTCAGCCATCTGATAGATCATCTGCAGCTCGCGCAGATCGTCGATGCTGCGGGTTTTTAGATCGGGGGTCAGCGTGCGGCCAGCGAAGGTGATCCGCCCTGCGGAAGGCGGCAAAAGGCCGGTGATCGCGCGGGCGAGGGTCGATTTGCCCGAGCCGCTTTCGCCCACGATGGCGAGGGTCTGGCCAGGGGCGACATCGACGCTCACATTGGACAGCACGTCGAAATTCGTCCCCTTATAGCGGGCGGTGACGTTATCGACGCGCAGCACGGGTTCGGCTGGTTTCTTCTCTTCATGGTCAATCGAGCGGACCGAGACGAGCGCGCGGGTATAGTCTTCGTGGGGGTCTTCGATGATCTGTTTGACGGGGCCGTATTCGACCTTGTTGCCATTGCGCAGAACGAGGATGTGATCCGAGACCTGCGCCACGACGGCGAGATCGTGGGTGATATAGAGCGCGGCAACGCCGGTATCGCGGATCGCCTCCTTGATCGCGGCCAGAACGTCGATCTGGGTTGTCACGTCAAGCGCGGTCGTCGGCTCGTCAAAGATCACAAGGCTCGGCTCGGGGCAGAGCGCCATCGCCGTCATCACCCGTTGCAGCTGGCCGCCCGAGACCTGGTGGGGATAGCGGTTGCCAATGGTTTCGGGGTTGGGCAGGCCGAGCTTGCGGAAAAGTTTGATCGCCCGCGCCTCGGCCTCGGAGCGGCTGCAGAGTCCGTGCTTGAGAGTGGCCTCGATCACCTGTTCCATCAGGCGCTTGGCCGGATTGAACGACGCGGCGGCGGATTGGGCGACATAGGTGACTTCGCGCCCGCGTAAGGCCCGCAGGCCCTTGGGGCCGAGCGTGAGGATATCGCGGCCATTGAGCGTGACCTCGCCGCCGGTGATCCGCACGCCGCCGCGGCCATAGGCCATGGCGGAAAGGCCGATCGTCGATTTGCCGGCGCCGGATTCACCGATGAGGCCAAGCACTTTGCCGCCTTCGAGGCTGACCGAGACGCCTTCTACGATAGTGATTTCGTGGGGGTGTTCGCCCGGCGGATAGACGGTGGCTTCGATCTTGAGGTTCTTGATGTCGAGCAGGGTCTCAGGCACCGCGGCCTCCTTTCAGGCTGGTGGTGCGGTTGAGAACCCAGTCAGCGACGAGATTAACCGAGATCGCGAGCGCGGCAATGGCCACGGCAGGCACGAGGGCTGCGGGGATGCCGTAGACGAGGCCTTCCTTGTTCTCCTTCACGATGCCGCCCCAATCGGCGAGCGGCGGCTGAACGCCAAGGCCGAGGAAAGAGAGGGTCGAGATGAAGAGAACCGCGAAGATGAAGCGCAGGCCAAGCTCGGCCACCAAGGGCGAAAGGGCATTGGGCAGGAT
>RFZI01000200.1 GCA_009920775.1 Paracoccaceae bacterium | reverse complement strand
GCGGCAAAGGTGGCGGCGGTCGACCCGACCTCGCCCAGGGCGGTGCCCCGAGCCTGGCCGATTTCGAGGCCGTCATCGCCGCCGCAAAAGCCGTCATGGAAGGGAAATAGCCGATGCCCAAAGCTCTCTGGATCGCCCACGTCAAGGTCACCGACGAGGCCCGCTACGGCGAATACGCCAAGCGCGCCACCCATGCCATCGCCGCCCACGGCGGAGTCTTCCTCGCCCGCGGCGGCCGCTACGAGCAACTCGAAGGCAACGACCGCCCCCGCAACGTCGTCGCCCGCTTCCCCTCGCTGCAAGCCGCGCACGACTGCTATTACTCAGACGCCTATCAGGAAGCCCTAAGCTACGCCAAAGGTGCCTCCGAACGCGACCTGATGATCCTCGAAGAAGCCGAATAGGCCCTTCACGACCTCAGAAACAAAAGAGCCGCCCCATCACAGGGCGGCTTTTCTTTTGGCCTGAAATACTCCGGGGGAGCCCGAAGGGCGGGGGCAGAGCCCCCCCTTAGGCGCTGCGCGACTGGCGCTTGCGCTCGTGCGGATCGAGATAGCGCTTGCGCAGGCGGATCGCATTGGGCGTCACCTCCACCAACTCGTCATCGTCGATATAGGCAATCGCCTGCTCGAGGCTCATCACGGTCGGCGGCGTCAGGCGCACCGCCTCGTCGGTGCCCGAAGCCCGCACGTTGGTGAGCTTCTTGCCCTTGAGCGGGTTCACCTCGAGGTCATTGTCACGGCTATGCTCGCCGATGATCATACCCTCATAAACCGGATCCTGCGGCACGACGAACATCTTGCCGCGCTCTTCGAGGTTCCACAGCGCATAGGCCACAGCAGTGCCGTTCTCGATCGAGATCAGAACGCCCTGACGGCGGCCCTGAATCGGGCCCTTGTGCGGGGTCCAGCCGTGGAAGATGCGGTTCAGAACGCCTGAACCGCGCGTATCGGTCAGGAACTCGCCCTGATAGCCGATCAGGCCGCGCGAGGGCACATGGGCGATGATCCGGGTCTTGCCGGCGCCCGCGGGCTTCATCTCGACAAGATCGCCCTTGCGCGGACCAGTCAGCTTCTCGACGACGGCGCCGGTATATTCGTCGTCCACGTCGATGGTGACTTCCTCGACAGGCTCCATCCGAACGCCGTCCTCTTCCTTGAAAAGAACCTGAGGGCGCGAAATCGACAGCTCAAACCCCTCGCGGCGCATGTTCTCGATGAGAACGCCCATCTGCAATTCGCCACGACCAGCAACCTCGAAAGCCTCGCCACCCGGCGTGTCGGTCACCTTGATCGCCACATTGGTCTCGGCCTCTTTCATCAGCCGCTCGCGGATCACACGGGACTGGACCTTCTTGCCATCGCGGCCAGCAAGCGGGCTGTCGTTGATGCCAAAGGTGACGGAAATGGTCGGCGGGTCGATCGGCTGGGCGGGAATCGCCACATCGACCGAAAGATCGCAGATCGTGTCGGCAACGGTGGCCTTGGTCATGCCCGCGAGCGTCACGATATCGCCCGCCACGGCCTCGTCGATCGGCTGTTGCGAGAGGCCCCGGAAGGCGAGGATCTTGGTCAAGCGGAACTGTTCGATCTTCTCGCTCTTGCGGCTCAACGCCTTGACGGTCTCACCCACCTTGAGCGTACCGCTTTCAACGCGGCCCGTGAGGATGCGGCCGATGAAAGGGTCAGCCGACAGCGTCGTCGCCAGCATTCGGAATGGTTCTTTGGCCTGCGCGATTTGCTTGGGAGCCTCGACGTGGCGCACGATGAGATCGAACAGCGCCGAGAGGTCTTTGCGGGGGCCATCCAGCTCCATGTCGGCCCAGCCAGCGCGGCCCGAGGCATAGACATGGGGGAAATCGAGCTGGTCGTCATTGGCGCCAAGGTTGGCGAAGAGGTCAAAACACTCATCCAGTGCGCGATCCGGTTCGGCATCGGGCTTGTCGACCTTGTTCAGAACGACAATCGGTTTGAGGCCAAGTGCCAGCGCCTTGGAGGTCACAAACTTCGTCTGCGGCATCGGGCCTTCGGCCGCATCGACGAGAAGGCAAACGCCATCGACCATGCTCAGAATGCGCTCAACCTCGCCACCGAAATCGGCGTGGCCGGGGGTGTCGACGATGTTGATGCGCGTGCCTTTCCACTCGACCGAGGTCGCCTTGGCAAGAATGGTGATGCCCCGCTCGCGCTCGATGTCGTTTGAGTCCATCGCCCGCTCGGCCACGGCCTGATTTTCACGGAACGCGCCCGACTGTTTGAGAAGCTCGTCCACAAGCGTGGTCTTGCCGTGGTCGACGTGCGCGATGATCGCGATGTTGCGGATATCCATGAAACTGCCCTTTAGCGCGAGGTTGCGCGGGCCATACAGTGCCTCAAGCACAATGGCCAGCCCTCACGAACGAACCGGGGCGATACTATGTGATATCTGCAAGAACTTTGAGGAAGGGAAACCGCGCGTCAATTTCGGCGTCGTCCGGCCAATTCAGGACTTCCATCCATT
>RFZI01000199.1 GCA_009920775.1 Paracoccaceae bacterium | reverse complement strand
GGCGAGAACCCCGCCGCCATCGAGGCCGAGAACAAGCGCCGGCGCCACGAGGAGATGCACGACAGGGCCAAGAACCGCGCCGAGGGGCGGCTTCTGGTGCTGGGTGGCGTCTTCTTCCTCGCCTTTTCGGCCATCGGCCTCCAGATGGGCGCCATGGCGTCGTCCGAGGCCGAGGAGCCGCGTGCCATCGCCAGCGGAAACCCGATCATCGGCCAGCGCGCCGATATCGTCGACCGCAACGGCCGCATCCTTGCGACCAATTTCGACACCTATGCCCTCTATGCCCAGCCGCAACAGCTCGTCGATCCCGAAGGGGCCGCCGCGAGGCTCGCGGAGATCTTCCCCGAGCTTGACGCCGAGCGTCTGGTCAAGGATCTCACCGGCAGCCGCAAATTCGTCTGGATCCGCCGCCAGATCAGCCCGGAGCAGATGCAAGCGGTGCATGATATCGGCGATCCCGGCCTTCTCTTCGGCCCGCGCGAGATGCGGCTCTATCCCAATGGGCCTGTCGCCAGCCACGTCCTTGGCGGCGCGAGCTTCGGGCGGGAAGGCGTTGATTCCGCAGAGGTTATCGGCGTCGCCGGGGTCGAGCGTCAGTTCGACCAATACCTGCGTGATCCCTCCAACGAAGGCTCGCCGCTCGAGCTCTCGATCGACCTGACCGTTCAGGCCGCCGCCGAGCGCGTGCTTCAGGGCGGGATGATGCTGATGAACGCCAAGGGCGCGGCGGCGATCCTGATGGACGTGCGCACCGGCGAGGTCATCTCGATGGTCTCGCTGCCGGATTTCGATCCCAACAGCCGCCCGCTGCCGCTGACCACCGGAAGCCAATCCGACAGCCCGCTCTTCAACCGCGCCGTTCAGGGCGTCTACGAGCTTGGATCGACCTTTAAGATTTTCGCCATCGCCCAAGCGATGGAGCTTGGGCTTGTCCGTGCCAATACGATGATCGACACCAAGGGCCCGATGACATGGGGCCGCTTCCGCATCAGCGATTTCCACAATTACGGTCCGCAGCTCTCGACCACCGATGTGATCGTGAAATCCTCCAACATCGGCACGGCGCGGATCGCCCAGCAAATCGGCGCCGACCGGCAGAAGGATTTTCTCACCTCGCTCGGCTTTCTTGCGCCGACCTCGATCGAATTGTCCGAAGCGCCGAGCGGCCGGCCGCTCTCGCCGCGGCAATGGTCGGAAATCTCGACCCTGACGATTTCCTACGGCCACGGCCTGTCGGCCTCGCCGCTGCATCTGGCCGCCGCCTATGCGACCATCGCCAACGGCGGCACGCGGGTGACGCCGACGCTCCTGAAATCTTCCCAGCTTCAGCAGGGCGAGCGCGTCCTGTCGCCCGAGGTCGCGGCTGAGGCCGTGTCGATGATGCGTCAGGTGGTGGTACGCGGCACCGCCTCGTTCGGCGAGGTCGCAGGCTATGAGGTTGCCGGCAAGACCGGCACCGCCGACAAGCCGATGCCCACGGGCGGCTATTACGAGGACAAGGTGATCGCCACCTTCGCCGCCACTTTCCCCGCCTCGGCACCGCAATATGTTCTGGTCGTCAGCCTTGATGAACCTGTCGAGACCTCGGGCACCGAGCCGCGCCGCACCGCGGGCTGGACGGCCGTGCCCGTAGCGGCCGAGATGATCCGCCGGATCGCGCCGCTTCTGGGGATGCGGCCGCAGGTGGACATGGCTGATCTGACGGGTGTAACACTCACCTCCAACTAAAGCGGCGGGGGCATTATGGCAGGCAAGGCAGGTCCGGCAGACAAGCGGGCGTCTTTGAAGCAGCTCTGGTTAATGGGATGCTAGCGCATGCTGATGAGACAGATGATAGTCACCTTGCGGGGCGGTTTCATCCTGGCTGCGCCGTGGTTCCTGCAGCAATCGCTGCCGCCGAAATCAACAATGCAAGCTCTGAAGTTTTATTGCGGGCAATTGCCTTGGGTTATGACATTGGAGCGCGCTGTAATATGGCACTAAATGTGCGTGACCCTAGTAAAGCCAAATTCTCTACTCATTGTTTTGGCGGACTATTTGGAGCTGCTGCATCATCTTCGGCTTGTCTAAATCTTAATCGCGAAGAAATAAACAGCCTGATGTCATTTACTGTTCAACAAGCCTCAGGTTTGCCTTACTGGAATAGAGACCCTGATCACATTGAAAAGGCATTTGTTTTTGGTGGAAAGGGAGCGCGGGATGGGCTGTACTCTGCTTTCTTTGCCAAATCAAAAATGACATCACCGCCTAATCCGCTTACGGGGGAGCGTGGATTGTTTGCATGTCTCGCCGAGGACCCTCAACCAAATAAGTTAGTTGACCGGCTTGGTGATGTCTTTGAAATTGATAATGCATCAATTAAGAAGTGGTGTGTTGGATCCCCAATCCAATCTGTTTTAGACGCCCTGGAAATCTTAATAGCCGAGCACACAATTGATCCATCTGAAATTGAAAAAGTCAGCTTAACAATGCCTTCAGATCGCATACATATTATTGACGACGCGTCTATGCCAACTGTT
>RFZI01000198.1 GCA_009920775.1 Paracoccaceae bacterium | reverse complement strand
GCTCTCCTGTCAGGCGACGTTTTGCAAGCGCACCTTGGGGGAGACTCCGAGGGCGTGGCAGACATCGCGGGTCAGTTCGGGGCGATTGAGGGTGTAGAAGTGAAGATGCTCGACACCCCCCTCGATCAGATCGTCGCAAAGTTCGGTGGCGAGAGCGGTCGCCAGAAGATCGGTATTTCCGTCGCGGGTCGCGTGCTCGAAGGCATCGTGAACGACCTGCGGGATCGAGGTGCCGCAGCTTTCCGCAAAGCGGCGGGCGCCGGCCCAGTTCTCGATGGGCAGGATGCCGGGGATGATCGGCGCGGTGATGCCGGCCTTGGTCGCCGCATCGCGGAAGCGGAAGAAGGTCTCGGCCTCGAAGAAGAACTGGGTGATCGCACTCGTGGCGCCCGCGTCGAGCTTGGCCGCGGCTTCAGGGTGCTTTTCGGGGTAGGCGCCCACGCGCAGGGTGAATTTGCCGGTCTCGGCCAGCGCCGAGATGAGTTCGACCGAGGAGGCAAAGCCATCAGGGTGGGCGGTGAACTTCGCTTCACCCTTGGGTGCATCACCGCGCAGGGCGACGATCTGGGTCACGCCGGCCTCGGCATAGGTCTCGGCAATCTCGAGGGTTTCGGCGCGCGAGGCGTTGACGCAGGTCAGGTGCGCGGCAACGGGCAGGCCGGTGGCACGGTGAAGCGTGGTCACGGCCTCATGGGTCAGCTGTCGGGTGGTGCCGCCCGCGCCATAGGTCACCGAGATGAAATCGGGGGCGAGGGGAGCGAGGACATTCACGCAATCCCAAAGCCGGAAAGAGGCTTCGAGGTTGCGGGGCGGGAAGAATTCGAAAGAGACCTTGGGACGCGACATGATTCACCTTTTTTCAGTGCTCCCTTGTCGCCCAAACCGTTATGTGAGACAAATTCATAATATTCACGATCAATATGAGGTATGTTCATGTATATCGAATTCCGTCACCTGCGCACCATCAAGGCGATCCACGATACCGGCGGCGTGGCGCGGGCGGCGGATCTCTTGAACACGACCCAATCGGCGCTCAGCCATCAAATCAAGGGGATCGAGGATCAGCTCGGTGTGCCGCTCTTCGTCCGCCGCTCGCGCCCATTGAAGCTCTCGGCGGCGGGGCAGCGGTTTCTCGCGGCGGCCGAAACGATCTTGCCGCAGGTGGCCGCCCTCGAGGAGGAGTTTACCCAGATTGCCGAGGGGCGCATCGCCCGCCTGCATATCGCCATCGAATGCCACGCCTGTTTCGAATGGCTCTTTCCGGTTCTGGAACAGTTCCGCAAGGCTTGGCCCGATGTGGATGTCGATATCCGCCCCGGTCTGGCCTTCGATGCTATCGGCGCGCTCGCGCGGGAAGAGGTGGACGTGGTGATCTCGTCTGACCCCGAGACCATCGACGGTATCGAGTTTGCCCCGCTCTTCGACTACTCGCCGGTTTTCGTCGCCGCCGCCAACCATCCGCTAGCGACCCGCGATTTCGTCGAAGCCGAGGATTTCCGCGGCCAGACGCTCATCACCTATCCGGTCGATCGCTCGCGCCTCGATATCTTCAAACTCCTCCTCGCGCCCGCCCATGTCGAGCCGGCGGCGATCCGGCGGGTTGAATTGACGGCGGTGATCCTGATGTTGGTGGCGGCAGGGCGGGGGGTGTCTGTCCTGCCCGACTGGGTGGTGCGGGCGGTGCGGAAATCGGCCGACTATGTCGCCCTCCCGATTACCGAAGCCGGCCTCACGCGCCGGATGTATGCGGCGACCCGCAGCGAGGATACGGCTCGGCCCCACATTGCCCAATTCAAGCGCCTTGCCCGCCAGGAAGCGGTCAAGCTGCAACGGGGTCAGGCCTGACGCAGCTGCTCGTTGTGAGCCGCTCTGCGCACCGTTTCATTGCAAACGCGCGCCCGGAATTCTTCAAACGGCCCCGCCCGACCGAAATAGAATCCCTGACCGTGGGTGCAGCCAAGTCGCTGGAGAATGGCGAGTTGGCCGGCAGTTTCGATGCCTTCGGCGACGACCGCCACGCCAAGACCGGCGGCCATCGACAAGAAGCCGGAAACGATGACTTCGGCGCGCTTGTCCGTGCCGAGCCCGTGCAGGAAACTGGGATCGATCTTCAACTCGTCGAATTCCAGCTGCCGCAAGTGCTGAAACGAGGCAAATCCGGTCCCGAAATCGTCGAGAGCGACCCGCAATCCAATCTGGCGAAACCGGGAAATGCTTTCCATGATGGTGTCTGTCGCGCGCTGAATGAATGCGTCCTCAGTGATTTCGAGCGTCAGCTGAAGCCGGGTTGCCGGATGCTGATCCAGCAATTTCCGAAAGTCTGTCCTGCCACTCCGTGTCGCAAGTGCAACCTCGGGAATGTTGATCGAGATATCGCCGGGAAACTGCTGCTCTTCGATGAGGGTGTCTATGTCCGCAAGCACCCGACCCGCCATATAAAGAAGGAAATCCCCCTGTAGCCCAAGCTCATTGATCTGCGGCAAGAAGGCGCTTGGGGGAATAACGCCGGTGTCGGGGCGGACCCATCGGGCCAGGGCCTC
>RFZI01000197.1 GCA_009920775.1 Paracoccaceae bacterium | reverse complement strand
TGGCCATAGCTGCGATAGCCGTTCGCCCCGACGTGACGCGGGCGCAAAAGCCCGATCTCGTCGTAATGATGCAGCGTCCTGACCGAGACACCGGCCAGACGGGCAAGATCGCCAACACTATATTCCTTCATTCGCTGTGCCATGCTTTCTTCTGCCGCCTCCCCCAACGTGAGGGTCAACCCTTGCAGCCACCGCCGCCCCGCTCTACATCTTTACCCAAGACAGGAGCACCACCATGGCCATTTCCGCACAAGACATCGAAGACCTTCTCCGCGCCAGTTTCCCCAAGGGGCGGATCGAAGTCGAGGGCGACGATGGCCAGCATTTCTCGGCGCTCGTGGTTGACGAAAGCTTTCGCGGGATGAACCGCGTCCAGCAGCAACGGGCCGTCTATGCCGCCCTGCAAGGCAAGATGGATGGACCGGCCGGAGAACTTCACGCATTGGCGCTCACCACCCGCGCCCCAGAGTAACAGGAATATCCAGATGTCCGCTCAGGATCAGATCAAAGACACCGTAGCCTCCAACGACGTGGTTCTCTTCATGAAGGGCACCAAGATGATGCCCCAGTGCGGCTTTTCCTCGCGCGTCGCGGGCGTTCTCAATTACATGGGCGTCGAGTTTGTCGACGTGAACGTTCTGGCCGATCCCGAGATCCGTCAGGGCATCAAGGATTTTTCCGACTGGCCGACCATCCCCCAGCTCTATGTGAAGGGCGAGTTTGTCGGCGGCTGCGATATCGTCACCGAGATGACCCTCTCGGGCGAGCTCGACCAGCTTTTCGACGACAAGGGCGTGGCCTATAGCAAGGACGCCGCCAACAAGATCCGCGAAGCCAACGGCTGATCGGGTTTCAATTACGGGAATTGAAAGGGCGCCTCATGGGCGCCCTTCTTCTATCTGATCCGCCAAGGCCTCGGCCCGTGCTGCCAACTCAGCCAGCGTCTCGGTGACTTCCGATGGCACCACCGGCACCTCGACCCGCTGGGGCGCGGGCGCGCCTTGGGCTTCAAGCTCGGAAATCCGCGCCTTGGCCATTCTGAGGCTATCCTCAAGCCCCGCTGTCTTGTCGGCGAGCATCAGCCCCGCCATCAAAAGCATCCGCGCCTCGGGGATGCGGCCGATCTGGTTCGACAGAGCGGTGGCCTCGGTATCAAGCATCTGGGCGGCAGCCCGCAGGAAGCGTTCTTCGCCGTCCTGACAGGCGACCTCGAAGCTGCGGCCGCCGATGGAAACTTCGACCTGTGGCATCAGCGGGCCTCCTGAACGATGGGTCTGAGCTCGGTGAGGATCGCCTCGACCTCGGCGGAATCGGCGGACTGCTGGGCGCTCAGCGCCTCAAGCTCGGCCTGCATGGCCTCGTTGATCAAGGCCGCATCTGCCACGCCTTCGGCCAGAGCTGACCGCAACAAGGCGTTGTTCTCGCGCAGGGCTTCGTTGGCCTGCCGCAGCTTGTCGAGCGCTTGTTCGAGTTCGGCGTGGCGCACTTCGGCGCCGGAATTGGTCGAAGCAAGCGCTGCAATCTCGGCGGCGTGGCGATCCTTTAGAGCGCGGATCCGCTCTTCGAGCTGGGCGTTGACGGTGCGTTCTTCGTCGAGCTGCGCCTGAAGGGCGGCGCTGTCGTCCCGGTTGCCGCCGCCGTCTGCAGAGGCCAGACCGTCACGAATGCGATCCAGAGCCTTGGTAATCCGGCGCTCAAGCTCGCTGATTTCGCTCATGCTTTGCTCCCTTAGGTGCCCGTTCGCTCCGCCCGGGCGGGCGCGGGGCGCGAATCGTATCCGTTTGGACTGAGCCTAAGCCATCGCCTGTATCCTCGCAAATGCACTGATCCCATGGAAGTCAGCCACTTAGCGCACGCGCTTGATCTTATGCCCTCGGCTGGTAAGACGCTGGCAAGCCATACCCCGACCATAAAGGACACTTGCCTTGGATATTGCAGCGCTGCGTGCCGCCCACCCCGACCACTGGATGAAAGCGGCCGCGATCCGCACCCTTACCCTCGACGCCGTTGCCGCCGCCAACTCGGGCCACTCGGGGATGCCGATGGGCATGGCCGATGTGGCGACCGTGCTTTTCGAAAAGCACCTGCGCTTTGATCCCAAGGCGCCGAACTGGCCCGACCGCGACCGGTTCATCCTGTCGGCGGGCCACGGCTCGATGCTGATCTATTCGCTTCTTTACCTCACCGGCTATGCCGACATCACGCTCGACGAGATCAAGAACTTCCGCCAGTGGGGCGCCCGCACAGCCGGCCACCCGGAATACGGCCATGCCGGTGGCGTCGAAACCACCACAGGCCCGCTCGGCCAAGGCATCTCCAACGCTGTGGGCTTTGCCATGGCTGAGGAAAACCAGCGCGCCCGCTATGGCGCCAAGATCGTCGATCACTTCACCTATGTGATGGCCGGCGATGGCTGCCTCATGGAAGGCGTGAGCCAAGAGGCCATCGGCCTTGCCGGGATGCAGGAGCTGTCGCACCTCATCGTCTTTTGGGACAACAACAACATCACCATCGACGGCACCGTGGATATTGCCGACAAGACCGACCAGA
>RFZI01000196.1 GCA_009920775.1 Paracoccaceae bacterium | reverse complement strand
CGGTGACGGCGGCGGCATCAGCGCCGAGGCGCAGCGCGTGGCGCAGGGCCGCTTCGCTCAAGGTTTCGACCCCGGTCTTGCTCAGGCAGCCTTGTCGCCAAAGCGAGGCCAGAACGCCTGCGTTGAACGTATCGCCTGCGCCGACCGTATCGACGACCTCGACCTTTCGGGCAGGCTCGAAAACCTCGACGCCGGCCATGAACCCATGCGCCCCCTTGGCGCCTTCGGTGATGAGGACGACCCGTGCCCCCTTCGCCAAAACCTGCCGTGCGCCCTCTTCGATGGTTACATCGCCCAAAAGCCAGCGCAGGTCCTCGTCCGAGAGTTTCACGATATCGGCCAAAACCAGCATCCGGTCGAGCCTTGCGCGAAAGGCGGGCTCGTCGGTGATGAACGAGGGGCGGATGTTGGGATCGACCATAATCACCCGTCGGGGCGCCTCGCGAGCCATCAGCGCCTCATAGACGCTGCCGCAGGGTTCGCCCACAAGGCTGATGCCGCCGAAGAACAGGGCATCGGCGTCGGTCTCGGGAAGGTCGCCCTCGGTCAGCATCCGCCCGGTAGTATTCTCATCGTAGAAGGCATAGGTGGCGTGGCCGTCGATCAGCCGGACAAAGGCCAGTGTGGTCGGCCGGTCGGATATATGCGCCGCCGAGGTATCGACATTCGAGGCCTCAAGCGCCTCGCGCAGCATCTGGCCGAAAAGATCATTCGAGAGGCCCGAAAAGAACCCGACAGTCGCGCCAAGGCGGCCAAGGGCAATGGCCGTGTTAAACACCGCGCCGCCGGGGTAGGGGGCGAAGGCCGCTTCGCCCGCCTCGGTCTGGCGGGGCAGCATGTCGATTAGGGCTTCTCCGCAGGCGAGGATCATGGGTGGCTCCGATAGCGCAAACACCTCTCCGACCTGCCTGCGAAATGGCGCAGCGTCAAGGTGGGTTGGATCAATAACCCTGCTGGTTCTGCGCGGCGAAATAACCGATGACGCCCGCGATGATAAGGCTGATCACGACCGCGAAAGCAATCTTCCAAGCCGACCACGGCCTCTCGCCCTGAACCCGGCCCGAGCGGCCGTTGACGACAAAGCGGTAGGTCTTGCCGCGATATTTGTAGGCGGCGACCCAGATCGGCAGGAGGATATGCTTGAAGGTCACGTCCTTGATCGCCGTATCCACCGTCATCACCCGCTGATGATCGCCGCCGATATCGAACTTGATATCGCGCAGGATGATCCGGTCCATCTGGTCGCGGGCGTCGTCATAGGCATCCTCAAGGCCCACCTGATAGGCCTCGGCGCGGAAACCAGCGAGGTAGGAGGGGCTGTAGGGCACCATGGCGCCGAGATCCCAAGGCTGAAGCCCGTCGGTGTATTTGCGCGGCAGCGCCTTTGACGCCAAGACCAACACATCGTCAAAGAACCGCGCCACCCGCCCCGCGGCGGGCCGCCAGCGCGTCTTGCGGACCTGCACCTGTTGCGGCTTGCCATCCCTCATCACGGTGCGGGTTTCGTAGTAATCGTCGCCGCGCATGCCGGTGTAGCTCGACTTGGTGTCGGCATCGAAGGTCCAGTAGGGGACATAGACCCCCGCCATGGCGCGGCCCTTGCGGGCGTATTGCTGAAGGCCGTTCGGGGCAAACCAGAGCCGCCCGAGCCAGTCGGTCATCGCCTTGCGGGCCTGCGCCTCGTCGAGGGCAAAGGGCAGAAGGCCGCGTGGCTTGATATGGCGGTTGACGCCGGTATCGGTGACGACAGGCGTCGCGCAGAAGGGGCATTCGGCGGCGTGAACGGCGGGGTTGAGCTCGGTCTCGGCCCCGCAGTTGGGGCAGGTGACGACTCGCGTCTCTTCCATCTCGGCCTGCGGCAGACGCTGGTCGAGCGCGGCGCGGAAATCGAGCTCGCGGATCGCGGAGGCGGCATCGTCGCGCTCGCCAACGGCCTGCGTCGCGCCGCAATGATCGCAGTGCATCTCGTTGCGCAGCGGATCATAGCGCATATCCGCGCCGCATTGATCGCAGGGAAAGCGATGCTCTTCGAACACGCCGTTCGAGGGCCGGTCGTCCATGTTACGCGGCGGACGGCGGGGGCGGGGGCATCACGGTGAAGAGCTGCGCCAGCTCGGCCACGTCCTCGGCTTTCTTCCAGCCGTCCTGCCCTTGGGTCCAGACCAGCGTCTCGCGGGTCAGCGCCCCATCGGTCGCCATCCGGCCCATCGTTGCCCGCGAATAGGGGCCCTTGGCCTCGCCGCCTTCGGCAACGTGCCAGACGTGCTCCACCGGCGGAGGCGGCGGCGCGGCGGGGGCAGCAGCGGGCATCGCGCCCCACGGGCCCTGCTGGGCCATGGCAAGGCCCATTCCAGCGCCAAGGCCCGCGGCCATGCCGCCGCCCGCAGGGTTGCCCGCAGCACTGGTCATGGCTTCGGCGGCCGAGAACTGGGCATAGCGGCCAAGATCGCCGACAATGCCAAGCGAGGTCCGCTTGTCGAGCGCGGCCTCGACCGCGGGCGGCAGGCTGATGTTTTCGACGTAAAGCTCGGGGAGCGTCAGGCCATATTGC
>RFZI01000195.1 GCA_009920775.1 Paracoccaceae bacterium | reverse complement strand
GAAGCCCCCCGCGGCGGCAAGAATACGCCCTTGAAGGTCAACGTCGACAAAGCCATGGCGATCTGCGGCGATGTGCAGACCCTCGTGGTCGAGCGCACCGGCGGCAGCGTGCCGATGAAAGAGGGCCGCGATACCTATCTCCACACGGTCATGGCCCATGCCTCGACCGATTGCCCGCCCGAGGTCATGGGCGCCGAAGACCCGCTCTTCATCCTCTACACCTCCGGCTCGACCGGCAAACCCAAGGGCGTCTTGCACACCTCTGGCGGCTATCTCGTCTGGGCCTCGATGACCCACGAGCTGGTCTTCGACTACCATGACGGAGATATCTACTGGTGCACCGCCGACGTGGGCTGGGTCACCGGCCACAGCTATATCGTCTATGGCCCCCTCGCCAATGGCGCGACCACGCTGATGTTTGAAGGCGTGCCCTCCTACCCCGATTTCGGCCGCTTCTGGGCCGTCTGCGAAAAGCATAAAGTGAACCAGTTCTACACCGCCCCCACCGCGATCCGCGCGCTCATGGCGCATGGGCCTGACTGGGTGAACAAACACGACCTCTCGTCGCTGAAGGTGCTCGGCACCGTGGGCGAGCCGATCAACCCTGAGGCCTGGAACTGGTATAACGATGTGGTCGGCAAGGGAAATTGCCCGATCGTCGATACCTGGTGGCAGACCGAAACCGGCGGCCACCTCCTGACACCGCTCCCCGGCGCCATCGCCACCAAGCCGGGCTCGGCCACGGTTCCCTTCTTCGGCGTCCAGCCGGTGATCCTCGACGCAACCACTGGCAAGGAAATCACCGAGACAGCCGCCGAAGGCGTGTTGTGCATGAAAGACAGCTGGCCCGGCCAGATGCGCTCGGTCTTCGGCGATCACGACCGCTTCGTGAAAACCTATTTCGCCGACTACAAGGGCTACTATTTCTCGGGAGACGGCTGCCGCCGCGACGAAGACGGCTACTACTGGATCACCGGCCGCGTCGATGACGTCATCAACGTCTCCGGCCACCGGATGGGCACCGCCGAGGTCGAAAGCGCCCTCGTCGCCCACCCCAAGGTCTCCGAATCCGCCGTCGTCGGCTTCCCGCACGAGATCAAGGGCCAGGGCATCTACTGCTACGTCACCTTGATGGATGGCGAGGAATATACCGACGAGCTCAAGACCGAGCTGCGCAACTGGGTGCGCAAGGAAATCGGCCCGATCGCCTCGCCCGACGTCATCCAATGGGCGCCCGGCCTGCCGAAAACCCGCTCCGGCAAAATCATGCGCCGCATCCTGCGCAAGATCGCCGAAAACGACTTCGGCTCGCTCGGCGACACCTCGACCCTCGCCGACCCCTCGGTGGTCGACGACCTGATCGCAAATCGCGGCAAGTAAAACTCCCTCTGGCCCCGGATCTCTCTCCGGGGCCCCTTTTCTTTTGGCCCAAAATACTCCGGGGTCCGGGGCAGAGCCCCGGGGCTCACCACGTCCGCTAACCGTTTGGCAATATTTGCGCCCTAATATCCCGAGTCGGGTGAGGGCGTCGGATTGCGGACGCACAAAATGGATCTCGTAACCTTTCCAGTCAGCACTGCGGCGGTGGCAGCTCCCGCGCGCCCCGCTTCTGCGGCCGACCCTGCTCCCTTTGCATCGGCGCGCCAAACAGAGCCACCAGCAACCAATCATCGGCCCCGGCCAGACGAGCCGGCCGTCCGCGATGCCAGCCGGATCGAAGAGATAGGGAAACCTCGTGCGCTCAAACCCTATGGGGTGATCATACTTCCGGACCGCGAGGCCAACCTCAAAAGCGACGAGCCAGCGCCGCGGGCGAGCGGGGAACATCCCCCACCCTCGCCGTTACCCACACAGGCATCGGGCGAGCCATCTGTCGAACTCGAACAAACCCGCAGCACTGATGACAGGGCGGCATCGGAAAATCGGTTGGCTGACCCAACGTCATAAAATCGCCCGAGCCGCCTTCCCACCTCCGCACGCTTGCCATATATACCTTAAGATCACGTTCCCGCCCCATGGCGAAGGGACGATATCGAAACAGGCAACGGGCCGAGGAAAACATGAGCACCAACAATAGCCATGACAGCGACGTGAGCTTCATCCGCGCGCTGGCAGAACTGCTGCGTGAAAACGATCTCACCGAGCTTCAGGTCAAGCGCGAATACGGTGAAGACGATAGCCTGAATGTGCGCGTCAGCCGCCAGACCCAGGTTGTCACGACTGTCTCCGTTCCCGCTGCTGCTCCGGCCGCGATTGCCGCTCCGGCCTCCGCACCGGCGGCGGCTGCCGCCCCTGCCGCTTCGGCCGATCCCGCCTCGCATCCGGGCGCCGTGACCTCGCCGATGGTCGGCACCGTCTATCTCGCACCCGAGCCGGGTGCGGCCGCCTTCGTCACCGTGGGCCAGCAGGTCAAGGAAGGCGACACCATTCTCATCATCGAAGCGATGAAGACGATGAACCAGATCCCGGCCCCGCGCTCGGGCAAGCTGACCCGCCTTCTCGTCGAAGACGGCGCCCCCGTCGAATACGGCGCGCCCCTTGTGATCATCGAATAAGGCATTGGCCAT
>RFZI01000194.1 GCA_009920775.1 Paracoccaceae bacterium | reverse complement strand
GACATTAACTGTCCCGCAAACAGTGGAAAGGGCAAAAGATGTTCTATCGGCCGGACGCGGGTCATGGGCTTCCCCACAATCCCTTTAGTGCCATTGTCGCGCCGCGGCCGATCGGCTGGATCTCGTCGCGCGGACCAGAGGGCGATAACCTTGCCCCCTATTCCTTCTTCAACGCCGTGGCCTACGAGCCGCCGCAGGTCATGTTTGCCTCCACGGGCGTGAAGGATTCGCTGCGCAATATCCGCGAGAGCGGGGTCTTTGCGGTCAACATCGTGGCCTACGCCCAGCGCGACGAGATGAACCGCACCTCGGCCTCGGTTGCGCATGGGGTGGATGAGTTTGCCTATGCCGGCATCGCCAAGGCCGAATGCGAGACGATCAATTGCCCCCGCGTGGTCGAGAGCCCGGCGACGCTCGAATGCGTGGTGACCGAGATCGTCGCCCTGAAGGGCGGCAAATCCCACGTTGTCTTTGGCGAGGTGACGGGCGTCCATATGCGCGACGACTACCTGCGAGAGGGGCGGTTCGAGCTTGGCCTTTTCGAGCCGCTGGCGCGTCTTGGCTATCGCGATTACGCGCGGATCAGCGAACCCTTCGAGCTTATGCGCCCCGACGACAAATAGCGCTGATTTGGCCGATTGCGGGCAGGTTCGGGGCGCAGTAAATCATGCGCGACAACATAAGGACATCGACATGAAAGCCACCGTCACCTGGGCCGGAAACCGCACTTTCGTTGGCCAGACCGAAAGCGGCCACGCCATCGCCTTTGGCACCGCCCATAATGAGAGCCCCAAGCCCGGCCCCTCGCCGATGGAGCTTCTCCTCATCGGCACCGGCGGCTGTTCGGCGATTGACGTGGTTCTGATCCTCGAGCGCGGCCGCGAGGCCATCGTGGATTGCCGGGTCGAGGTGACTGCCGAGCGGGCCGAGACCGAGCCCAAGGTTTTCACCAATATCCATATGCATTTCATTGTGGAAGGCAAAAAGCTCAACCCCGCCAAGGTCGAACGCGCGGTGCAGCTGTCGATCGACAAATACTGCTCGGCCTCGGCGATGATGGCGGCAACCGCGACCCTGACCCACGATTTCGAGATCATCGACACCGCGGCGTAGGCTTTCTAGACTGCCCTTCGGAACAATACCGGAGGGCAGGATGCAGACGAAAATCGGGGTGATCGGTGGGTCGGGGGTCTATGAGATCGCGGGGCTCGAGAGGGCGGCTTGGAGCCGGGTCGAGACGCCTTGGGGCGATCCGTCGGACGAGATCCTGACCGGCACGCTGAGGGGCATGCCGATGGCCTTTCTGCCCCGCCACGGGCGCGGGCATGTGCATTCGCCCTCGACCGTCCCCTACCGCGCCAATATCGACGCGCTGAAGCGGCTTGGGGTCACGGATGTGATCTCGGTCTCGGCCTGCGGCTCGTTCCGCGAAGAGATGGCGCCGGGCGATTTCGTGATCGTGGATCAGTTCATCGACCGCACCTTCGCCCGAGAGAAATCCTTTTTCGGGACAGGCTGTGTCGCCCATGTGAGCCTTGCCCACCCGGTCTGTGCGCGTCTTGGCGATGCGGCCGAACAGGCGGCGCGGGCGCAGGGGATCAACGTGCATCGCGGGGGGACCTATCTGGCGATGGAAGGGCCGCAATTTTCCTCGGTGGCCGAGAGCAAGCTTTACCGCGAAAACTGGGGCTGCGACGTGATCGGCATGACCAATATGCCCGAGGCGAAATTGGCCCGCGAGGCCGAGCTTTGCTACTGCCCGGTCGCGATGATCACCGATTACGACAGCTGGCACCCCGAGCACGGGGCCGTCGATATCTCGACCATCATCGCCACGCTCACTGGCAATGCCGGCCACGCAAGGGGGCTGGTGGGGCGGCTGCCGGATTACCTGAGCGGGGAGCGCGAGCCTTGCCGATGTGGCTGTGATCGGGCGCTGGAGTTTGCGGTGATGACGGCGCCGGGGAAGCGGGATGCGGCGCTGGTGGAGAAGCTGGGGGCTGTGGCGGGAAGGGTGTTGTGAGGGTGCCGCACGCTGGGCACTTGATCTGTACAGAATTCTGTGCATATATCAGGCGCTGACCAAGGAGAGTTCATGGACGTCATGACCTATACCGATGCGCGGGCATCGCTCAAAGACGTGATGGATCGTGTCATCCATGATCACGTCGAGGTTGTCGTCACGCGCAAGAAGCGCGAGGCGATCGTGATGATCTCTTTAGACGAATACAATTCCATCCAAGAGACCCTTCACCTACAAAAGAGCCCCGAGAATGCGCGGCGCTTGCAGGCGTCCATCGCCCAGCTTGACGCTGGCAAGGGCATCGAGCGCGATATCGACCTTTGAAGCTCGTCTTCTCGGACAACGCCTGGGAGGACTATCTCTGGTGGCAGTCCGCCGGAAACGAGAAGGGATTGGAGCGCGTTCACGAATTGATCAAGGCGGCCCGTCGGCTGCCGTTCAAAGGAATCGGCAAGCCCGAGCCGTTGAAGGGTGATCTGAGTGGTTGGTGGTCGCGGCGGATCACCGACGAACACCGTTTCGTCTATCGCGTCAGCGGAAAAGCGGAAACGCAGAGTTTGGAGATCGCTCAGCTTCGCTATCATTACT
>RFZI01000193.1 GCA_009920775.1 Paracoccaceae bacterium | reverse complement strand
GTTTCCTCGCGGCGCAACACATTGTCCCAGCGGGGTGCGACCAGCACCAAATCCTCAAAACCCATCACTTTCATGGCCCGCGCAGCAGCCCCCACATTGCCAGCATGGCTGGTATGGAGAAGTACAAAACGGGTTCTGAAGGCCGGGGGGCTTTTCATCGCGATCAGCTCAGACAGGTAAAATCTTGCCTATTGTCGCAGCGCGCATCGTCGCACTTGCTTTTTGCTCCTGATCACTTGGGGACGGCAGTGATTGCTTGTCCTGAAATGAAAACAATTTATGTCCTCACCCAATCTGCATCCCATGCTCAATGTGGCCGTCAAGGCCGCCCGCGCCGCTGGCGCCATCATCAACCGTGCTGCTCTCGACGTTGAGTCGGTGCGGGTGTCACAAAAACAAGTCAATGACTTTGTCACTGAAGTTGATCAGGCCAGCGAGGACACCATTATTGAAACCTTGCTCACAGCTTATCCGGGACATGGGATCTGGGCTGAAGAAAGCGGCCGAGAGCATGGCGCCAAGGATTCAGAGTTTGTCTGGATCATTGATCCGCTCGACCGAGAAACGAGCGCGGGGCAGGGCGGCGATGTGGCGCTCTCGCCGATGCCGGGGCTGGTGCGGGCGGTTCTGGTGACGGCGGGGCAGGCGGTGGCAGCGGGCGAGAGGCTCGCGGTGCTGGAGGCGATGAAGATGGAACACGCACTGACCGCGGGGCGCGATGGCGTTGTCGCCGAGGTGCTTTGCGCCGAGGGCGATCAGGTCGAGGCGGGCGTCGTGCTCGTGCGGCTCGTGCCGGAGGGTGAGGCATGAGCAACCACGTCCGCCTTTACGAGGTCGGTCCGCGCGACGGGCTGCAGAACGAGGCGCGTATCATCAGTGTCGAGCATAAGGTCGGCCTGATCCGTGCGCTGGTGCAGGCGGGGCTCAAGGATATCGAGGTCGGCTCGTTCGTTTCCGAGAAATGGGTGCCGCAGATGGCCAATACCGATAAGGTTTTGGCGGGGCTCGATTACGGGCGCGATGTGAACTACGCCGTTCTGGTGCCCAACATGAAGGGCCTTGTGGCGTGGCGGCAGGCGCGTGCTGCCCTGCCGCGCAACCCCGGCGAGATCGCGGTGTTCGTGGCCGCCTCGGAGGGCTTTTCCAAGGCCAACCTCAATTGCACCATTACCGAGAGCCTGACGCGGGTGCGCCCGGTGATCGAGGCGGCGCAGGCCGAGGGCGTCAAGGTGCGGGGCTATGTCTCCTGTGTGACCGACTGCCCCTTTGATGGTCCGACCGCGCCAGAGGCGGTGGCCGATGTTGTGGCGCGGCTTTGCGAGATAGCAGAGATGCCCATTTCCCTTGGCGATACCATCGGTAAAGGCACGCCCGAGCGCGTTCAGTCGATGCTCAGAGCGGTGAAGGCCCATGTGCCGGCCGGGCGGCTCGCAGGGCATTTCCATGATACCGGCGGTCGGGCGCTCGCCAATATCGAGGCCGCGCTCGACGAAGGCCTGCGGGTTTTCGATACGGCGGTGGGCGGCCTCGGCGGCTGCCCCTATGCGCCGGGGGCTCCGGGAAATGTGGCTACCGAGGCGGTGATGGACCGGCTCGAGGCGCTGGGCTTTGAGACCGGCCTTGATCGCGCAGCCATCGGGCGGGCGGCGACCATCGCCAAATCCATGAGGGGGTGGGCATGAGCCAGTTTGAGACCATTTCCATAAGCCGGGACGCGCGCGGCGTGGCCACGCTCGAGCTTGCCCGCGAGGACAAGCACAACGCGCTTTCGGGCGCGAGCAGATGGCGGGTGGCGAAGAAGCCCAGAGAGGCGCGGCCTACAAACTCTCGGGGATGCTCAGGGCCATAAATACAATTCCCAAACCGGTCATTGCCCGCGTTCAGGGCAATGCCTTTGGTGGCGGGGTCGGGATCATCAGCGTCTGCGACGTGGCCGTATGTGTCGAGACTGCCAAGTTTGGCCTGACCGAGACCAAGCTCGGCCTCGTGCCAGCCACCATCGGCCCCTATGTGGTGGCCAAGCTGGGGGCATCGATGGCCCGGCGGGTTTTCATGTCGAGCCGGATTTTCGGCGCGGCCGAGGCGGAGCGGCTGGGCCTTGTGGCCAGGATCGGCGTGGCTGACGACCTGGATGCGCTCGTCGAAGCCGAGGTTGTGCCCTATCTCTCCTGCGCACCAGGTGCGGTCGCGGCCGCCAAGCGCCATCTTCTCGCCCTTGCCCCGGCCATCGACGACGCGGTGATCGCCATGTCGGCCGAGGTTCTGGTCGGGCGCTGGCAGGAGGGTGAAGCGGCCGAAGGGATCGCCGCCTTCTTTGAAAAGCGCAAACCGCGCTGGGCCAAAAGCTGATCCGGCTGAAATAACTCCGCAAAAAGCGCGAAGTTCCGGCCAGCTTCGGTTGACCCTCTCACGCGGCGGAGGTAAAGCCATTCCAAGGTTTATGGCGCGCTGTGTTTATGGCGCCGCTCGTCTTGAAAGGAACCACCTTGGAAGACCTGCTTCGCGAATATCTTCCCATCGTCATATTCCTCGGCCTTGCCATTGCTCTGGGAGCGATTCTGGTCCTCGCCGCGGTGATCGTGGCCGTCCGCAATCCTGACCCCGAAAAGGTCAGCGCCTACGAGTGTGGCTTCAATGCCTTCGACGACGCGCGGATGAAATTCGACGTGCG
>RFZI01000192.1 GCA_009920775.1 Paracoccaceae bacterium | reverse complement strand
AAAGCGCCACCGCCTCGCCCACCGGGGGGAGCGCGGCCATCGTCCGGTCGGAGACATAGACGAGATAGCCCACCCCGCGCACGTCGATCAGAACGTGATCTGTGGCGCGATAGTCAAGGCGGCCGGAAATCTTGCCGATCATGACGCGGCCCTCTGCAGAGCACGGGCCAGATGCCCCGCCGACTGGCAATGATGCGCATGGCAAATGGCGATGGCGAGCGCGTCTGCGGCGTCGGGTCCGGCAATCTTCACGCCGGGCAACTGCAGCCGCACCATATGGTCGATCTGGCGCTTGTCGGCATGGCCCACGCCCACCACCGCCTTCTTGACCGCATTCGGCAGATACTCCCCAACTGTGATCCCCGCCTGCGCCGGCACCAGAAGGGCGATGCCCCGCGCCTGACCGAGCTTCAACGTCGCCACGGCGTCTTTGTTGACGAAGGTCTGCTCGACCGCGGCGGCGTCCGGGCGGTAGGTGGCAAAAACGGCGGAAAGTTGGGTGAAAAGATCCAAAAGACGCTCGGCCAGATCGGCCCCGCCATAGGATTTACAGGTGCCGTTCGCCACATGGGACAGCCGCGAACCATCCACGTCGATGATTCCCCAGCCCATGTTCCGAAGGCCCGGATCGATGCCGATGACCCTCATGCTCGCCCCTGTTCTTGGTCTCTTTGCGCTCAATTAGCACAAAAAGAGAACAAACGCCAAGGAGCTTTCACAAATGCCGCGTCGCAGCAAAGCCACAATTGCAGTCTGGAACCGCCATCTCAAAGCGCCAAAACGACATCTCTCCTATCCGCATATACCTTTTATTATCGGCATTTATCATACATTCCAAACCCATGATGCCATTGCATAGGACCTATGCAAAAACGTCACTGGAAATGTGGATTTGTCGGCTCTATCTGCCGCCCATCAAGATATTTTCGCTGCGTCGCAGCAGCCCCGAGACAAGGAACACGACCATGGTCGCCATCGACACCACCCGCGCCGCCGCTCCGGCCATCGCAAACCGCATCATCTCCGCCATCTATGGCGCCGCCGCTTCCTTCACCGCCTGGAACGAAGCCCGCATGACCCGCAACGCCCTGTCGCGTCTGTCGGCCCGCGAGCTCGAAGACATCGGCCTGTGCCGTGGCGACATCGAAGAAATCGCCACCCGCGGCGTTCGGTTCTAATCTGAACCCACTCACGAACAAGGCCGCGCCCGGTTGCCGGACGCGGCCTTTTCTTTTGCCGATTTAGCCGAGGGAACTACGGCAGAAGAGATTCAACCTGTTCAACGATCCAAAGCGTCGCCGGGTCTGCTTTCATCACGAATGCGCCCACCATCTCGACCGGCGTGCCGTTCTCCAGGATAGAGACCCGCTGATTATAGGTCGCTTCACCGAGGCTCATGAAAAGGAACGCCTTAAAGACGAGGCCACCAGCCACAAGGGTCAGAAGGCTGCCGATCGGAAATCGCGTTCTCGAACGTCGGTGAGTGGCGACAACAGTTCCGTCTTCTTTGACCTAATACTGAATGCCATGCTTCATGCTGCCGCGGCGAGCAGCGATCTGCTCAAGGCGCTTGCTGAAATCGGTTTCGGCGTGTGCCATATCTAAAAACCCGTACGCGAGGCCCCCACCTCACCCGACAAAAGTTATCGCCAAATGTGTCAAATTTGTGGCGAAACCCTTGGAAATGAACGAATCCGCCCGATCTCTTGTTCAGATCGTCACATTCGCCGAAGCGTTAGTGTCGACCAGTCAACAATCCTTTGGTGTTCAACAAGATTGAAGCCGTGACGCGCATAAACCTCGATCACGCTTTCGGCCTGCTCGTTGAGAATCCCCGAGAGAATCGCGAATCCGCCGGGGGCAAGATGCGCCGCCATGTCGGGCGCCAATGCGACAAGCGGGCCTTTCAGAATATTGGCAAAGACCAGATCGAAAGGCGCAGCGGCGTGCAGGGCATCACTGTCGAAGCCGGCCGCTTCCAGGCAGACCACGCGGCCTTCAAGGCCGTTGAGGCGAACGTTGGTCTCGGCCACCTCGACCGCAACACCGTCAATATCCGAGGCAAGAACGCGATTTGGGAATACCCGCGCGGCGGCCATCGCCAAAACGGCCGTGCCACAGCCGATATCGGCCGCGTTCTGGGCCACAAAACCCCCGTCGATCAGGTGGTCGAGGGCCCGCAGGCATCCAAGGGTGGTCCCGTGGTGGCCGGTGCCAAAGGCCATCGCGGCATCGATCAAAAGGCCGATCCGCCCCTCGGGGAGCTTATCGGCATCATGGCTGCCATAAACAAAGAAGCGCCCCGCCTCGACAGGAGCGAGATCGCGACGCACCTTGGCCACCCAGTCTTGATCCGGGATTTCCGAGACAATGAAATCGCGCGCGCCGTGGATCTTGGCCAGAAGGGCAAGAGCGGCCAAATCGGGTTCTTCGATGAAATAGGCGGCAACTTCCCAAAGCCCCGATCCGTCCTCGATCTCGAAGGTACCGACGCCAGTCGGCTCCGGCTCGAGCCCCTCGCAGGCCAGCGCCAGCCGGTCGGCGGCGTCGGGGTCGGCGATCTTGGCGATGGCGGAATAGGTCAGCATTTCGCCTCTCCTGTCGGGATCATTCCGCCGCCTTCAGGAGCGGGTTGGAAAAGATGGTCTCGTTGCCCGGGCAGGGGTGCCGAGGGATGAGAAGCGCCAGCGTGAACGACACCGAGGCCATGGCCGCCGCCAAGAGGAACAC
>RFZI01000191.1 GCA_009920775.1 Paracoccaceae bacterium | reverse complement strand
TCGATATCGGTGCGGCCCGATTCAATGATTGCTCGCAAGACGTTGCGGCCAATCCGCCCAAACCCGTTGATGCCAACCTTGATACCCATGTGCCGTCTCTCGCAATGCAAAGCGCGTTAGCGCTAACGTTAAATGTTGGCGCTAACATCGCGATTTGGAGCCAAAGGTCAACAGGCGATTTCGTGATCTGGCGTCAGCGCCAGAATGACAGCCACTCGATCAGGTCGGTGAGTTTGCGAACAAGGAAGATGGACCAGCCCAGATCGAAAAAAAGATCAACCCCGACAGCGGCGGCGATAAGAGCGGCAAGCCAGAGAGAGGTCGTGTTGGTCATGCGCAAGCTCTAGCTTGTCAGGATCGGGCGGGCAAAGAAAAAACCCCGGCCAGGGCCAGGGTTTGGGGAGAGTTTAGAGAAACACGCCTTAGTTGATAAGGCGGCCCATATGAGCGGCAACGTCGGCCATACGGGTCGAGAAGCCCCACTCGTTGTCGTACCAGGCCAGAACACGGACAGTCCGGCCACCGATGACCTTGGTCTGCTCGGGGGCAAAGATCGACGACTGGGTGGTGTGATTGAAGTCGATCGAGACCTTGGGCTCGGGATCGTAGGACATCACCATGCCCATGCTGCCAGCAACGGCCTCGCGGACCACTTCGTTCACGTCCTCGACGGTCACCTCCTTGGCCGCTTCGAACACCAGATCGACCGCCGAGACATTCGGGGTCGGCACACGCATTGCCGAGCCATCGAGCTTGCCGGCCAGCTCAGGGAGAACCTCGCCAAGGGCTTTGGCGGCGCCGGTCGAGGTCGGGATCATCGCCATCGCCGCGGCGCGGGCGCGATAGAGGTCGCTGTGGCGACGGTCGAGGGTCGGTTGGTCGCCGGTGTAGCTGTGGATCGTCGTCATGATGCCGCGTTCGATCCCGATCGCGTCGTTCAAGACCTTGGCAAGCGGGGCAAGACAGTTGGTGGTGCAGGAGCCGTTCGACACCATACGGTCGTCGGCTTTCAGGAGCCGGTGGTTAACCCCGTAGACGACCGTGCGCTGAACGTTCTTGGCGGGGGCCGAGATGAGAACCTTTTTGGCGCCGCGCTCGAGGTGGGCCTTGGCTTTTTCGCCATCATTGAAGGCGCCGGTGCATTCCAGGACAACATCGACGCCAGACCAATCGAGATCGTCGAGGTTGCGGGTCGACATGACCTCCATCGGCCCGCGGCCGAGATCCATCTCGTTGCCTGTCACGCGGATCTCATTGGGGAAGCGACCATGGACGCTGTCATATTTCAAAAGGTGCGCGTTGGTCTCGATCGGGCCCGTGGCGTTGATCTTGACGACCTGAACATCGTTGCGCCCGCTTTCAGCGATCTGGGCCAAGGTGCAGCGACCAATACGGCCAAATCCGTTGATACCGATCGTGACGGTCATGGATTCTTCCTTTTGTCTGACTTTTACAGAGTGCCTATGTGGAATTCGGGCCGCGGCAAAGGGAAATAGTGATAAGCCGCAATGTGTTAGCGTTAACTTGGGCGCAATGTCGCAGTATAGCGCTAACCGTTTGCGCGAACACCGCTTGGGCTTGTCCTCGCCGCTCGTGCGACTACGAATGAAGCTGAAACAGATTCTTGGAGAGGCGCATGAGCGGGCTTCTGGCACTTTTGGATGACGTAGCGGCCATTGCCAAGGTCGCGGCAACGAGTGTTGACGATATCGCCGCACAGGCGGCCAAGGCAGGCACTAAGGTTGCGGGCGTTGTGATCGACGATGCGGCCGTGACACCGAAATACGTTCACGGCTTTGAAGCAAGCCGCGAATTGCCGATCGTCTGGCAGATCACCAAGGGATCGCTTTTCAACAAGATCGTCGTGCTTTTGCCGGCGGCACTGCTCCTCAACGCGTTCGCGCCTTGGGTCATCACTCCGCTACTGATGCTGGGCGGCGCCTACTTATGTTTTGAAGGCGCCGAGAAGGTTTTTCACGCGCTCTTGCCGCATGCCGACCACGCGGTTGAAGCCGATCTCGAGGTGGGAGACCCCGCGCATCTTGAAGAGGCGCGGGTCAAGGGCGCGATCAAGACGGATTTCATCCTTTCGGCGGAAATCGCTTTCGACGCTGGACGCGAGCAATATCTGGATTACCGCAGGCGCCTTGGCGCTGGCGGGAATTGCGATCACCGCGGCGGTCTATGGCAGCGTGGCGCTCATCGTGAAAATGGATGATATCGGCCTCCTGCTGGCCCAGAGGGCCCGGTCCGGGGCAGGGCGCAGCCTCGGGCGTGGCCTTGTGCGCGGGATGCCCAAACTCCTGTCGGCGCTCTCTTTCGTCGGAACGCTGGCGATGCTCTGGGTGGGTGGGTCGATCATTCTGCACGGGCTTGAGGTCACCCATCTATGGGCTTGGCCCTATGAGACGATCCATCACTGGGCTGAAGCGGTGGCCCATGCGGTGCCCGAGGCTCTTGCCGGATTTGCCGGTTGGCTGACAACGGCGGTCGCGGATGGGGTGATCGGGCTTGCGATCGGCCTTGCGCTGGTGCCGGTGGTGACGCGGATCATCGGGCCGCTCTTTTCCAAGAAACCGGCCCATTGAGGGAAAAGAAAAAGGGCGGCGTGAACGCCGCCCTACGGTGTTTCGCTTGTGGTCAGTGTCAGCCCAAGAGAGCCTTGGCCTTCTCGGCCACGGCCTCGGCGGTGATGCCGAATTTCTCATAGAGAACCTCTGCCGGAGCCGAAGCGCCAAAGCTCTCCATGCCTACGAACGCCGCCTTGGCCTCGCGG
>RFZI01000020.1 GCA_009920775.1 Paracoccaceae bacterium | reverse complement strand
CGCCCCCTTCCACCGGCTCGAGCCCGCCTTCCCGCAAGATCCGCCGCTCGTCGGCGCGGTTGAGTTGCAGGGTGCGCAGTTGCAGCGCCGCCTCGCGTTTCGAGACCATCTTGCCGCCGCGGCCGATCTCGAGGTCGATATAGGTGCGGTGGCGGTTGTGCAGGATGTTATAGAGCGGGTGCCAGATCTCGCCTTTGTCTTGCTCGTCCTGCTGCTGCCAGATGCGTTTGAGGTTGGGCATCGAGACGATCGCCGCCACCGATTTGCCGTGGCGGGAGAGGATGACAAAGTTGTTGGGATCCTGAACGTGGGTGACGGCGTGGCCGAGGTTTTTGCGGGCTTGGCTGAGGGTCAGGCGCATGGGGGGCTCTCCGAAAGGTTTGTACAAACTGCACAAACGGCCTTCGGAGAGCTGTACAAACCGGGTAAAAACCGGCCTTAAGGCCCGCGCGCTGCCCTAGCAGCCGGCCTCGTCCCAGAAGATGCGCTCGGTCTCGCGGATGGTGCTGAACATGTTCAGGATCGTGCCAAGGCCAAAGCGTTCCTGATCGCCCACAGCGAGCACGTATTTGCCGGAATTGCCCTTGTTGTAGACGCGGATATAGTAGGTGCCCGCCGGGTAAACCGTTGTCGAGGCAAAGTTTTCTCCGATCTCGGGGCCGACCCAATACCACTGTTTGCCAAATTCCTCAAACCACAGCCACCATTCGAAATCGCTGCCGTCGCGGCCGTCGATCCGCTTCATGTTGGCGTCGAGGACTTCAAAGTTGAAGGTCTGGGGCAGGGGGCAGTCGCCCACCTTTGCGGCGGTTAATCCGACATAGAAATCAAAGGGTTGGTCCTCTTCGATCTTGTAGAAATCCGCGTCCCCATCAAGGATCGCATAGATCGCCTTGGAGTGTTCGGCGTTGTCGATGAGGAAGGGCGCGTCAGCCGTCTTGGCTTCGATGGACAAGACCGGCGCATGGGCCGCAACCTGTTGGGCGGCAAGGGAAAGTGCAAGGGCGAGAGCGTATTTCATGGCGGTCTCCGGTTGGGATTTGTCATGGCTACGCAAAAGAAATCGGTTTGGATCACCGACGGAAAATCGCGGGCCATTCGTTGAACGAAAAGTTCACGAGTGGAGAGCCAAATGCCCTGTTCCCGCCCACGCCTCGCCGGCGCCTACCTCATCCTGATCGCGGGCATCGTGCTTGCAACACTGCTCACCGCAGAAGGCGCTAACCTCTTCTAGAGATTGAGAAAAGCCCGCACAGCGGCCTCAAACTTGCGCGGTTTTTCTGCGTGGAGCCAGTGCCCCGCGCCGGGGATCTTGGCAAAGCGCGCCTTGGGGAAGAGCGCCTTGATCCGATCGCGGTGCTCGGGCAGGACGTAATTCGAAAGCGCGCCGTTCAGGAACAGAACCGGCCCGTCAAAGCGGCCGCTCACCTCGGGGAACGACAGGATCGCGGCCATATTGGCCTCGAGCGCATCGAAATTCAGCCGCCAGCGTTTGTCTTTCATATCAAGGCTTTGCATGAAGAACTCGGCCAACCCCGGTTCGAGCCCCTGAAGCTGCGCCGCCGCCTCCGCGCGGTTGGTCACGCGCGAAAGATCGACCCGCCGCATGGCATCAATATTGTGCTGCTGGCTGTGCCCGTAGGACACCGGCGCGATGTCGGCGACGATGAGCCGCCCAACCTTCTCGGGATGCCGCAGCGCCAACATCATCGCCGACTTGCCCCCCATCGAATGCCCCAAGACATCCGCCCGATCCGGGATCACCTGCGCCAGATCGTCGGCCAGATCCTCATAGGCATGGTCGTCATGCCAAAAGCTCGCCCCATGGTTCCGCATATCAACGGCAATCACTTGCCGCTCGTCCGAAAGCCGCTTGGCGATCACGCCCCAATTGCGGCCCGAGCCAAAGAGGCCGTGGGCGATCAGAAGGGGCGGCTTGGCGGTTGGTTCGCCATGGACAATCGTGTTCAACATGCATCGACCCTAAGCAATTGCAGCGCGAAAAGACCAGAGGGATTGAGCGGCGCCGGATGCTCTTGTTAGAGGGGCGGCATGAGCCCGAACGAATTGCAGGATCTGATCGACAAGGTCGCCCGAATGGCGCGGCGGCGGCTGGGCGTGCGCGGTCGAACGGCCGAGATCCGGCTCACCCGCGCCGCGCGGCTGATGCCGGCAGATCTGCGCCGCGATATGCAATTTCTGGCCGATGCCGCGCCGATGGCCCTGTCCCCCAAGCTGTCCCACATGGTCGACGGGGCGAGGGCCGAACGCGCCGCAGCCGCCGTCATGGCCCATTTGCGCGGCCTCGATCGGGGTCGGGAACGCTCTGCCGCGATGCTGCGTTGGGCAGGCTGGGCCAGTTTCTACGCACTACTCGCGGTTGGCGCGGTTGCCTTCATTGCCCTCGGCCGCGGGCTCGTCTGAGCGGGGCCGTACCACCACTGTCACTGTAATGAAGGCGACGTAGAGCAGGAGATACCAACTCCCCATTTTCGACAGGCTGGCAAAGGAGCTGATGTGCTTGCCCGCATAGACCCATGTGCCTGTGAGGGTGCCGATATTCTCGGCCAGCCAGAGAAAGAAACTCGAAAGAGCGCCGGCCAGAACGAGGTTCATCCGGTGGCGACGGCCGACCCTGTAGGAGATCATCGTTCGGCCATAGACGGCGACGGTCGCTGCAATGAGCGCAAGCCTGATATCCCAAATGAAATGATGGGTGAAGAAATTGGCATAGATGGCCAAAGCCAAGAGAAATGTGAGCCAGATCGGGGGATAGGGTGCAAATCGCATCTCGAATAGTCGTATCACGCGGGCGATGAAGCTCCCCACCGAAGCATACATGAAGCCGGAAAAGAGCGGCACGTCGAAGAGCTTGAAAAGGGCGGGTTCGGGATAGGCCCAGCTGCCGGCCGAGACCTTGAACCACTCCATCAAAGTGCCGGTCAGATGGAAGAGGAGGATGACCTTGGCTTCCTCAAGGGTCTCGAGGCGAAAGATCAGAAACAGCGCCTGCGTAGCGATGGCAAAACCGAGAAGCGCGTCGTAGCGCGCGATCGGCCAGTCTGCCTGCCAGACCGCTTTCGAGAGGATGATCGCCCCGAGCATCAGCCCGCCGAAGAGACTTGCCCAACCCATCTTGAGGCCAAACATGATGAATTCGGCAAGCCCTCCGGGCAGTCGCGCTCGCGCCCATTGGCCGAGCCGATGTTCGAGCCGCGAGGTAAGCGGCTGAGCGGCGACGCGATGGCGTGGATCAGGCAAGAATGACCCTCTCTCGCAGCGGCGCCGAGGTTGGCGAAAGGTGTTCGCGGGCGGCGCGGTGGCCATCGTGGACGGCATGGGCAATCAAACCCGGTGCGCGCGCGTCGCCGATACGCCGCAGGGTCGACAGCGGAGCGGCTTTCAAAGCCTGCCAAAGGCTTTCGGAAGGCTCTCGTGACGTGACTGGAACAACGCTCGCTGCGGCAACCGAGGTCTCATTTCCGGTGAAGGCACAAGTCACTGTGCAGGTGCTCCCTTCGCGCCGCGACAGGTACTGGTTGGCAAGGATCCTTACGTTCTTTTCAATGAGCCTTGCCTGCAGGCGGCTCTGTTCGACCGTGTATGAGGTGAAGGGGGCTACAAGCGCCGCCGGCGTGAGGTAGGTCACGTCATAGCCCTCGTCCGCCAGCAGTTCGGCAAGGCCAGCGGCCATGTGATAGCCTTCGTCGTCATAGACGAGGACCGATCCGACGTCCGGCCTGCGGCCGGTCAGGATTTGGTCGGGGGTCAGGACGGTATGGCCACTCAGGCCCAGAATGGCCGAGGGGGCATGGCGGCCCCGCCCATCGCTGCGCCAATGGCTTCCCGTGGCGACAATGACATGGGGTGCCTCGGTCGCAAGAACCTCGTCTGGGGTCATGTGGCTGTTGGGATAGAGCGACACATTCGGATCGGTGCGAAGCTGCGTGAGCCGCCAGTCGCGCACACGCGCCCATTCAGAAAGGCCGGGCAATCGGGATTCGAGGGTAACCCGCCCGCCAAACTCGGCATCGGCTTCGGCCAAGAGAACCGTGGCGCCACGGCGAGAGAGCGTCAGCGCAGCCTCGAGTCCTGCCGGCCCGCCGCCGACAACGAGCACAGGTTCGGAGGTCTTTTTCAGGGCAGGGGTCCGCTCTGGATGCCAGCCCGATCGGTATTCCTCGCCCATCGTCGGGTTTTGGGTGCAGCGGATCGGTGCGCCAAGGCCGTCATGGGCATAGCAGATGTTGCAGCCGATACATTCGCGGATTTCGTCCATCCGCCCTTCGGCAATCTTGCTGGGCAGGAAGGGGTCGGCGATCGACGGGCGCGCCGCGCCGATGAAATCGAGAACACCGCGACTAAGCTGGGAGGCCATCGTCTCCGGGCTGGTGAAGCGGCCCACCGAGACGACCGACTTGCCGGTTGTCGCCCGCACATGGGCGATATGGGCCTCGAGAGGCGCTTCCTTGACGAAGCGCGATGGCCCCATCTCGACGCCATAATCGGGGATCGTGACGTCGAAAACATCCACGAGCGGCGCGATGTCTTGGAGGAAGCGCGCGCGTTCTTCCGCCCCGCTGCCATCCTCGTGCAAGACTTCGATGCGAATGGCGAGGGCCATGCGGTCGCCCACCGCGATGCGCGTGTCCTCAAGGAGCTCGCGGACCAGACGGGAGCGGTTGAGAAAGTCGCCACCATAATTGTCGGACCGCAGGTTCTGAGCGGAATCGAGAAACTGCGCCAGAAGATAGGTGTGCGCGGCATAGACATAGACCACGTCGAAATCCGCCACCTTCGCACGCAGGGCCGCGAGGCGATGCCATTCCCTGAGTTGGGCTATGTCCTGCCGATCCATCCGCTGGGACTGCCAGGGTTGGTTCTCGGCCATCATGCTTTCCGGCCCCAAGGGCGCCTCGCGGGACAGTACGTTGCCGCTTCTCGCCCCGCCGTGCCACAGCTCGACCCCCGCCAGTGCCCCATGGGCATGAACGGCCTCGGCCATGCGCGCCATGTTGCGGATGTCGCCCTCGTCCCAGAGCGAGGCGTAGGGGGCGGTTGTGTCGTCCGAGGTCGGATGGATCGAGCAGTATTCGGAATTCACCACGCCCCAGCCGCCTTCGGCCTTGACCCCACGCATTGCGGCAAGCGAGGCGGGGTGCTGGTTGCCCATTCCCGTGCAATGCGGGACCTGCCAGAAACGGTTGGGGGCTGTGACGGGGCCGATTTTCAGGGGTTCGAAAAGCGGGTCGAAACGGGGATCGCGCGGCATGGAAGTCTCCTTGCGCGATCTTGTCTGCACTTTGCGAGACCGGTCAAGAAAATCGACCGGCAGCGGGCTGCCGGTCGACATAGGTTTCAGTAGTTTGGCGGGTTTAGAGGTTCGGGTAGAGCGGGAACCGCTCGCAGAGCGCCTCGACGCCGGCCTTCACGCGGGCCTCGACCTCGGCGTTGCCCTCGGGGCCGTTGGCGGCAAGGCCGTCGACCACTTCGACGATCCAGTCGGCGATCTGGCGGAACTCGGCCTCGCCAAAGCCACGGGTGGTGCCGGCAGGCGTGCCGAGCCGGACGCCCGAGGTCACGGTCGGCTTTTCGGGGTCAAACGGGATGCCGTTCTTGTTGCAGGTGATATGGGCGCGGCCGAGGGCCTTTTCGGTCTCGTTGCCCTTCACGCCTTTGGGGCGCAGGTCGACGAGCATCACATGGCTGTCTGTGCCGCCCGTTACGATATCGAGGCCGCCCTTCATCAGCTGATCCGCCAGCGCCTTGGCGTTGCCAACGACCGCCTCCTGATAGGCGCGGAACTCAGGCCGCAGGGCCTCACCAAAGGCCACGGCCTTGGCGGCGATGACGTGCATCAGGGGGCCGCCCTGAATGCCGGGGAAGATGGCCGAGTTGATCTTTTTGGCGATGTCTTCGTCATTGGTGAAGATCGCGCCACCGCGCGGGCCGCGCAGGGTCTTGTGGGTGGTGGTGGTGGCCACATGGGCGTGTGGGAAGGGCGAGGGATAGATCCCTGCCGCGACGAGGCCCGCGAAGTGGGCCATGTCGACCATCAGGAGCGCGCCGACGCTGTCGGCAATCTCGCGCATGCGGGCGAAATCGATGATGCGCGGAATGGCCGAGCCGCCGGCGATCAGGAGCTTGGGGTTATGCTCTTTGGCAAGGGCCGCGATCTGGTCGTAGTCGATCTGGCTGTCCTGCTTGCGCACGCCATACTGGACCGCGTTGAACCACTTGCCCGACTGGTTCGGCTTGGCGCCATGGGTAAGGTGGCCGCCGGCGTCGAGGCTCATGCCGAGGATTGTGTCGCCCGGCTGCAAAAGCGCCTGATAGACCCCCTGGTTGGCCTGGCTGCCCGAGTTGGGCTGGACGTTGGCGAAGCTGCAGCCAAACATTTTGCAGGCGCGCTCGATGGCGAGGTTTTCGGCCACGTCGACAAATTCACATCCGCCGTAGTAGCGCTTGCCCGGATAGCCTTCGGCATATTTGTTGGTCATCACCGAACCCTGCGCTTCCATCACGGCGGCGGAGACGATGTTTTCCGAGGCGATCAGTTCGATCTCGTGGCGCTGACGGCCAAGCTCGCCGCGGATGGCGGCGCTGATTTCGGGATCGCGGGTCGCTAGGCTTTCGGTGAAGAAGCCGGAATCGCGGGTCTTGGCGGTCATGTTCTCAAATCCTGTTGGCGAGAGGGGTTTGGCGGAGGGATAGGCCGAAGTTTCCTATAGGAAAACCCTCAAAGCGACAGGTTTTCACGGGTTGCCGCCATTCGTCGCACCCTTTGCGCGACTTGCGTTTCCTTTCGGCACGGGTCAACACTTTTGGAAACGAGGAGCGCCATGCACGACAGACCGAAAATCGCCTTCGTCGCCAGTGACTCGCCGCTTGCCCAAGAGGCGCGGGCGGTGCTGTCTGGCCGCTATGGCAACGTCACGCTCGAGAGGGCCGAGGTCATCGTCGCGCTCGGCGGTGACGGGTTCATGCTGCAAACCCTGCATGAGACCGAAAACCTCGATGTGCCGGTCTACGGGATGAACCGTGGCACGGTCGGCTTCTTGATGAACGAATATCACGAGGATGATCTTCTGTTCCGGCTGGCGGCGGCAGAAGAAGAAACGATTAACCCCCTGACGATGATCGCCACGACCGTCGGCGGCGGTGAGCACAAGGCGCTGGCGATCAACGAGGTTTCTCTACTTCGCGCCGGCCCTCAGGCCGCCCGCCTTCGGATCACCGTGGATGGGCGGCTCAGGATGTCGGAGCTTGTCTGCGACGGGGCGCTGGTGGCAACGCCCGCAGGCTCGACCGCTTACAACTATTCCGCCCACGGCCCCATTCTGCCGATTGGTTCAGACGTTCTGGCGCTGACCGCCATGGCCGCTTTCCGCCCCCGCCGCTGGCGAGGGGCGCTTCTGCCGAAATCGGCGGTCGTCCAGTTCGACGTAATCGACCCCGACAAGCGCCCCGTCATGGCGGATGCCGATGGCAAATCGGTGCGTGATGTCTCGCGCGTGGTGATCCGCAGCGAACCGGCGATTACTCACCGGATCCTCTTCGACCCCGGTCACGGGCTCGAAGAGAGGCTCATTCAAGAGCAGTTCGTATAAGGTCAGGCGCCCGAGATCACGCGCCCGAGTTCACGCGAAGGTCGCCACCGCCATGATCACGGCGAGAAGCGAGAACAAGCCAGAGATCATCCCGAGCATCGCCATGGTCTTGCGGTTGGGCGGCGTGCCCGTGCGGGCGGCGGAAAGGGCTTTCCACTGGGCGATCAGCGCCGCGATGGTGACGATCACCACGAAGATCATCTTGACCGAAAACGTGCCCGGAAGCGCGCCAAGGCCGCCGTCGTGATAGCCTTGCACCATCCAGATGCCCGTGATCCACAACAGGATCAGGCCGACAAAGCTCGCCCGGCCAATCTTGCGCTGCATCGCGCCAAGAACCTTGGCTCCGGCAGGCTCGGCCCCGGCCATCATGCGGCCCGCAATCATATTGCCAACCCCACCACCGAGCCCGAGGGCAAGGCCGATGAGATGAAGAACGAGCAATGTCTTGAACATGAGAAATCCCTTCGCACTAGATTTCCCTCGATGCTAGCGCCCCCGCCCCCTTGGCCGCAAGAACGGAAAAAGGGCGCCCGAAGGCGCCCGTACGTCAACCTGCTCGGGCGGTGTCAGCCCTTGGCATAGCCAAGTGGCTGCAGCGCCAGCCTGATCTCGTCAAGGATCGCCGGATCGTCGATCGTCGCCGGCATCTTGTACTCCTGATTGTCGGCGATCTTGACCATCGTCGCCCGCAGGATCTTGCCCGAGCGGGTCTTGGGCAGGCGATCCACCACAACGGCCAGCTTGAAGGCTGCCACGGGGCCGATCTTGTCGCGCACCAGCTTCACGACCTCTTTGACGATCTCGTCATGCGGTCGGTTACAGCCCTTGTTGAGGCAGAGGAAGCCGAGCGGCAACTGGCCCTTGAGCTCGTCGCTTACCCCGATCACCGCGCATTCGGCCACATCCTCGTGCGAAGCCAGAACCTCTTCCATCGCGCCGGTCGAAAGGCGGTGGCCGGCCACGTTGATGACGTCATCGGTGCGGGCCATGATGTAGAGATAGCCGTCCTCGTCGATCATCCCCGCATCGCCCGTCTCGTAATAGCCGGGGAAGGTCGTGAGATAGGATTTGCGGAACCGCGCCTCGGCGTTCCAGAGCGTCGGCAAGGTTCCCGGCGGCAGCGGCAGCTTGATGACGATAGCGCCCAGCTCGCCCCGCTTCATCTCCTTGCCACCCTCGTCCACCACACGGATGTCAAAGCCCGGCAACGCCACGGAGGGCGAGCCGACCTTCACGGGGAGAAGCTCGATCCCCACCGGATTGCACACAGCCGGATATCCGATCTCGGTCTGCCACCAATGGTCGATCACCGGAACGCCCAAGGTGCGCTGCGCCCAGTGGATCGTGTCGGGATCGGCCCGCTCGCCTGCCAGATAGAGGACGTTGAGGCAGGAAATGTCATAGTCTTTGATCAACTCGCCCTTGGGATCATCGCGCTTGATGGCGCGGAAGGCGGTCGGCGCGGTGAAGAAGCTGCGCACATTATGCTCGGAAATCACCCGCCAGAAGGTGCCGGCATCCGGGGTGCCCACGGGCTTGCCCTCGAACACAATCGTGGTGTTGCCGTGAATGAGCGGCCCATAGCAGATATAGCTATGGCCCACGACCCAACCCACATCCGAGGCCGCCCAGAACACATCGCCGGGATCGACGTTGTAGACATTCTTCATCGTCCAGTTCAGCGCCACCAGATGCCCGCCCGTAGGCCGAACCACACCCTTGGGCGCGCCGGTCGTGCCCGACGTGTAAAGGATATAGGCCGGATGCGAGCCCTCGACCGGCACACACTCCGCCGGGGCCACGCCCACCTGCGCCGCGTTCCAATCCACATCGCGGCCTTCGATCAACGCGGCCGGCTTCTCTTGCCGCTGGAGGATCACGCAAAACTCGGGCTTGTGCTTGGCCAAGTCGATCGCGCCATCGAGAAGCGGCTTGTAATCCACAACTCGCCCCGGCTCGAGGCCGCAAGAGGCCGCGATGATCGCCTTGGGCGTCGCATCGTCGATCCGCACGGCCAGCTCGTTGGCTGCAAAGCCGCCAAAGACCACCGAATGCACCGCCCCGATCCGCGCACAGGCCAGCATCGCCACAAGCGCCTCGGGCACCATCGGCATATAGATGATGACCCGGTCGCCCTTGGTCACCCCCTTCGCCGCGAGAGCGCCTGCAAAAAGCGCCACCTTGTCGCGCATCTCGGCATAGGTGAACTTGGCCTTCGCGCCGGTGATCGGGCTGTCATAGATCACAGCCACCTGATCGGCGCGCCCGTTCTCCACATGGCGATCCAGCGCATTGTAGCAGGCGTTCACCTTGCCATCGGTGAACCACTTATAGAGAGGAGCCTTGCTGTCATCGAGCGCTCGGGAGGGCATCTCGACCCAGTCGATCGCCTTGGAGGCCTCCATCCAGAACGCCTCGGGGTCGGCCTGCCAGGCGCTATAGACCTCATCATATCCCATCGCAGTCTCCTCCACTGACCTTGGCAAAGGTGTTAGGGACTGCGCCGCCCCCGGGCAAGACAGTTACCGATCACAGCGGCGGAATGGCGCGAAAAATTTGCAGAACTCGCCGAAATCACCTGCAAATTTTTGCAAAGCGCCTCAACTCAACGGCATTTCCGCAAAGCCGCCCAATCTCTGCAAATCTGCAAACCGAGCTTTGCCAACCCGCCGACTCATCGCCGCTTCTTTTGGCCCCGAAATACTCCGGGGTGAATGGGCCTTCAGGCCCAGAGGGGCAGAGCCCCTTACCCGTAATGCGCCACAGGCGTTCCGGCGATGGCCGACATATTGAGAAGACCCCGCGGCGTGATCGACGGCGTCACGATATGCGCCCGGTTGCCCATCCCCATCAGGATCGGCCCGACCTCGAGGCCATTTCCCTTCATCTTGAGGATATTCCGAACCCCCGAGGCCGCATCGGAATTGGCGAACACCAACACATTCGCGGGCCCGACAAGGCGGCTGCCGGGGAAAATCCGCTCGCGCAGATCGACATCGAGGGCCGAGTCGACGTGCATCTCGCCCTCATAGATGAAATCGCGGGGCTGGCTGTCGAGGATCTCGAGCGCGCCGCGCATCCGGCGGCCGGTGTCGATGTCCATATTGCCAAATTGGGAATGCGAACACAGCGCGATATTCGGCGTGACGCCAAAGCGCCGCACATGGCGGGCACAGCCGATCACGGTCTCGGCGATCTGCTCGGGCGTCGGGCTCGGGTGAACCTGAGTGTCGGCGATAAAGAGCGGCCCATCCTCAAGGATCATCAGGCTCAGCGCCGCCACAGGATGAAGCCCGCTGCGCCCGAGCACCTGATTGACGTAGTTCAGATGCCAGAGAAACTGTCCGAAGGTGCCGCAGATCATGCTGTCGGCTTCGTCGCGGTGCACCATGATCGCGGCAATGGCGGTTGTATTGGTCCGCATGACCGCCTTGGCGATATCGGGGGTCACGCCCTGCCGCGCCATCAGATCATGATAGGTGCCCCAATAGTCGCGATAGCGCGGGTCGTTCTCGGGGTTCACGATCTGGAAGTCGGTCAGCGGCCGGATCTTGAGGCCGGCCCGTTCACAGCGCCGCTCGATCACCTCGGGGCGACCGATCAGGATCGGCGTATCGGTGGTCTCTTCCATGATCGCTTGCGCCGCACGAAGCACGCGCTCGTCCTCACCCTCGGCAAAGACGATGCGGCGGGTGGCGGTGCGGGCGGCCTCGAACACAGGCCGCATGATCATGGCCGAGCGGAACACCGAGCCATCGAGCTTCTGCTTATAGGCCGCCATATCCTCGAGCGGGCGCTTGGCCACGCCGGTTTCCATGGCCGCTTTAGCCACGGCACTGGCGACAACGCCGATGAGGCGCGGGTCGAAGGGCTTGGGGATCAGATAGTCGGCGCCAAAGCTCAGCTTCTCGCCGGAATAGGCGGCGGCAGCCTCGGCGCTCGTGGTGGCGCGGGCCAGCGCAGCAATGCCTTCGATACAGGCGAGCTTCATCTCGTCATTGATCTCGGTCGCGCCCACATCCAGCGCGCCACGGAAGATGAAGGGGAAACACAGGACGTTATTGACCTGATTGGGATAATCGCTGCGCCCCGTGGCGATGATCGCATCCGGCGCCACGGCGCGGGCGTCTTCGGGCGTGATCTCGGGGGTGGGGTTGGCCAGCGCGAAAATGATCGGGCGCGAGGCCATTTTGGCGACCATCTCGGGCTTTAGAACACCGGGGCCAGAGAGGCCGAGGAAGAGGTCTGCCCCTTCGATCACGTCCGACAGGCTCGCAGGCGTAGTTCCTTGGGCATAGTCGGCCTTCTGAGGCGTCATATCCTTCTCGCGGCCCTTGTAGACAAGGCCTTCAAGGTCGCAGAGCCAGACATTCTCGCGCTTCACGCCGAGTTTCAGAAGCATGTTGAGGCAGGCAATTCCCGCCGCGCCGCCGCCGGTGGAAACAACCTTGATATCCTCGAACGCCTTGCCGGCAACGTGCAGCGCATTGGTTGCGGCTGCACCGACGACGATGGCGGTGCCATGCTGATCGTCGTGGAATACTGGAATATTCATTCGCTTACGGCAGATTTCCTCGACAATGAAGCAGTCGGGCGCCTTGATATCCTCAAGGTTGATCGCGCCGAAGGTCGGCTCGAGGGCGCAAACGATATCGGCGAGCTTCTCGGGGTTGGGCTCGTTCAGCTCGATATCGAAGCAGTCGATATTGGCGAATTTCTTGAAGAGAACTGCCTTGCCTTCCATCACCGGCTTGGAGGCAAGCGCACCGATGTTGCCGAGGCCAAGGACTGCGGTGCCGTTGGTCACAACCGCCACCAGATTGCCGCGCGAGGTATAATCGCTGGCGCTATCGGGGGTTGCCTTGATCTCGAGGCAGGCCTCGGCCACGCCGGGGCTATAGGCGCGGGCAAGGTCGCGGCCGTTGGCGAGCGGCTTGGTCGCACGGATCTCGAGCTTTCCGGGCTTGGGGAGGCGATGGTAGTCGAGCGCCGCCTGACGCAGGGATTCACGCTGATTGTCCGACACCGGGGCACCTCGCCGTTATTTAGTTTAACGTTAAACCAATTTGCTTCCCTAGCGGAAGCCCTGTTTGTCCATAAACGCTTTCACTGGATGCTTGCAAATCCAATCGCGGAGACGCAGGCTCGGCCTGCAATGACACAAGATGCCCCGATCCGCGCCGAAGTCTGTCTGCCGACCCGTAACCTGCGGGAAGATTTGGGTTTCTTCGGCAAAGTCCTGAAGATGCGGCTCGATATGATCTATCCGGCCGATAATCCGCAGATCGCCGTATATTCCGGCCACGGGCTGCGGGTGCGGCTCGATGCGGGGATCAAGGGAGTGCCGGGGCGCTTGCGGATTCTGACCGATGCGGTAGAAACTTTCGCTGAGGGCAAGCGCGAACTCACAAGCCCCGGCGGCACGATTGTCGAGCTTGACGAGCTCAATCCGCCACTCGTTTTGCCGGAAACACAGCATTCCTTTGTCGTCCGCCGCTTGGCCGACCAAGCCCCTTGGGTGATCGGGCGGGCGGGGATGATGTATCGCGATCTCGTCCCCTCGCGGCTGGGGGGCGCGATGATCGCCAGTCATATCCGTATCCCCGATGGCGGGCCGGTGCCGGATATGGTCCATTTCCATAAAGTCGGGTTTCAGCTGATCTTCTGCTATCGCGGCTGGGTCGACGTGGTTTACGAGGATCAGGGGCCGAAGATCCGCCTGACCGCGGGCGATTGCTTCATCCAGCCGCCCGAGATCCGGCATCGTGTGCTCGAGGCGAGCGACGGGATCGAGGTGATCGAGATCGGCGTGCCTGCCGAGCACGTGACCGAGATTGATCACGACATGACCCTGCCGACCCCGCACCTGCGGCCCGATCGCGAATGGCAGGGGCAGAAATTCGTTTATAATCAGGCGAAAAAGGCCAAATGGGAGGGGTTCCGCCTGCCCGGTTTCATCGCCCGCGACACGACGATCAGCGCCAATACCAAGGGCGTGGCTGGTGTCAAAGTTGTTCGCCGCGGCGAGGGGGAAACCCAATGGGCGCGGCACGAGGCTGACATCCATTTCACCTTCGTCATGGAGGGCGAGATGACGCTCATGGGCGAAGGCAAGGATCCCTGGCGGCTTTCGGCGGGAGATGCTTTCGTGATCCCACCGGGGATGATGACCCGCTACGCCGAGCCGACCGAGGATATCGAGCTTCTCGAAGTGACCCTGCCGGGCGAATTCGCGACAACTCTTTCTTAGGCGGCTTGCCTCTTGGGGGTGGCTGCTGCTATTTTTGATCACTTGGTAAAAGAGAGATGGCCATGACGTTGATTGATGCCGCCCGCGATGTCTGGGCCCGGGCCTATGCCCCCTATTCCAATTTCAAGGTCGGCGCGGCGATCCGCGGCAAGAATGGCGAGGTGTTCAAGGGCTGCAACGTTGAAAACGTGGCTTACCCTGAAGGCACCTGCGCCGAGGCGGGCGCGATTGCGGCGATGGTGGCCGGTGGCGAGACCGAGATCGCCGAAGTCGCCGTGATCGCCGATAGCCCGATTCCGGTGAGCCCCTGCGGCGGCTGCCGTCAGAAGCTCGCCGAGTTTGGCAAGCCGGAGGTGAAGGTGACGCTGGCGACGACAGATGGCACCGTCTTGGAGACGACTATCGGCGCGCTCCTGCCGGGCGCTTTCACCGAAGACTATATGACCCGGACCTGACCCATGGACGCCCGCGCAATCATCGCCAAGGTGCGCGACAAGCACACCCCGACGCAGGAAGAATTGCAGTGGTTTGCCAATGGTTTGGCTGACAGGAGCGTGAGCGACGCACAGGCCGGAGCTTTTGCCATGGCTGTGCTTTTGAATGGGCTGGGCGACGAGGGGCGCGTGAACCTGACGCTGGCGATGCGCGACAGTGGCGACGTCTTGGAATGGGATCTGCCGGGGCCGGTTCTCGATAAGCATTCGACCGGCGGGGTGGGCGATTGCGTCTCGCTTCTGTTCGCCCCTGCGCTGGCCGCTTGCGGGGTTTTCGTGCCGATGATTTCGGGCCGCGGCCTTGGCCACACGGGCGGGACGCTCGACAAGATGGAAGCGATCCCCGGCGTTTGCGCCCAAATCAGCGAGGACCAACTACACGAGGTGACGGCCAAGGTTGGCTGCGCCATTGTTGGCGCCACGGCCCAGCTCGCCCCTGCCGACCGCCGCCTCTATGCGATCCGCGATGTGACCTCGACGGTGGAATCGATTGACCTCATCACCGCCTCGATCCTGTCGAAGAAACTCGCTTCGACCCGTGGTGGACTGATCCTCGACGTCAAGGCAGGCTCGGGCGCTTTCATGAAATCGACCGACGACGCCCGCAGGCTGGCAACCGCGCTGGTGACGACCGCGAACGGCGCAGGCAGCCCGACCGCCGCGTTGATCTCCGATATGGACGAACCGCTCGCGCCGGTCATGGGCAATGCGCTCGAGGTGGCTGTCTGCATGGAGGTGCTCGCCGGAAATCGTGCTGCCGCGCCAAGGCTTTACGACCTCACGGTGGCGCTTGGCGGCAAGCTCCTCTCGCTCGCAGGCGTTGAAGCCGAGGATGAGGGCGAAGCGGCCGTGGCAAAGGCGATCGACAGCGGGCAGGCGATGGAGCGCTTCTCGCGCCTCGTGGCGGAATTGGGCGGGCCGCCGGACATGGAGGCCGACTGGCACACGCATCTGCCAAAGGCGCCAGTGATCCGCGATGTGGTCGCGCCCGAAAGCGGGCATCTCGCTTCGGTGAATGGCGAGGCGCTAGGCCTGACGGTCGTCGGCCTCGGTGGCGGGCGGCGGGTCGAGACCGACAAGATCGACCCTTCGGTAGGCATCACAGAATTCGCGCCCTTGGGAACGAAATTCGCCCGCGGTGACCGGATTTGCCAGGTCCACGCCCGCAACGATGCCGCAGCGCAAGAGGCCGAAGCGGCGATCCTTGCGGCGATTGCCCTTGGCGACAAGCCCGAGAGCCGCCCCCTTATCCGAGAGGTGATCGGCTGATGCCACGCGCATTCCTGATCGTGATCGACAGCGTTGGCATCGGCGGTGCGCCGGATGCGGATCGCTATTTCAATGGTGATGTGCCGGACACGGGCGCGAACACGCTGGGCCATATCGTGGAGGCCTGTGCAGCGGGTAGGGCGGAAGAGGGGCGGAACGGGCCGTTGAAGGTCGGCGCATTGGATGCGCTGGGCCTTGGTGCGGCGATCCGGCATTCGACGGGTATCACCACGCCGGGCCTCGTTGCGGCGCCTTCCGGCGCTTGGGCCGTGGCCCGCGAAATCTCGCGCGGCAAGGATACGCCCTCGGGCCATTGGGAGCTTGCGGGCGTTCCGGTGCCGTGGGAGTGGCATACCTTCCCCGACACCCATCCAGCCTTCCCCGAGCATGTCACCAAAGCGCTCTGCGAGGCGGCCGGAACGGAGGGAATCCTCGCCAATTGCCATGCCTCGGGGATAAAGGTCATCGCCGATTTCGGGGCCGAGCATTTAGAGACCGGCTGGCCCATCTGTTACACCTCTGCTGACAGTGTTCTGCAAATTGCGGCCCATGAATCGGCCTTTGGGCTCGAGAAATTGTTGAAAATGTGCAAGTCGGTCGCGCCGCTGTTGCACGAAATGAAGGTCGGCCGAGTGATTGCGCGGCCGTTTTTGGGGTCAGTTGAAGAGGGGTTCAAGCGCACGCCCAACCGCAAGGATTTCGCCATCGCCCCGCCCGCGCCGACGCTCTGCGATTGGCTGCACGAGGCGGGCCGCAAGGTCCATGCTGTGGGCAAGATCGGCGACATTTTCTCGATGCGCGGGATCGACGATGTGACGAAAGGGCCGGATGCGAATCTGATGCAGGATCTTACGGCTTTGGTCGACAGCGCCGAGGACGGATCGCTCACCTTCGCCAATTTCGTCGAATTCGACAGCGAGTATGGCCACCGCCGCGATGTCTCGGGCTATGCGCGGCATCTGGAATGGTTTAGCGTTGAACTATCGAAGATCCTGCCGCGCCTGAAGGCAGACGATCTTCTCATCGTCACCGCCGATCATGGCAACGATCCGACATGGATCGGCACTGACCACACGCGCGAACAGGTGCCGGTTCTGATCCATGGGCTCGGCCCGCGCGCTATCGGCACCATCGCCTATACCGACGTCGCGGCGTCGATTGCCACCTATCTCGGGGTTCCTTCGCAAGGCCCCGGACGGAGTTTCCTGTGAGTTATCGTTCCTACCCCAAACTTGAATTGCACCTTCACCTCGAAGGAGGCGCGCCGCCTGCCTTCATCCGCGGCCTCGCCAAGGAAAAAGGCATAGATATCCATAAGATATTCGACGAGCAGGGCGGCTATGCCTACCGCGATTTCGATCATTTCCTGCGCGTCTACGAGGCCGCCTGCACCACGTTGCAAGGCCCCGAGGATTTCCGCCGCCTTGTTCTGGCCGTCCTTGAGGAAAGCGCCTCGAATGGTGTGATCTATTCCGAGACCTTCCTCTCGCCCGATTTCTGCGGCGGTGGCGATCTTGAGGCCTGGCGCGATTATCTCGGCGCGATGACCGATGCCGCCGCGCAGGCCGAGCGGGATTTTGGCATCACACTGAAGGGCATCATCACCTGCATCCGCCACAACGGCCCCGAACAGGCGAAGACGGCAGCCCGTTGCGCGGTGGAAACCAAAGGCGATTTCATCACCGGTTTCGGCATGGCCGGGGCTGAGCTGATGGGCCGCCCTGGCGATTTCGCCGATAGCTTTGATATGGCGCGCGAAGCCGGCCTTCGGATCACCTGCCATGCCGGCGAATGGGGCGGGCCGGATATGGTGGCCGATACGATCCGCGATCTGCGCCCCGAGCGCATCGGTCACGGGATCAACGCGGCCAAGGATCTCGCGCTCGTCGACCAGATCGCCGAGCAGGGGATCGTGCTCGAGGTCTGCCCCGGTTCGAATGTCTTCCTCAACGCCGTCGAAAGCTGGGAGAAACACCCGATCCGCCTTCTGCGGGACCGCGGGGTGAAGGTCACGGTTTCGACCGACGATCCGCCTTTCTTTCACACCACCATGACGCGCGAATACGATATGCTGGCCGAGAAATACGGCTGGGACGAGACCGATTTCGCCGAACTCAACAAGACAGCGCTCGAGGCCGCCTTTTGCGATGCGGCCACGCGCGAGCGCATCGCCAAGAAGCTGGAGGCTGCCCAATGACCGATCACCATCTGACCGTCGTCGATCACCCGCTGGTTCAGCACAAGCTGACCCTGATGCGCGAGAAGGATACCTCGACCGCCTCCTTCCGTCAGCTTCTGCGCGAGATCAGCCTGCTTCTGGCCTATGAGGTCACCCGCGAGTTGCCGATGACCACCAAGCGCATCGAGACGCCCTTGTGCGAGATGGATGCGCCGGTGATCGAGGGCAAGAAGCTCGCGCTCATCTCGATCCTGCGGGCGGGCAATGGGCTTCTTGATGGTATTCTCGAGCTGATCCCCGCCGCGCGGGTGGGGTTTGTCGGGCTCTACCGCGATCCCGAGACGCTCCAGCCGGTGCAGTATTACTTCAAGGTTCCGACCCAGCTTGAAGACCGTGTGACCATCGTCGTCGATCCCATGCTGGCCACCGGCAATTCCTCGGCGGCGGCGATTGACCTTCTGAAGAAGGCAGGCGCCAAGAACATCCGCTTCCTCTGCCTTCTCGCCGCGCCCGAGGGCGTGCAGCGGATGAAAGAGGCGCATCCGGATGTGCCGATCGTCACAGCAGCGGTAGATAGTCACCTCAATGACCATGGATATATTGTTCCAGGCCTAGGGGATGCGGGCGACCGTATGTTCGGCACAAAATAGAGGAACAATTCCTTTACTCGCAGGCAATTGTCCGGCAGAATCACCCTAATTTCTTTGGGGGATGAGCATGGCGCGCACGCATCTGAAAGCATTGGCTGCGGCTTTCGTTGTCGCGAGTGGCCAGATTGCGTCAGGACAGACGAGCTATTCCTTCTTTCCCGCCGAAGAGCCACCGCAGAGCTTTACCGGAGTTCAGTAAGTCGACAGCCTGGGCTGTGTTTTCGTTCGTGCCGGGATTGGCGGTGTTGTTACATGGGTGCCACGTCTCACGCGGGATCGCGAGCAGCTTTGCGGTTATGAGCCAACCTTCGCCGTCGCGGCGATGCCGGCGCCAAGCCGGGCACCAGCGCCCGCGCCGACGCTAACTTTGGCGGCCCTGTGCGAAGGCAAATCAGGGCCGCAACCCGGTTATATCGATCCAAAGACGGGCGGGGTCGTGGATTGTGGTGGCGCCGCCCAGCCCGCCGCCGCGGGGCTCGCCTATGGTGCGCCTTTCTCCAATCCCCTGCCCGCAACAGAGCCGTCTGCCCCGCCATCGGGCTATGTGACGGTTTGGAAAGATGGACGCCTCAACCCGCAAAGGGGCTATGCCGCCAAGGCCGCGCCGCAGGTCATTCAGGTCTCGACCAAGACCACGCCAGTTGCTGCGCCTGTCGCGGCGGGCAGCTCGCATATCCAGGTGGCGAGCTTTGGCGTCTCCGCCAATGCCGCGCGGGTCGTCGCCAGCCTTGAGGCCGCAGGCCTGCCAGCGCAGACCCAGACCGTGACGCGAGGCGGAACGGTTCTGACGCTGGTCACGGTGGGGCCATTGCAGGGTGGGGCGCTGAGCGAAGCTCTCGCAGCCGTCCGGGCCAGCGGCTTTGCCGATGCCTTTGTGCGAGGCTAAATCCTAGCCGCCACAGATTCCCTGTAGTGCGACCCAGTCACCGTCATTGAGCAACACCGCGGGCAGTTTGCCCTGCATCGGGTCGCTGTCGATGAGGCTTTGGGTGCTATCGCCCGTAGGGTCGATGGCCATCGCCAGCGGGATGCTCGAGACCCCGACCGCACCAAGAAGATCGAGCGTAACATTACCGGTGGCGAGCTCTGTCGGCGTGGAAACAAGATCTTCCGCATAGGCGCGCAAGGCGTCCTGTGGCAGGCTGCCCGAGGTCACAAGTTTGAGCGTGGCCACAAGGCCGGCGTGATGCAGAAGATCGCTCAAGGGATCGGCAATGGCCGCATTGGCCGACAGGGCATATCCCGCGACAACGGCCGGATCCTCGTAGTCCTCAACGAGCCGGCGGTTGATCAACAGGATGCGTCCGGGGAGAACCGTTATTTCGGGGATGCTATCGGGCACCACAACCAGCCTCGGCGGAGTGGGGCCGGAGAAGATCCGCGTCGCGAGTTTGTCCAGTGCCGCAAGGCCGAGCGTATCGCGACAGGTTGCGCCTGTCAGATGCTGGACCTCGTTCAAAAGGCTCTGCCCGATCTCGGCGCGGCGGGCGGGGGGCACAACGCTCAGCGTCTGGCGGGTGAGAGCGCCGGGAAGCCAGACAAAGATCACGAAGAGTAGCGCTGCGGTCAGAGCCGTGAGGCCCATCACCCGAAGGCGGCCCGGCTTGGGGCGGCGGCGGGCGATGGATTTGCGGATCTTCTCGATGGCCTCGATCATCACCTGATCGTCGATCTCGAGCGTTTCGGCAGCATCCGGCCCCGGCAGAAAGATCGCGGGCCGCTCGCCCGGATTGCTCCGGTTGATGGCGGCCAAAGACCAATGGGCGAGGGGGCGCATGGCGTTGTCAGAGATGACCAAGGTGGCGTCGCCAAAGGTCAGCACCACCTCGCGCCGCTGCTCCTGCGGCGCAGGACGCCACAGGCCCGTGGCCTCAAGCCGGTCGTATTGCTTCAGTGCTGTCATGTGCCTGCTCGTGTTTCAGGCATGATAGCTTGGGCTGCGAAGTTTGGGTAGGGCGCGTGGGCGCCCTAGCTGGGGATAATCTTGAACTGGGCGCGCAGCTCGAACTTCTGGATTTTGCCGGTCGAGGTCTTGGGCAATTCCTGAAAAACGACCTTCTTGGGCGTTTTGAAACCCGCAAGCCGCGTGCGGCAATGGGCGATCAGATCGGCCTCGGTCAGCGAGGCGCCTTCCTTCAGCTCGACAAAGGCGCAAGGCACCTCGCCCCACTTCTCGTCGGGCATGGCGACCACGGCGCAAAGGCTCACCGCCGCGTGGTGCATGATCGCGCCTTCGACCTCGACCGAGGAGATATTCTCGCCGCCCGAGATGATGATGTCTTTCGCGCGGTCTGCGATCTTAATGTAGCCGTCGGGGTGCTGGAAGGCGATATCGCCCGAGTGGAAATAGCCGCCCTCGAAAGCCTCTTTCGTGGCCTTGGGGTTCTTCAGATAGCCCTTCATGACCGAGTTGCCGCGGATCATGATCTCACCCAGCGAGGCGCCGTCAATCGGCACTTGGCTCATCTGCGGATCGAGGACGGTGATATCCTCCATCATCGGCATCAGAACACCGGTGCGCGCCTTGATGACATAGCGCTCTTCATCGGGCAGGGCATCCCACTCATCGTGCCAGAGGCATTCGGTGACATGGCCGTAAGTTTCGGTCAGGCCATAGACCTGCGTCACGTTAAAGCCCAAGGGCTCGATGGCTTTGAGCGTCGCCGCGGGCGGCGGGGCGCCGGCGGTGAAGACCTCGACCACATGGCCGAACTCGCGCCGATCCTCGGCCTTTGCGTTGACGATCATATTGAGAACGATGGGTGCCCCGCCGAAATGGGTCACGCCGTCGTCGGCAATGGCGTTGTAGACGTTCTTGGCCGTCACATCGCGGCAGCAGACAAGCGTGCCGCCCAGAAGCGGCAGCATCCATGTGTGGTTCCAGCCGTTGCAGTGAAAGAGCGGCACGATGGCAAGGTAGCGCGGATAGAGCGTCATTTGCCACGAGACGGGCGTGCCCATGGTCATCAGGTAAGCGCCGCGGTGGTGATAGACGACACCCTTGGGGCGGCCGGTGGTGCCGGAGGTATAGTTGAGCGCGAGGCTCTCCCATTCGTCCTGCGGCATGATCCACGCGAAGTCGGCATCGCCGGAGGCGAGGAAATCCTCATAGAGCGTCGCGGTGCCGGTGGGGGCGAAATTCGAGGCCGGATCGTGGGCTTCGATGAGCATCGGCGCGGGGCCTTCCATCTTGGCGATGGCGGCGCGGGCAAGCGGCATGAACTGGCTGTCGACGATCACCGCCTTGGCGGCGCCGTGATCGAAGATATAGCCGACGGTGTCATCCTCAAGCCGCGTGTTGATCGTGTTGAGGACGGCACCACAGGCCGGAACGCCGAAACTCGCCTCGGCTTGGGCGGGAACGTTGGGAATGAGGGTCGCCACCACATCGCCGGGCTTGATGCCAGCCGTGGCGAGAGCCGAGGCAAGGCGGCTCACGCGGGCGTGGTATTCGGCATAGGTCTTGCGGAAGGTTCCATAGACCACAGCCTCATGGTTGCCGCCAACCTATCTGATATCAAGCAAGTTCATCGGGCAAATAAAATGCAGTCTCAGACCAACCGTAACCTGATTGCGGCATCCCTCGTGGTTTCCGCGATGGCTTTGTTCGGTTTGATCGACAATTTCATTCGTCTTGCTGCTGAATCAGGCGGTCTTTGGCAATTCCATTTCTTGCGGTCAATTCTGGCGCTGGCTTGTATCTGGGCGATCGCGGTCTGGCGAGGCATCGCGCTGCGGCCAAAAAGCACGGGGCGGGTGCTCTTGCGTTCGGCGCTCACCTCGATTGCCATGGTGATCTATTTCGGCTGCTTGGGCTTCATGCCCATCGCCCAAGTTGTGGCGGGGCTTTTCACCGCACCGATCTTTGTCGTGGTGTTTTCGGTCCTGTTCTTTGGCGAGAAGGTCGGGCCGCGCCGAACGATTGCTGTGGCTATCGGATTTGCCGGCGCGATCCTCGCGATCCGGCCCGAGGCCTCGGCCTTTACCGTCTGGACGATCCTTCCCGTCCTTGCCGGCGCGATCTATGCCATGGGCAATATCGCCACCCGCCGCTGGTGCGAGGGGGAGGGGACATTCACGCTTCTCGGCGGCTTCTTCCTGACGATGACAGTCTGGGGCTTTCTGGGCGTGAGCTTCCTTGCGATCCATCCCTTGCCGGTGCCCGAAGGGGGCGACGGGTTCATCACCCGCGGCTGGTCGCCGCTTGAAGGGATCTTCCTTGTGATGATCGTCGTGCAGGGGATCGGCTCGGTTCTGGGCGTCGGCCTGACGATCCGCGCCTATCAGCTGGCCGAGGCGGCTTTCGTGGCCGTATTCGAGAATATGCTTCTGGTCTTTGCCACGCTCTGGGCGATCATTCTTTGGGGCGAGTGGCCCGATGGCCTCGGCCTTCTCGGCCTCTTCCTGATCCTCGTGGCGGGCATCACCATCGCCTTGCGTTCGGAGGCGCGGCCGGTCGAGCAGGCCGCCAGCGTGGCCGAATGATCCTCTCGCGCGGGCGCCACTATATCTTCGTTCATAACCCCAAGACGGGGGGAACGGCGCTGGCGCTCGAGGGGCGGGCGATGGCCGACGATATCCTGATCGGCGATACGCCCAAGGCGGTTAGGCGGCGCGGGCGGCTCAAGGGGCTTCAGACGGCGGGGCGGCTTTGGAAGCATTCGACGCTGGCCGATATCGAAGGGCTGGTGACGCGCGAGGAGATGGATGATTTCCTGATCTTCACGCTGGTGAGCAACCCGTGGGACCGGATGGTGAGCTATTACCACTGGCTCATGGAGCAGAGCTTCGATCACCCCGCCGTGGCGCTGGCGCGCGATCTCAGCTTTGCCGATTTCCTGCACCACCCGCAGACCATCAGCACCATAAAAGCCAATCCCTATGGCAGCTATCTGCGCGATGGATCGGGGCGGGAGCGGACAGGGCATTTCGTGAGGATCGAGCATTTCCAAGAGGATTTCGCCCCTGTCGCTGCGCATCTAGGGTTTGATCTTGCCCTCGAACGTGTCAACACAAGCACTCGCGACCGCGATTGGCGCGGCTATTATAACGAGGCCCTTGCTGCCCATGTAGCAGACCTCTGCGCCGAAGATATCGCGCGGTTTGGCTATCGTTTCGAGAAGGTGGCGCATGGTTGAGCGCAAGATGATCACCGACCCAGAGGTATATTTCGAGCTAGGCTGCGGCCGCTGCGACCGCTTTGCCACGCCCGAATGCACCACGCGCACATGGCTCGAAGGCATCCTCGATCTGCGCCGCATCTGCCTCGATCTGGGGCTCGAGGAAACGGCCAAGTGGGGCCATCCGACCTATATGCATGCAGGCCGCAACATTGCGATCATGGGGACGTTCAAGGAAAACTATCGGCTGACCTTCATGAACGCGGCACTGATGAAAGACCCCGAAGGCATCTTGCAGCAGCAGGGCGCCAACACGCGCCACCCCGACATGATCTATTTCACCGACAACAAACAGGTGAAGAAGATGGAGCCGGTGATCCGCGCCTATCTCAAGGAAGCGATGGGCTATGCCGAGCAAGGCCTAAAGCCCGCGAAGGTCGTGCACGAGGTCGATATGTCCGACGAGCTGATCGACGCGCTCGATTCCGATCCCGAGCTTGCCGAGGCCTTCGAGGCGCTGACGCCCGGGCGGCAGCGGGGCTATGCCTATGCCATCAACTCGGCCAAGCAGTCCAAGACGCGATACGACCGGATCGAAAAGTTCCGAGACAAGATCTTTGCAGGCAAAGGCCCGCTTGAACGCTAGAAGAAAGGCCCCGGAATTTCCGGGGCCTTCTGATCTCAGGCGGCTTTCTTGGCCGGGCCGAAGCGGCCGTAGAAGCTCTGGCCCTTGTCGGCCATCTCCCGCAGGAGGGCGGGGCAGGCGAAGCGATCCCCAAAAGCCTCTGACAGCTGGTCGCAGCGGTCGGCGGTATAGGCGGCGCCCAGCATATCGAGCCAGCTGAACGGGCCGCCCGACCACGGGGCAAAGCCCCAGCCGAGGATCGCGCCCACATCGCCTTCGCGGATATCGGTCAGGACGCCATCTTCAAGGGCGCGGACGGCCTCGAGCGCCTGGGCAAACATCAGGCGGTGCTGGACTGTGGTGAGGTCGGGCTGATCCTCGGCCACCGGGAACTGGGCGGCGAGGCCGTCCCAAAGGCCAAGGCGCTTGCCCGCCTCGTCATAGGCATAAAAGCCGCTCTTGGATTTGCGGCCCAAGCGGCCCTCACCCACCATCCAGAACACCACCTCATCAACCGCGCTATCGGGATAGGCATCGCCCATCGCGGCCTTCGTGGCCTTGGCGATCTTGGCGCCGAGGTCAAGCGAGGTCTCGTCGATGAGTTGCAGGGGTCCAAGCGGCATCCCCATCATGCGGGCGGCGTTCTCGATGAGCGAAGGCGACACGCCCTCGGCCACCATCCGCATCCCTTCGTTGAGATAGGGGATGATGCAGCGGTTGGCGTAGAAGAAGCGGGCGTCATTGACGACGATCGGCGTCTTGCGGATCTGCCGCACGAAATCGAGCGCCTTGGCCACGGCGCGTTCGCCGGTCTTCTTGCCCTTGATGATCTCGACAAGGTTCATCTTGTCGACGGGCGAGAAGAAATGGATGCCGATGAACTGCTCGGGCCGTGCAGAGGCGCGGGCGAGATCGGTGATCGGCAGGGTCGAGGTGTTGGTGGCGAAGATGCAGTCGGCGCCGATGATGGCTTCGACCTTTTGGGTCATCTCTGCCTTGACGGCGGGATCTTCAAACACCGCCTCGACGATCAGATCGCAGCCCTTGAGGGCCGAGAGATCGGGGGTCGCGGTGATGCGGGCCAGAACCTCGGCCTTCTTCTCGGGCGTCACCTTGCGGCGCTGGATGCCCTTGTCGAGAAGGCCTTCGGAATAGGCCTTGCCCTTGTCGGCGGCGGCCTGATCCCGGTCGACCAGAACCACCTCGATCCCGGCAAGCGCCGAGACATAGGCAATGCCCGCGCCCATCATGCCCGCGCCCAGAACACCAACCTTCTGCACGCGCTGATCGGCCACGGCAGGGCGGTTGGCCCCTTTCTCGAGCGCTTCCTTGTTGATGAAGAGCGAGCGGATCATGGCGGACGACGAGGGGTTCAGAAGAACGTTGGTGAACCAGCGGGCCTCGATCTTGAGCGCGGTATCAAAAGGCACGAGCGCCCCTTCATAGACCGCCGAGAGGAGCGCCTTGGCCGCCGGATAGACGCCTTGGGTCTTGCCGTTGACCATGGCCGAGGCGCCGACGAAGGTCATGAAGCCCGCCGGGTGATAGGGCGTGCCGCCGGGCATCTTGTAACCCTTCTGGTCCCAGGGTTTGACGATATCGGCGTCCTTTGCGTTCAAGACCCACTGGCGCGCGGCTTCGATCAGCTGATCGGCAGGTACCACCTCGTCGATCACGCCCGCGGCCTTGGCGCGCTGGGGATCGTTGAGCTTGCCTTCAAGAAGCAGCGGCGAGGCGGCCATGGCCCCCATCTTGCGCACAAGCCGCGTGGTGCCGCCCGCGCCGGGGAAGATGCCGACGAGGATCTCCGGCAGGCCGATCTTGGCCTTCGGGTTATCGGCGGCAAAGATGCGGTGGCAGGAGAGCGGCAGCTCGAGCCCGATGCCAAGCGCCGTTCCGGGCAGCGCCGCCGCGATGGGCTTGCCGCCCTTGAGCGTCTTGGGGTCCATCCCCGCGCGTTCGATTTTGCGAAGGATCGCGTGGGTATCCATGATGAAGCCAAAGATCGCTTCGGCGGGGTCTTCGCCCGTGCCATCGCGCAGCGAGGCGATGATGTTGAGGTCCATGCCGCCGGCGAAAGTGTCTTTGCCCGAGGTCAGGACGATGCCCTTCACCGCCGGATCGGCCAACGCCTGATCGACGAGGTCGCTGACGAGGATGAAAGCCTCGCGGCTCATAACGTTCATCGACTTGCCGACGGTGTCCCAGGTGATGATGGCGACGCCGTCTGCGTCTACGTTCATGGTGAAATCGGTCATGGGGTCGGTCCTCAGAGGCGTTCGATGATGGTGGCCGCGCCCATGCCGGACGCGATGCAGAGGGTGGCAAGGC
>RFZI01000190.1 GCA_009920775.1 Paracoccaceae bacterium | reverse complement strand
CTCCGCTTCAGTCGGATGCAAACGTTACAGAAAGTTTCGCGCATTTGCGGGAAAACAGAGGCGAGTTCGAATTAATCTGCCAGCACCGTCAGTAGTGTTGCCGCCATGGAAGTGGCGGTGTCGCCATGGACCAGTACAACGTCCGGAGCTTCGGTCTCGATAATTGGTTTCAGACCCTGAAGGATTGCAGCGGTCAGGTCAGTCAAATTCTGGCCGGCACGCATGATGTCAAGGTCGTGGTCCGGTTTGATGCCAAACAGCTCCGTCACCTGGTCTAGCATCTCCCTATGCTGGGCAGTCACACAGACCCTGCTGTCAATGCGCGGATCACAAGCCAGTTCCAGCACCACAGGGGCCATTTTTATCGCCTCAGGGCGGGTTCCAAATACGGACAATACTTTCAAATTGAAGCCTTCTTTATATTAGTAGTTCTTAATTCCGCCATTGAATCATTTGCCGCGACTAACTTCTAGCGGTATTTTGTTGATGGGCGCCGAATACGTCTATGTACCTCCTGCAAAGATCGGTGGGTCGAAATACGTTCCGAACGCATTACGCGCTTCTGTCTGCTGGCGCAAGAATACGTTCCGCGCCTCGCGGTTGAGCAAGCTGCCAACGGCTCGGCATAAGCCGAAATAGTTCTGCGCGCAGAGTTGTGAAAACGCCCGTGATTTTCAGTCGGTGTTGGATTAGGCAGCTGCTTCAATCGAAGTGCCCTAGGTAGATAATTGAGTGGACCCGAGAAGCCCGATGTCGGGTCTGTCTTCTAGAAACTTATGTTGTCGGAAGAAACTAGTGCACTGGGCGGAAGGTTATTTGCTTTGGGTTCCCGTTGCAGGCACCTTCGCGTCTGAAAGCCTCAGTAAAACCAAGCGTATCGGGCAGTTGTTTGCTAGCGAGATCTGGCGGCATCGGATAGAAGACATGAAGTCCATCCGCAGGTAAAGAAATTTGAGCGAGATGTTTGTTTAGATCAACGTTGAGCGGCACTTTCTGTGGCGGTCGATGGATCACCTATGCGAGCTACCAGAGAGCCAAGTGACAAAAACCAAGAACAAAAAGGCTGCGCTGAAATTCTTCAGAATCAATGCGCTTACACCGCCAACCGATTGTGATCATCACAAATGACCTTTGGTCCTACGGCGAAGAGCTGAGGGAGATCGGCGCGGCAGCGCCGCAAGAAACGGGGCGATGGCTCAGTAACAGTTGCGAGAATTTACACCTGCCATTCCGCCGAATGCGAAGTCAACAGAAGTTCGCTGCCGTCCACACCTCTCATTGCGACCGTTTCAATCTGGAGCGTTACCTTCATTCACGACGTAATTTCAAGTCGAATCCCGCCGTCACTTTCGCCGAGTGGCGGCTGCGGTGTTCCAAGTCGACTTGCGTGTTTGCAGGCGAGCTGAGACGAGTTCGAATTCGTCTGACAATACCGCACCGCTCTATCCAAGCGGCGGAAGCCGGGTTGGATCAATTCGCAATCCACGGATCGCTCGGCGAATAGGCCCCGCGCTGGCTCTGACGCGGGGCCCATCCTGTCTATTCTGGCTTCGCGTTGAAGACGAAGAGCTGCTGGGTGTCGATGGTGTAGTCTTCGATCAGCGCTTTCGCGTGGTCGCCGGTGAGCCAGGCTTCCAGCGCGTCAACCGCTTCGGATTTGACGTGCTGGTGCAGCGCCGGATTGACCGGAATGAAGGCGTATTGGTTGAAGAGCACCGGATCGCCTTCGAATACGATGGTCAGATCGCCTTTGTTTCCAAAGTTGAGCCAGCTGGCGCGGTCGGCAAGGATATAGGCATCCATGCTAGACGCCGTATTGAGCGCAGCCCCCATGCCTTGGCCGACAGAGTTATACCAGCTTCCCTCAGGGCTGATCCCGGCGGCTTTCCAGAGGCCCAACTCCATCTTGTGCGTGCCGCTGTCGTCGCCTCGGCTGACGAAGGTACTTTCGGCCGAGGCAATGTCCTGCAAGGCCTCGACGGCGCTTACGTCGCCAATCACCCCGGCAGGATCCGAAGACGGGCCGACAAAGACGAAATCGTTATACATGATCTCGCGCCGGTGGGTGCCGAAGCCCGCAGCGATAAAGGCCTCTTCGGCGGAGCGGGAATGAACGAGCACAGCATCGACATCCCCTGTCTCGCCGAGCTTGAGCGCCTGTCCCGTGCCGACGACGAGAAGCTCGATTGTGAGCCCGATGTCTTTCTCGATCTCGGGAAGCAACACCTCGGCAAGGCCGGAATTGGCAAAGGAAGTGGTCACCGACATGCGGATCGTCTCGGCCGATGCTGCGGTTGCCAGCGCGAACACTGCTGCGGAAAGGAGTAGGGTCTTGGTCACGAGAGCAAATCTCCGTTGATGTGGGCGGTGGCCTCAGGGGTCTGGGGGCCCGCGAGGAAGGCTCCCGCCGGGCCCGCCTCGAGGATCCGGCCTTGGTGGATGAAGAGGATCTCGTCGGCCAAGCGGCGTGCCTGCCCGACGTTATGGGTCGACATGACGATGCGGGTGCCTTCCGCCTTCGCACGCAGCAGGATCTCTTCGATCTCGCGGGTGGATTTGCCGTCAAGGCTGGCGCAGGGCTCGTCGAGGAACAGAAGATCGGGCTTGCGGATCAAAGCGCGGGCGAGGGCCATCTTTTGCTTCTCGCCGCCTGACAGGACTTGGGCGGGGAGATCGAGGTGTTTCGCAAGCCCGACCTTGCCTGCCATTTCCGCTGCGCGCGCCAGAGCATCGCGCTTGGGGACGCGGTCGAGAGTAAGCGGGTAGGCGATCGATTCAACAACCGTCCGGCGCATGAT
>RFZI01000189.1 GCA_009920775.1 Paracoccaceae bacterium | reverse complement strand
CCGGCCCCGCCTCGCCGCCGGCGGCCAGCCCCGCCCGCATGGCGGCGATCAGACGGTCGCCGATGTGGCCCTTGGCGGCGAGGAAGCCGTCGACGATGGCGGCGGGAACATCCGCATTTGCCAGAAGATTGCCGCCCGAGGCGACATTCTCGGCCCGCGCCTCGCTCCATATGCCCAATGAGTTCGGCCCCGAATGGATCGCCGTGCCGCCCCTTGCGTCGACAATCAAGACCTGCCGATAGTCGATGAAGGCGCCGCGCCGCTGGATCTCGGCCACGGTCTCGGCGGCCGTCATGCCGCCTTCCATGAGGTCGAGGCCCAAGGGCCCAAGCGTCGGGTCGGTCACGTTCTGCGAGGCCACAGCCCCGACCCCGGCCCGAGCATAGGAGCAGCGGGCGGCCACGGCGGGCGAGGACGACGAGATGGCGACACCGAACATGCCGGTATCCTTGCAGCGGGCGACGAGGGAAAAGGTCATCCGCCTAGTCCGGGATCACGGCGGTGCCGTCGATTTCCACCAGCCAGTCGGGCCGCGCCAAGGCGCTGACCACAAGGCCGGTCGAGACCGGATGCACGCCTTTGATGTATTCCCCCATCGTCCGATAGACTGCTTCGCGGTGGCGCACGTCGGTGATATAGACGACGACCTTCACCAGATGCTCCATCCGGCCGCCGCATTCCTCGATCAGTTGCTTGATGTTCTGCATGACCTTGTGGGTCTGTTCGACCGGATCGTGGCTGGCGATGTTCTTGGCGGTATCAAGCTCCTGCGGGCACTGGCCGCGCAGATAGATCGTCCGCCCGCCCTGCGTGACGACCGCTTGGCACAGATCGTTATCGAGCTTCTGCTCGGGGTAGGTATCCTTGGTGTTGAACTTGCGGTGGCGGTAGTGGGCCATGAGGGTCTCCGAAGGGTCAGGTGCGTTCGGCGGGGCTTTTGTAGGCCCGATAGCTGCGCTGGATGCCGATCTGGTCGGCGATGAAACGGGCATCGTGCCAGACGCCCCAGATGAAGGACGAGCCGCGACGGGAGAGCCACGGCAGGCCGAGAAAATAGACGCCCCGCTCTGCGGAAACGCCGCGCTGGTGCTTGGGGCGGCCGGTCTCGTCGAAGGCATCCACCTTGAGCCAGCCGAAATCGAGCGCATAGCCGGTGGCCCAGAGGATCGTGGTGATCCCGGCTTTCTTGAGATCAAGCTCAAGGATCGGGTTGGTCATACAGTCGGGATCGGGGCCGATCTCGTGGGCCCCCGGTTCCAGCGGCAGATCAAGGCCGTTGCGGTCGGCATAGGCATCCGCCTCGCGCAGGACCGAGAGGTAATTGGCATCACCCCGCCGAATGTTGTCGGCCAGATCGGGGGCGAAACGCAGGATGCCGTTCTCATAGCCTGCAGTCAGGCCGACTAGGTTCATGCCCTCGCCGGCGAGGCGGCGGAAATCAATCGTCTTGCCCCCATCGGCGCCGCTCACGGCGATGGCGATGTGCTCGGTGCCGGGCTTGGGCGCGGGGGCGTCCCATTTGCCCAAGACACCGAGCCACCAGCAATAATCGCGGCCCCGATAGGCACGCGGCGGGCGGTCGTGCGCGCCGACCGAAAGATAGACGGTGCGGCCCGAGGCGCGCAACTCGTCGGCGATCTGGACGCCGGACGAGCCCGCACCCACGACCAGAACAGCGCCTTCGGGCAGCTGGCCGGGATTGCGATAGCTGTTCGAGTGCATTTGCAGGACGTCCGCCTCCGCGGGCACGATCTGCGGATAGGTCGGCTTCTGGAACGGCCCCGTGGCCGCCACAACATTGGCCGCCTCAATCACGCCCTCGGATGTCTCGACCCGAAACCCTTCGCGCCCGTCAAGTCGGGTGACGCTTTTCACCTCGACCCCGCAACGGATCGGCGCGTCAAAGCTTTCCGCATAGCCCACGAAATAGTCGGCGACCTTTTCCTTGGGGGCAAATTCGTCGGGATCGAATTCGTCAAACTCCATCCCCGGAAAGCGATCATGCCAGACCGGACCATTGGCCACGAGGCTATCCCACCGCTCCGACCGCCAGCGCTCGGCGATCCGGCCGCGTTCAAGGACCAGATGGGGAATACCGGCATTGGTCAGATGCTCGCTCATCGCGACCCCCGCCTGTCCGGCCCCGACGACAAGCGTGTTCACTTTCTCGACGGCCACAATGCATCCTCCCTCGGTTCGAATCCATTCTGCCGAGGCGCAGGGCGAGGTGGTAGCGAAATCTTCGGTCTAGGAGCCTAGATCAAGGCGTTGAGGGCGTTCTCGACAAGCGCCTTCGCCTCTTCGGGGCTGGCGTCCTGCGGGATCTCGAACGCCTCGCCCACACGGAGCGTAACCCGCGCCGTCGGCAGAGGCAGCTCCATCTTGTCCCAGCGGCTGGTGACGATCTTCTTGCGGCTCGAGTTGGCCGAAATCGGAATCAGCAGAGCGCCGAATTCGACCGCAAGATTGGCCGCCCCTGGCTTGGCCTCGTGGCGCGGGCCAAGGGGGCCGTCCGGGGCGATCGCGACAAGGGCGTTGGGGTGCGCAAGCTCTTCGCGGATCGCGCGCCGCCCGCCGTGATTACCCCGCTCGACCTGCATAGCGCGATAGCCGAACCAGCGGCAGAAACGGGCGATGACCGAGCCGCGAAAGGAATAGCTGGTGACAACGAGGGCGGGCTGACCCGAGATCAGGTAGAAGAGCGGGGCGTAGCTTCCATGCCAGACGATACCGATGATCGGGCGCCCCGTGGCGCGTGCCGCCTCGAGACGGTGCAATTCGCTCTTGTCGATGCGCCAAGTGGCGCTCCAGAG
>RFZI01000188.1 GCA_009920775.1 Paracoccaceae bacterium | reverse complement strand
CAGCCGCCTTCAAGACGATGTTGTTGCACATCAAGTAATCGAAAAACGAAGTCAGGGGAGGAAACCGACCTCATGAACATCCACGAATATCAGGCGAAGGGCTTGCTTCGCAGTTACGGGGCGCCTGTTGCGGACGGGCGTGTTGTGCTGCGTGCGGAAGATGCGAAGACGGCGGCCGGGGCGCTGGACGGTCCTGTCTGGGTTGTCAAGGCGCAGATCCATGCCGGGGGTCGCGGCAAGGGCAGCTTCAAGGAGCCGGATGCGGGCGACAAGGGCGGTGTGCGCATTGCCAAGTCTGTCGAGGAGGCCGAGATGGAGGCCAAGCGCATGCTGGGCCGCACGCTTGTGACCAAGCAGACCGGTCCTGCGGGCAAGGAGGTCGGCCGGGTCTACATCGAGGACGGATCGTCCATCCAGACCGAGATGTATCTGGCGCTGCTGGTGGACCGCCAGACCAGCCGGGTGTCTTTCGTGGCCTCGACCGAGGGTGGCATGGACATCGAGGAGGTGGCCGAATCCACGCCTGAGAAGATCCTGTCGTTCTCTGTTGATCCCGCGACCGGCTACCAGCCTTTCCACGGGCGCCGGATTGCCTTTGGTCTGGGTCTCGAGGGCAAGCAGGTCAAGCAGTGCGTGGCGCTGATGGGCACGCTTTACAGGCTGTTTGTCGAGAAGGACATGGAGATGCTCGAGATCAACCCGCTGGTGATCACCGGCGAGGGCGACCTCAAGTGTCTCGATGCCAAGATGGGTTTTGACGGCAATGCGATCTACCGCCATGCCGACATCGCCGAGCTGCGCGACGAGACGGAAGAGGATCCCAAAGAGCTGGCGGCCTCCAAGTACGACCTGAACTATATCGCGCTGGATGGCGAGATCGGCTGCATGGTGAACGGCGCGGGTCTGGCCATGGCGACGATGGACATCATCAAGCTCTATGGCGCCGAGCCTGCGAACTTTCTCGATGTGGGTGGCGGGGCGACCAAGGAGAAGGTCACCGAGGCCTTCAAGATCATCACCTCGGACCCGAACGTCAAAGGCATCCTCGTGAACATCTTCGGCGGCATCATGCGCTGCGATGTGATCGCCGAGGGCGTTGTGGCGGCGGTCAAGGAGGTCGGCCTCAAGGTGCCGCTGGTGGTGCGCCTCGAGGGCACCAACGTCGAGAAGGGCAAGGAGATCATCAACACCTCCGGGCTGGACGTGATCGCCGCGGATGACCTGAAAGACGGGGCCGAGAAGATCGTCAAGGCGGTCAAGGGGTGAGCGCCGGTCCGGGGCACAAGCCCCGGCAAACGCTCCAGTGGAGCGTTTGAGGCGCGAACGGGCGGAGCCCCGGGAGAATGAAATGCAGTATGTCGAAGCCTTCAACAGACTTGGTTACGACGTTCCAAGCCCTCGACAGGATTGGAGCGCGGAAAAGGCCGACGGCATCTGCATTACTCTCCGGAAGGGTGAAGTTGACTGGGCACCGCCTCCCCCACGATTTGACATCTGGAAAAGCTGGAAACCCGGCGAGAACGATTGGGATACCCTGCCAGGCCACAAGAAGCGCAACCGTCATATAGCGAGGGCAATCGGTGAATTTGACCGGTGGGTCGATGTTATCATCGTCAATGGGACGCCTCGTGAGGGATACGGAAGCGCTGACATTTGGAACCCTGAGCTGCGGAAGAACCATCGCTGGCGTATCCAAGAATTTGACATGGCAACCGGCTTTTTCTCGGCTGCCGCAGAAAAACAAGCATAGGAGCCACACCATGGCCGTCCTCATCGACGCAAACACCAAAGTCATCTGCCAGGGCCTGACCGGCTCGCAGGGCACCTTCCACACCGAACAGGCCATCGCCTATGGCACACAGATGGTCGGCGGGGTCACCCCCGGAAAGGGCGGGCAGACCCATATCGGCCTGCCGGTCTTCAACTCGGTCCACGAGGCCAAGCACGCAACCGGCGCCAATGCCAGCGTGATCTACGTGCCGCCGCCCTTCGCCGCCGACAGCATCCTCGAGGCGATCGACGCCGAGATGGAGGTCATCGTCGCCATCACCGAGGGTATCCCGGTGCTCGACATGATGCGCGTCAAGCGCGCGCTGGAGACCTCGACATCCATCCTCGTCGGGCCCAACTGCCCCGGCGTCATCACCCCGGGCGCCTGCAAGATCGGCATCATGCCCGGACATATCCACCAAAAGGGCACCGTCGGCGTGGTCTCGCGCTCGGGCACGCTGACCTACGAGGCGGTCAAACAGACCTCGGACGTGGGCCTGGGTCAGTCGACCTGCGTCGGCATCGGCGGCGACCCGATCAAGGGCACCGAACATATCGACGTGCTGGAATGGTTCCTCGCGGATGACGACACGCATTCGATCATCATGATCGGCGAAATCGGCGGCTCGGCCGAAGAAGAGGCCGCGCAGTTCCTCAAGGACGAAGCCAAGCGCGGCCGCAAGAAACCCGTCGCGGGCTTCATCGCCGGCCGCACCGCCCCTCCGGGACGCCGCATGGGCCACGCAGGCGCCATCGTCGCGGGCGGAAAGGGCGACGCCGAAAGCAAAATAGACGCCATGCGCTCGGCGGGCATCGTCGTCGCCGAAAGCCCCGCAACACTCGGCGAGGCCGTCCTCAAGGCCATCGGATAAAACACAAAGGCCGGGCTCAAGCCCGGCCTACCGAAAACCTGCAAAGGCCGGGCCCGAGCCCGGCCTTTGTGCATCAGCGCTGCAACAGCCCCGTGTCATATCGCGACAGTCTTTCGCAGCCATCGCCCGTGACCAGCACCGAATGCCCCAACGTCATGGCGTATCCGCTGGCGCTGT
>RFZI01000187.1 GCA_009920775.1 Paracoccaceae bacterium | reverse complement strand
ACCCAGCTTTGGGATCAGGACGTGCAGATGGCCGCCGATGCCCCGCGCTGGCAGGTGACCGAAGGCCTCGTCGTGGCCTGCGAGGCGGCGATGGGGCGCGATACGCTCGAGGCGCTCTCCGCAATGGGCCACCAGGTCATCGACGACAGTGCCCCCGAAGCCGCCTTTGCCTTCGGCGGGGCGCAGCTCGTCCATCGCTTGCCGGACGGCGGATATGCCGGCGGCTCCGATCCCCGGAAGGATGGAGCGGCCGTCGGGTTCTGACAGGCCGCCTCAGCCGCAGTTGGAGGCGGTGTTATTGGGGTGCTCGGTCCAGTTGATATAGGGCTCGACCTTGCGGCCCGTGCGCGGATCAACCTCGCCAAGCGGTAGCTCTTTCATGGTGATGCAGTTCTCGACCGGGCAGACGTTGACGCAGAGGTTGCAGGCCACGCACTCGTCGTCCTTGACGCGGAACGTCCGGTCTTCGTGAGGTCTTTCCAGTCCTTCACCTTGGGAACAGCCCGCCCGACGATCTCGTCAACCGAGGTCAGCCCGTGGTTGTCCATGAACTCCGAAAGGCCCGAGATCATCTCTTGCACGACCTTGAAGCCATAGGTCATCGCCGCCGTGCAGACCTGCACATTGCCCGCGCCCAGCGCCATGAACTCGGCCGCGTCGCGCCATGTGGTGACGCCGCCGATGCCGCTGATCGGCAGGCCCGCGGTATTCGCGCTACGGGCGATTTCGGCCACCATGTTGAGCGCGATGGGCTTGACCGCCGGACCGCAATAGCCGCCGTGGGCGCCCCAGCCGTCGATGGTCGGCTCGGGGGTGAAAGTGTCAAGGTTGACCGAAGTGATCGAGTTGATCGTGTTGATAAGGCTCACCGCATCCGCCCCGCCGCGCTTGGCGGCTTCGGCGGGGTAGAGGATGTTGGTGATATTGGGCGTGAGTTTCACGATGCAGGGCATCCGTGAGTTCTGTTTCACCCAGCGGGTGACCATCTCGATATATTCCGGCACCTGCCCCACGGCCGAACCCATGCCACGCTCGGCCATGCCATGCGGGCAGCCGAAATTCAGCTCGACCCCGTCGGCCTCTGTCTCTTCGACCGCCTTGAGGATCCGCTTCCACGGCTCTTCCTCGCAAGGCACCATGAGGCTTACGACAAGCGCGCGATCAGGATAATCGCGCTTGACCTGCTTGATCTCGCGCAGGTTCACCTCGAGCGGGCGGTCGGTGATCAGCTCGATGTTGTTGAGGCCGAGAAGGCGCCGGTCCGCCCCCCAGATCGCCCCATAGCGCGGGCCGGACACGTTGACGACAGGCGGGCCAGCCTCGCCCAATGTCTTCCAGACCACCCCACCCCATCCGGCCTCATAGGCGCGGCGGACGTTGTATTCCTTGTCGGTCGGCGGCGCGGAGGCCAGCCAGAACGGATTGGGCGACTTGATGCCGATGAAATTGCTTCTGAGGTCGGCCATGCTCATGCCCCTCCGGTCAGGCTGGTGTGGATATCTTCTGCCGCATCGCGGCCCTCGGCGACGGCGGTCACCGTCAGGTCTTCGCCACCCGTGGCGCAATCGCCGCCGGCCCAGACGCCCGCGACCGAGGTGCGCCCCGTGGCGTCGACCGCAATCTTGCCGCCTTCGATGGCAAGAACGCCGGGTGCGCCTTCAAGGGTCTGGCCGATGGCGCGGAGGATCTGGTCGGCGGGGAGCGTCAGGGTCTCGCCTGTCTCGACGAGTTTGCCGCCCTTGGTGGAGGTGCGGGCCAAGGTGATGCCCTCTTTGCCCACCGATTTCGGCGCGGCGTTATAGAGGATGCGAACGCCCTTGGAGGTCGCCAGATCCTGCTCGAACTCGGACGCCGCCATCGCCGCCTTGTCACGGCGGTAGGCGATGGTCACGGTCTCCGCACCGAGGAGTTTGGCCTGCACCGCGGCGTCGATAGCGGTCATGCCGCCGCCGATCACCACCACATCGCGGCCCACGGCCACATCCGCCTTGCCCTTGGACTGGCGCAGCGCCGAGATCCAGTCGACCGCCGAAGCAAGGCCATCATGGCTGCCGCTCACGGCAAGGGCATTGACGCCTGCAAGGCCGATGCCGAGGAACACGGCATCATGGCCCTTCTGAAGATCGTCAAGCGAGAGGCCATCGCCGAGGCGCTTGCCGTATTCGACCGTGATCCCGCCGATGCCGAGAAGCCAATCGAGCTCGGCCTGCGCGAAATTGCCCGGCGCCTTATAGGCAGCGATGCCAAACTCATTCAGGCCGCCGCCCTTCTTGCGGCCGTCAAAGATCGTCACGTCATGGCCCTTCATCGCAAGGCGGTGGGCGCAGGCAAGGCCGGCAGGACCAGCGCCAACCACCGCGACGCGCTTGCCGGTCGCGGCGGCACGGGTGAAGGGGTGGCCGCCCTTGGCCATGAGCGTGTCGGTCGCAAAGCGCTGAAGCCGGCCGATCTGCACCGGCTCGCATTCGGCTTCGTTCCGCACGCAGGCCTCTTCGCAGAGGGTCTCGGTCGGGCAGACGCGGGCGCACATGCCGCCAAGGATATTCTGGGCAAAGATCGTTTTGGCAGCAGCCTCGGCGGTGCCGGTGGCGATCTGGCGGATGAAGAGGGGGATGTCGATCGAGGTCGGACAGGCCGTCATGCACGGAGCGTCATGGCAGAAATAGCAGCGGTCGGCGGCTACCCGGGCTTCGTGGGCGTCGAGGGGCGGATGCAGGTCGCCGAAATTCTTGGCAATCTGGTCCGCCGAAAGCCGCCCGGCAACGATTCCGGGCGTGGACTGGTCGTTGGGCATAATGCGATTCCCTGTTGGTCTTTTGTTTT
>RFZI01000186.1 GCA_009920775.1 Paracoccaceae bacterium | reverse complement strand
GCCCGCGAGATCGCGACCTATCGCGAGAAAGCCGCCAAAGACAAACGCGCCGCTGCTGGTGCCGCGACGACGCTTGATCAGCTGATGGCCAAGCACAAGGCTGATCAGAGCGTGTCCGAGCTGCCGATCGTGGTGAAGGCCGACGTTCAGGGTTCGGCCGAGGCCATCGTTCAGGCGATGGAGAAGATCGGCAACGACGAAGTTCGCGTGCGCGTGATCCACTCGGGCGTTGGCGCCATCACCGAGACCGATATCGGCCTTGCCGAAGCGTCGGGTTGTCCGGTAATCGGCTTCAACGTTCGTGCCAACGCTTCGGCTCGCAACAGCGCCAACCAGAAGGGCGTCGAGATCCGCTACTATTCGGTCATCTACGATCTTGTGGATGATGTGAAGAAAGCGGCGTCGGGCCTTCTCTCGGCCGAGGTCCGCGAGAAGTTCATCGGCTATGCGACGATCAAAGAGGTCTTCAAGGTATCCAACGTCGGCAAGGTTGCCGGTTGCTTGGTCACCGAAGGTGTTGCCCGCCGCTCGGCCGGCGTGCGCCTCCTGCGCGACGATGTGGTTATCCACGAAGGCACGCTCAAGACGCTCAAGCGCTTCAAGGACGAGGTGGCCGAGGTCATCTCCGGTCAGGAATGCGGTATGGCCTTCGAGAATTACGACGACATCCGCCCCGGCGACGTTATCGAGATTTTCGAGCGCGAAGAGATCGAGCGTTCGCTCTGATAGAAACAGAAAAGGCCAGCCGCGAGGCTGGCCTTTTTCTTTCCGCCGGTGCCTTTTGACTAGGCAGCCTTGTTGGCCGGTTTGCCTTCATAGGTCTGATCACCGACACGGATGACGATATTTCCGTTGTCGAGCTGACGAACCAACTGCCCCTGAATGGCAACACAAGTTCCGATAACGATCGTTCTCAGCATACAACTTCCCCCAAAGCGGCATCTGACGTTGCACAAGTCATAACCGATTTTGGAAACAATAACCAGAATTGCTGATAACCGTCTCGATATCGAAAGATATCAGAGCCAATCCCTGAGGATGGGGATCAGGGGGATGTCTGCTGGCGGCATCGGGAAATTCTTAAGGTCTTGTGCCTTCGCCCATTTCAGCGCCTGCCCCTCTTTTGATTGCGGGGTGCCGTTCCAGCGGCGGCAGGCGAAGAGTGGCATCAGAAGGTGGAAATCTTCATAGGCATGGCTCGCGAAGGTGAGGGGCGCAAGGCAGGACGACCATGTGTCGATGCCCAATTCTTCATGTAGCTCGCGAATCAGGGCTTCTTCCGGCGTTTCGCCTGCCTCGACCTTGCCGCCCGGAAATTCCCACAGGCCCGCCATGGATTTCCCCTCGGGCCGCTGAGCCAGCAGGACGCGCCCATCGGGATCGATGAGCGCGACTGCCGAGACGAGGACAACCTTCTTTGTCACGAGCGATAATCGGCGTTGATGTCGATGTAGCCGTGGGTCAGATCACAGGTCCAGACCTTGGCCTTGCCCGCCCCGATGCCAAGATCGACGCCGATCACCAGCTCCTGCTGCCTCATGTAGGCGCTGGTCGCATCCTCGGAATAGCTCGGCGCGCGCCAGCCGTTTTCGGCCACGACGATATCGCCAAACCGGATCGACAGGCGGTCACGGTCGGCCATGGCGCCGGATTTGCCGACGGCCATGACGATCCGGCCCCAGTTGGCGTCTTCACCGGCGATGGCCGTTTTCACCAAGGGCGAATTGGCGATGGCTAGGCCAACTGTCTTGGCGTCGGCATCATTGGCCGCGCCGCTGACCTGAACCTCGACAAATTTGGTGGCCCCTTCCCCGTCGCGGACCACCAGCAGTGCGAGATCGAGCATCACCTGCTCAAGCGCCGCGGCGAAGGCGGCGTCGTGGGTGGCATCGGCCCCCGAAGCGCCTGTCGCTCCGACGATCACAGTGTCCGAGGTGGAAGTATCGCTATCGACGGTGATGCAGTTGAAGGTGCGGTCGGCAAAAGCCGAGACCATCGCCTGCAACGGAGCGTGGCCGATCTTGGCGTCGGTGAAGATGTAGACCAGCATGGTCGCCATATCCGGCGCGATCATGCCCGAGCCCTTGGCGATGCCCGAGATGGTCACTGGCTTGCCGTCAACATCGACCACGGCGAATGATCCTTTGGGGAAGGTATCGGTCGTCATGATCGCCTTGGCGGCGGCGCCAATGCCGTCGTCGGAGAGGCTGGATCCCAGCTCGTTCAACTTGTCGATGATCCGGTCATGCGGCAGAGGCTCGCCGATGACGCCGGTTGACGAAGTGAAGATCCGCGCCGGGTCGATCCCGAAAGCCTTGCCAGCGGCCGCAGTGATCGCCTCGACCGAAGCGATGCCGTTGCGCCCCGTAAAAGCGTTGGAATTACCGGAATTCACGAGGATCGCCGCCTTGCCAGCGGCCGCGCCGCCGGTTTTGGCCTGACAATCAAGAACCGCGGCAGATCGGGTGGCCGACTTGGTATAGACACCTGCGATGGTGCTGCCTTCGGCCAGCTCGGCCAGCATGACATCGGTGCGGCCCTTGTATTTGATCCCCGCCGCGGCGGTGGCGAAACGCACGCCGGCAACCTTGGGCAGATCGGGGAATGATGCGGGGGCAAGCGGCGAGATTGGGGGCATCGAGGGTTACTCCGTCAGAAGGTCGATGTTCTTGAGGATGGCGGGGTCGAAAACGCCCGGCTCGGGCCGCGTGATCGCGGCACCGGCGGTCAGGTCTTCAAGGGCCTTGGCGATTGCTTCCTGCTGAATTTGAGCGGCTAGCTCGTCGCGCACCTGATCAAGCGTCGGCGCCTCTTTCTGGCGTTTGTCGTTAAGGATGATGACGTGCCAGCCGAATTGGGTCTGAACCGGCTCGG
>RFZI01000185.1 GCA_009920775.1 Paracoccaceae bacterium | reverse complement strand
GGTGGCGAGGCTCTGGCGGCGATTGGCCTGATCTCGTTTACGGGCGTGGTGCAGATCCTTCCGTCGATGATCGGTGGGCTCTATTGGCGCGGCGCCACGCGCTGGGGCGCCGCTGCGGGCCTGATCACCGGATTTGCGATTTGGGCCTGGTCCTTGTTCTTGCCGTCATTCGGGGCCGATGAGGTCATCCCCCAGATAGTTCTGGACCAGGGGCCGTTCGGCTGGGCTTGGCTCCGGCCTCAGGCGCTTTTTGGGTTTGCTGGGCTCGATCCTGTCATTCACGCGGTCTTGTGGTCGATGCTCCTCAATTCCGCTGCCTTTGTGATCGGTTCGGTCCTGACATTTCCCCTCCCGCTCGAGCGGCTTCAGGGGGCGCAGTTTGTCGACGTTTTTGAACATTCCACCGGCACCCGTTCATGGACCCACGGCGGCGCCGAGGCCGAAGACCTCTTGGTTATGGCGCAAAGGATTTTAGGCTCGACCGAGGCGCAAGACATCTTTCAGCGCGAGGCGGGGCGGCAGGGCAAGGAAGGCTATTTGCCTGATGTTACGCCCCAGTTCGTCGAAGATCTCGAGCGCGAGTTTGCCGGCTCGGTGGGTGCCGCAACCGCCCACGCGATGGTTGGGCAACTGGTGCAGGGCGCCAGCGTTTCGGTGGAAGACCTGATCGCGGTGGCGGATGAGACAGCACAGATTATGGAATATTCCTCGCGCTTGGAGGCGAAGTCTGCCGAACAAGAGCGCACCGCACGGCAGCTGCAAGAAGCGAATGAAAAGCTCACCGCTCTGTCGATCCAGAAAGACGCTTTCCTAGGCCAGATCAGCCATGAGCTGAGAACGCCGATGACCTCGATCCGCTCCTTCTCGGACATTCTCCGCGAAGGTGGAGCGACTGAGGAAATGCAGGCGCGACACGCGGGTATTATCCATGACGAGGCTGTGCGTCTAACTCGGCTTCTGGATGATCTTCTCGATCTCAATGTGCTTGAAAACGGGCAGGGCACCTTGAGCCGACAAGAAGGGCTCCTGCGCAATGTGATCGACCGGGCCATCGCGGCCTCGGTCGTGGGCGAAGGTGCGATCAAGATCCAGCGCAAGCGCACAGAGGAGGCGATTACGCTGGACACGGATCTGGATCGCTTGACGCAGGTTTTCATCAACCTCATCGCAAATGCCCAGAAATACTGCACCGCGGCCGATCCTGTCCTGAGGATCGTGGTGCGCAAGGCGGGCGGCAGGATAGCGGTCGATTTCATCGACAACGGCGACGGAATTGCCAAAGAACATCAGGAGATGATCTTCGAGAAGTTCTCGCGCCTGTCGGATCACCGCAAAGCCGGCGGCGCGGGGCTTGGTCTTGCGATCTGCCGTGAGATCATGATCCGGCTCGGAGGGTCGATTTCCTATTTGCCTGGTCAAGGTGGTGCGGCGTTTCGGGTGATCCTTCCCTAGGGCCTTGGGCAATCATTTGTTAGCAACGACGCCCTAATTTCTGCACGACAGCGGAAGGCAGGGTCATGTCCACAGCAAGTGCAGGAATATTGGCGCGCAAGCTTGAAAAGCCTGTGCAGGCCGAAGGCGCCGGATCTCAAACGCCGATGCGTGCATTGCGGATGGCGGTTGCGCGGGCCTCGCCTGTTGTCTTTGGTGCAGAGATCGACGTGATCGGTGTCGAGATCACGCAAAGCGGGCTGGACGATCTCGTTTCTCCTCTGGGCACGGGGCATTGCCTTATCGGACTCGTCGCCCCCGAAGGGCTGGCCGGCCTCGTCATCGCCGATCCAGAAGTCTTGGCGGCCGCCGGCGAAATGATGACCACGGGCCGGATCCGGCCAACCCCCGCCGAAGCCCGTAGTCCGACCGAAGTTGATGCCGCCCTGATCGAGCCGTTCCTGACAGTGCTCATGACGGCCATTCAACGCGACTGTGGGACATCTTCGCCGGGGGACTGGTTTCCCGCGATCGCCGTTGGGCGCAAGTTTTCTGGGGTAATGGCTCTTCGCCTTGCACTGCCCGAGCGCCCTTACAAGATCTTTCGCATGACACTCGATCTTGGCTCCGGCGGGCGTCAGGGCGAAATCGGCTTTGCTTTGCCGGTGGCCATTGCCGCGCCCGAAGATCCTCCCGAGCGTCGCGGCCGTGCAGACTGGCCGGCGCAGATGAGCGACGTTGTCATGCAGACGCCGACCGAGGTCGAGGCGATCCTTGGCCGCTTGCGGTTGCCGCTGGCAATTGCGGAAGCGTTGAAAGTCGGTCAGGTGCTGCCGCTGTTGGAGCTGGATATCGGCGCCGTCAGCCTCGAAGCATCAGACGGGAGCCGCATCGCAAATTGCCGCCTTGGGCAATCGGGCGGGATGCGGGCGGTCAGGGTCGAGCCAAAGCCCGAAATTGCCATGGAGGAAGGCGGACACTTCAACGCCCCTCGGATGCGGCTGCCTGAGCACACGATCGACGATCCGTTGGACGAGCCTATGCCGATCCAAGGACTTGATGACTAACGACGCGACAGCGCTTCCAGCTGTGGCCGAAGGGCCGACTGATCGTATCCGGCCCGCGCCACGGTGGCGATGATCTCGTCCACCGGCATCTTGCCCGCCTGTCCAAGACTCCAGACGATCGAACAGCGGTTGCCCGAGGCGCAGTAGGCGAGGACCGGCCCTGCCGAAGCGTCGATTGCCGCTAATTGCGCCTCGACCATGCCGAGGTTGAGCGTCTGATGGCTTACGGGGATGTCAATGAAAGTCAGCCCCGCGGCCTCTACCGCAATGCGCATCACGGCAGATTGAAGCTCCATCGGAACCTCATCGTCGGGTCGGTTGCAGATAACCGTGGTATATCCCGCCGCCTTGATCGCCGGAACATCGGCGGGATCAATCTGCGGCGAGACTGCGTATTT
>RFZI01000184.1 GCA_009920775.1 Paracoccaceae bacterium | reverse complement strand
CCCGACCGCGACCAGCGCGAAGAGCTTGACCACAGCCTCGACCGCGATCGCCATGACGATCCCGTTGTGGCGTTCGTTGGCGTCAAGGTTCCGGGTGCCGAAGATCACGGTAAATAGCGTCAAACCAACGGCCACCCAAAGTGCGGCCGAGGCCAGCTCTTGCGCGCCCCAGTTTTGGCCCGATGAATTGGCGAATACCGCGGTCGAAAGGGTCACTGACTGCAACTGAAGGGCAATATAGGGCGTTGCCGCGACGACCGCGATCAGCGTGACAATCACACCCAGCTCGGTCGATTTGCCAAACCGCGACGAGATCAGGTCGGCGATAGATGTGATCCGCTGGCTGCGGCCGATCCGCACGAGTTTTCGCAAGACCCACCACCAGCCGATCATTACAATCGTCGGCCCCAGATAGATCGTGATGAACTCAAGCCCCGAGCGCGCCGCGTATCCGACGGCCCCGTAGAAGGTCCAAGCCGTGCAATAGATCGACAACGAGAGCGTATAGACCACCGACGACCGAAGCCACTTGCCCTTGCCACGCTCGGCCTGCCGCTCCGCGACAAAGGCAATGATGAAGAGAAAGGCCACATAGGCCAGAGAAACGGCGATCAGGAGGTTGAAGGAGACCATCAGCCCTCCTCTTTGCCGGAGCCACTTTCGGGGTCCAGCTTGAGCCTGCGCGAAATGATAGCGGCGACAGCGATGAGACCGGACCAGATCAAAAAGAGATAGATCATGACGTCCGACGTGCCGCGTCCGTCATTGCCTGTCAGTTTCCAGATCAGGGGCAAGACAAAGAGAACGGCAGCCAGCACCGGCAGAATACGTGCCATGTCCTGAAGTCTGCGCTGCCGGTAGGAGGCCCGTTCGAGAAAGACCGGCTTTTTGACCCGCGTCGCCATGGCCTAGCCCGTCACAAGCGCACGGACGTTTTCAATCACCTCGGCATTTGAAAAGGGCTTGGTGATGAAACGATTGACCCCGAGCTTCTCGGCAAGCTCACGGTCGCGGGTTTGCCCTCTCGCAGTCAACATCAAGACCGGAAGAGCCTGCATTTCGGGATCGGCACGAAGATCGCGCAGGATGTCAAAGCCGCTCTTTCCAGGCAGCATAACATCGAGGATCACCAGATCGGGCGGCGTGGCGCGGATCCGCTCGTTGGCGTTGACGCCATCGGAATGGGTGTGCACCGTCCAGCCATCGCGAGAGAGGATGAAACTGAGCGCCTCGATGATATTGGGTTCGTCCTCGATCACCAGGACACGTTTGCCCATAGCCCATGCCCCTCCCAAGGCTCTGTGCGATTCGTTGCCGCCGACTATCACGGCAAAGCCGTGGGCTGTCAAAGCCCCAAGCGGATCAGGCCAGAAGGCTCGGCTCGCGCCGGGCCGGACAGGCAGGTCTTGGGCAGATGCGGCAGCCGCCCCCCGCCTCTAGCGTCGCTGTTTCGCCAATAGGTGCCGCCTGCACAAGCATCACCGCCTCGACCGGCGCGAGCCCGTCGAACCGCATAGGGCCGAGCGGTCCGGCAATCGCGTGGCAGAGATACCGCCGCCCGCCCTCGCCCGGCAAAGCGACAACGGCGCGGATTGGCTGGCCGGGGCGCGACAGCGCCTGAAACAGCGGCCAGACAGGGCAGGCCGCTGCCGCACGAGGCAGGTTGAACCCCTCGATCATCTTGAGGCGCGTGACCGCGCCCGCCCCGTCGCAGGACGCAAAGCCAAAGGCCGGGTGAGCGGGGCGCTCGGGCAGGCTCGAGAGGCGGCGCAAAACGGCGGCGGGGCCGACCCCAAACCTTGCCGCCAGAAGCGCCGGATCATGGCGCAACTCGATTGCCGTGGTTTCGAAGTCGGCAAGTGGCATGGTCCGGGCATCGTCGCGATAGAGAGCAAGACGGCCCTGCAAAAGCAGTTCTGCCGCGGGCGTAGCAAGGGCTGCGTCGGCGATGAGTGCTGCGACCGACGCTTCCGGCCCCTCAAGATCCGCGATGTGATGCCCGCGCCTGTCGAAATAGGCATCAACCTCTTCGACAGGTGACAAGGCCAAAGCTCCGCCGTCAGCAGGCGCTTCGAGATAGCCGACAAGGGCGCGGCTGCTGTCGGCAAGCCGCTGACTGTCGTTATAGATGTTGCGATGAAATCGCTCCTGCCAGTCACGGTCCAGAACCTCGCCGCCGACCAGAATAGACGAGGTGGACCGGATCGACGTCACTGCCGAGATCACCTCGTGCAACGACGTTGCAAGCTGCGGATCGTGGGCCATCCTGTCTGTGAGCGATTTGACCTTGGCCTCAAGCCGGACGATCTGCGCCGCCTGATCCGTCACGAGCCCCGCCCAGCCGGGAAAGCGCCCGGCAAACTCTTCAACCCGGTCGATTTCGGCCCCGGCGGTGGGTCGCGTTGCGGCCGCCCCGCGCAAATCCTGAATCAACGCGGTTTCCGCACCTTCGGAAAGCTGCGTCGGATCCACGCCAAGAGCACGGGCAAGATCGTTCAGGACACGGCCACCGATTCTGCGTCGGTTGTGCTCGATGAGATTGAGGTAGGACGCGGATATTCCGGCAGCCCGGGCCAGATCGGCCTGCCGCATCGCAGCATCCAGCCTACGCTCTCGAATTCGGGAGCCTGTCAATTGACGCGGGGTCACTTTACACCTGTCATATTCAGTTGTTTTCCGGTGCTTTCTGCGAATGCAAGCAAATTCCTTTACAGATTACAGCTGAAATTTGTGTAAGTCTTTACAAATTTTTTATTTCCCCTGAGCCACTTGTTGCGAATTTTTCGAACCGCCCCCGATAATGGCAGCAGCATTGTAAAATGCGTGCTGTCGGAGTGTGGAGGCTTCGCCGGCTATCATGAAAGGGAGGGACTCATGTCCAAAATGAACTTCTCACGTCGTGGCGTGCTG
>RFZI01000183.1 GCA_009920775.1 Paracoccaceae bacterium | reverse complement strand
TGGATATGCCCCGGGGGATGGCGCAGGACGCTGGCGCGGAGCGCTCGGGCTTCGCGGATGAAGGGGGCTGGGCCGACGAGGTAGCCGAGGCGTAGGCCGGGAAAGAGGGATTTCGAGAAACTGCCGACATAGATCACACGGCCATCGCGATCGAGCGATTTCAGCGCAGGCGAGGGCGGGTTGAGGAACGACATCTCGAATTCATAGTCATCCTCGACGATCAGGAAATCGTCCCGCATGGCCCGGGCGAGAAGGGATTTGCGGCGGGCCAGCGGCATGGTCGTGGTGGTCGGGCACTGGTGCGACGGGGTGGTGTAAACCACGTCGACCCCCTCGGGCAGCATCGCCGGGTTCAGGCCGTGGGAGTCGATCGGAACGGTGGCAAGCTGACAGCGCGATTGGGTCAGGATCGAGCGCAGGGCGGGATAGGAGGGGTCTTCGATGGCCGCCATCCGGCGTTGGTTCAACAGTACTTGCGCGGTGAGCCATAGGGCATTCTGGGCGCCGAGCGTGACGAGGATTTCGTCGGGGCCCGCGAGGATGCCGCGGCGGGGGAGCGTTTGGCGCGAGATGAACTCGACGAGTTTGGGATCATCGGCGGCGTAGTAGTCGGTCGTGAGGGCGCTGAAATCTCGCTTGCCCAAGGCCTGAACAGCGCAGAGGCGCCAGTTGGCGGCATCGAACAGGGTTTGGTCGGCTTGGCCGTAGATGAAGGGATAGCGATAGCTGGCCCAGTCGGCGGGCTTCTCCGGCCCGAGCGAGGCGGTGATGCGATGGCCGAGGATGCGGGCCCAATCGACATTGCCGCTACCGGCCGGGGCGGCGGGGAAGGAGGGCGGCTCGGGGGCATTGTCGGAGACAAAATAGCCCGAACGGCCTTTCGAGGAGAGATAATCATCAGCCATCAGCTCGGTATAGGCCAGCGTCACCGTGATCCGGCTCACCCCCAGATGTTCGGCCAGACGGCGCGAGGAGGGCAGGCGCTCGCCCCGGCGAAAGCGCCCGTCAAGGATGCCTTGCGCCACCATTTGCTGGATCTGCGATTGCAGCGTGCCTTCGGCAGCGGGATCGAGAAAGAAGGATTCCGGCGAGATTGCCATTTGGGCCTCTGGACTGATGATCGAGACAAGCTGGACTCATCCCTATCGCTTCGTCAAGAAGACCGTCTTCCGTGATGCGTGGACGGCTCCTATACTCCATATATCATCACTGGGAGGACCCAAATGAAAACCGTCAAAGATATGCTTGCCGCCGCCAACGCGGCGGTCCCGCGCCTCAGCCGTGCGGAGGTCGAAGACATGATCGCAAACCACGGCGCCGTGGTAGTTGACGTGCGCGATGCGCCTGAGCTCGAGCAAAACGGCAAGATCCCGGGCTCGGTCCATATCCCGCGCGGGATGCTGGAATTCCGCGCAGATTCTGAAACCCCTTATCACAATCCGGCCATGCAAAAGGATCGCCCGGTGATCCTGCATTGCGCTTCGGGTGGCCGTTCGGCCCTCGCGGGCAAGCTCCTTCAGGAAATGGGCTATGAGCGCGTCTTCAACCTTGGCGGTTTCAAGGATTGGGTCGAGGCTGGCGGGCCGGTTGAGAAGCTGACCGACCAAGGGATGTAGGGCCTAGCCCTTCACCTGAAGGGGCGTCTTCTGGCGCCCCTTTTCGTCGAAATTTGACGGATCGAGCCAGCGCTCGAAGCGTGCCTTTTGGGCGGGCCAATCCTTGTCAATGATCGCAAACCACGCGGTATCGCGGTTGCGGCCCTTGTAGTGGGTCGCTTGCCGGAAGATGCCTTCGAAGGAAAAGCCCAACCGCTTAGCCGCCGCCCGCGAGGGGCCGTTGAGCGCATCGCATTTCCATTCGTAGCGGCCATAGCCGAGCTCATCGAAAACCCGCGCCATCATCAGATACATCGCCTCGGTTGACATGGCCGTGCGCTGGAGCTGCGGCGAGAGATGGATGTGGCCCACCTCAATTGCGCCGTTTGCCGGATCAATCCGCAGATAGGAAGCAAGGCCGACAGACTGCCCCTCGCCATCGAGGATCGTGTGAAACAGCGGGTCGTCGCCCGTGCAGGTTCGCTCCATCCATGCCTTGAGTTCACCAGCCGATCCAAAGGGGCCATAGGGCAGATAGGTCCAGTTGCGCCCGTCGGCATCGAGGCAGAAAGCTGCGAACAGAGCCTCGGCATGGGCGGCTGGATCCGTTGGAACGATTGTCACAAGCCGCCCCACCATCGGGCTGCGCGGCGGGCACGGGCGCGGCAGGGCAATGTCGAGCGGCTCGCCGATCGGTTGGCCGAGGTCGTTGGTGCGGGTCATGGCGGCTCCAATAGAAAAGGCCCGGCGCTGGGCTGGGCCTATGGATCTTTCGCGAGTTAGCCCAGAACGGTCGTCAGGGCGTTGTCGACAGCGGCGGTGATCTCGTCGATGTCGCTCGCCTTGGCGATCAGCGGCGGGGCAAACAGAAGCGTGTTGTTGGCGCCGGGGATCGAGCGGTTGGTCATGCCGATGATGACGCCCTGCTTGTTCACCTCGGCCACGATGGCCGCACAGGTTTTTTCATCGAGCGGCTCGCGCGTGGCGCGGTCTTTGACAAGCTCGGCGCCACCGAAGAGGCCCTTGCCACGCACACAGCCAATCGCGGCGTGCTTGTCGGCCAATGCGTTGAGGTTGCCCATCAGGCGCTCGCCCATCCGCTCGGAATTGCCCAGAAGGTCTTCCTCTTCGAGGATCGCCATATTCTCGAGCGCCGCAGCGGGGCCGGCGGTGCAGCCGCCGAAGGTCGATATATCGCGGAAATAGCCGAGGATATCGGTCTCGTCCTTGAACTGCTCGAACACCGCCTCGGTGGTGACGCAGCAGGAAATCGCCGCATAGCCCGAGGCCACGCCCTTGGCCATGGTCACGATATC
>RFZI01000182.1 GCA_009920775.1 Paracoccaceae bacterium | reverse complement strand
GCCTTCGCGCTTGTTGGAATAGCGGTGCAAAAGCGACAGCCCGAGAAACACCCGCTCGCGGTGTTTGAGCCCGCCAAGGTTGGCGCGGGTGGCGTTGTCGAAGGCCACCTCGTCGCGATAGTCGGGATGGGCGCGCCATGTCACGTCATGCAGAAGGCAGGCCGCCTTGATGATCCGCTTTTTCTGCCAGTCGGCCTTGGGGAAAAGCGGCAGGACGAAATCATAGAGGATCTTGCCAAATCCCGGCAGCCGCGCGTCTTTCGCTTCCGCAAAGCGGCAGGCTTCGATCAGCGGGTCGCGGGCGCGCAGCTCGTTTGGCATCTGCTCGTAAAGCATTCCCTCGCGGATGCCGTAGGAGCTGACCGTGATATCCTTGGGCTTGAACGTCTTGACCAGCTCGCGCAGGACGACGACGGCGATCGGCACTAGCGCCATACGGTCGGCAGAGATGCCCGCGCGGTTGCGCACGACCTCGGGGTTTGTGGCCTCGATATAGCTCTGGGTCAGCGCCACGTTCTGCGACGACATCCGGTATTCATGCAAAACCGTCAGCGGATAATCGCGCCGCTCCATGTCGATCCGGGCAATGGCACGCCACGAGCCACCGACGAGAAAGAGGCGCTTGCCGGTCTCAAAGTCCATCTTGGCGTGTAGATCCTGAATGACCGCCTTGATGTGATCCTTCAGCGCCTTCTTGGTGGTGAACCGGCTGAGACGCAGCGGGCCGAGGGGCGAGGTCTCGCGGCGGCCAACCTTGCCATCCTCGAGATCGGCAATCTCCATCGACGAGCCGCCGATATCGCAGACGATGCCATAGCTGCCGGGCCAGCCCAGCAAAACGCCCTGCGCCGACAGGCGAGCCTCTTCGCGCCCGTCGATCACCCAGAGCTTGATGCCCGTCTCGCGTTCGACCTCGGCGCGGAACTCTTCACCATCCTCGGCCTCGCGCACCGCGGCGGTGGCAACGGCGGTCAGGGGGCGGATGCCCATGCCTTCGGCCAGTGCGGCGAAGCGGCGGATGGCCGATACGGCCCGCATTCGGCCCACGGGGTTGAGCCGCCCTGTTTCGGCAAGGCCAGCGCCGAGGCCCGCCATGACCTTTTCGTTGTAGAAATACGCAGGGCTACGCGCCGCGCCGTCGAACACCACGAGGCGCACCGAATTCGAGCCCACGTCCACTACACCCACCCGCGACAGGGCGCGGGCCTTGGGATCGTCAAAGATCGGACGACCAAAGCCACCCCAGTCAGTCGTGTCACGCGTCTCGGCTTCGGTCATGAGATTCCCCAAAGGTATTCAAGCAGTCTTGGCGGCAGGGCAGGGCGTGTCAATCGTCGGTATGCGTCAGTTCTGGAACGTCCTTGGCACCCGCCGAGCCTCGGCCCGACAGCGAGGGGTTTTCCATGAAGAAGCGGTGGCAGTTGAAGGCAGGCCCGCTTTCCGGTGGTACAGCGCGGGTAAAGCTGCCGTCGCCCCCCATGGTCCAGCTTTGCGCCACGTCATGCAGGTTGGCGGCCATGATCTGGCTGACGATCTGGGCTTTGACCGTGGGGTTGGTGGCCTCAACGAGCGTCTCGACGCGACGGTTGAGGTTGCGGTCCATCCAGTCGGCCGACGAGATGAACACGCGGGCTTTCTTCGAGGGCAGGCCGTGGCCGTTGCCGAAGCAGACGATGCGCGAATGTTCGAGGAAGCGGCCGATGATCGACTTCACACGGATATTCTCGCTCAACCCCTTCACGCCGGGCCGCAGGCCGCAGATGCCGCGCACGACGAGGCTGATCTTCACCCCCGCCTGCGAGGCGGCATAGAGCGCGTCGATCACATCACCCTCGATCAGGCTGTTTAGCTTGACCCAGATCGCGGCGGGCTTGCCCGCGCGGGCGTGCTCGGCCTCGGCCTCGATCATCTCCAGAAGCCGCGCTTTCAGCGAAATGGGCGAGATGGCGAGGTTTTCAAGCTGCTCAGGCTGGGCATAGCCCGAGAGATAATTGAACACCTTGGTCGCATCGCGCCCCAGCGCCTTGTCGCAGGTGAAAAGCGAGAGGTCCGTATAGATGCGGGCGGTGATCGGGTGATAGTTGCCGGTGCCGAAATGGGTATAGGTCACCAGCTGATCGCCCTCGCGGCGCACCACGGTCGAGATCTTGGCGTGGGTCTTGTAGTTGGTGAAGCCATAGACCACATGCGCCCCGGCCCGTTCGAGCCGGCGCGACTGGCGGATATTGGCGGCTTCGTCAAAGCGGGCCTTGAGCTCGACCAGCGCGGTGACGGATTTGCCGTCCTCCGCCGCCTCGCAAAGCGCCTCGACGATGGGCGAATTGCGCGAGGTGCGATAGAGCGTCTGCTTGATCGCCACCACATCGGGATCGCGGGCGGCCTGCTGCAGGAAGCGCACCACCATGTCGAAGGTCTCGTAGGGGTGATGCAGCAGCATATCCTTCTGCCGGATCGCCGCGAACATATCGCCATCGAAATCCTGCACCCGTTCGGGGACACGGGGGGAATAGGGCGGCCAGAGAAGGTCGGGGCGGGCGTCGAGCACCAATTCGCCAAGATCGGCCATGCCGATCATGCCTTGAACCTCGACCACCTCATCCTCGCGGACGTGCAGCTCGCTCATGATCATCGCTTTGAGCGCGGGCGGCGCGCCGGCCGACATCTTCATCCGCACGACCTCGCCGCGGCGGCGGCGTTTGAGCGCGGTCTCGAACTCGCGCACGAGGTCTTCGGCCTCGTCCTCGACCTCGAGATCGCTGTCGCGCAACACGCGGAAGGCGCAGTGGCCCTTTACCCCATAGCCGGGGAAAAGCTGGCCAATGTGCAGGATCAAGAGTTCCTCAAGCGGCAGGAAGCGGTGGCCGCTTTCCGAGGGGAGCGGGATGAAGCGGTCGATCTGCGCCGGAACCGGCAGAAGCGCGCGCAGGGGGCGCTTGTCGAGCGTGCGCTCGAGCTGGAGCGCGAGGGCA
>RFZI01000181.1 GCA_009920775.1 Paracoccaceae bacterium | reverse complement strand
CCCATATGGGCGGCGAGGGCGCGAACTGGATCGGCGAGGCCAAGTTCTCCAAACGCGAGCATGTGTTCCAGAATCTGGGCGACGGCACCTACAACCACTCCGGCATTCAGGCGATCCGTGCGGCCCTCGCTTCGGATGTGAACATCACCTACAAGATCCTCTTCAACGACGCCGTGGCCATGACTGGTGGCCAGCGCAATGAAGGGGGGCTTACAGCCGATCATATCTGCCGCGAGCTTCAGGCGATGGGCGTTGAGAAGATCGCGCTGGTCTATGACGAGAAGGAAGAGATCGACCTGTCGCGCTTCCCCTCTGGCCTGATGAAATACGAGCGTGCCGAGCTGCCCCGCGTTCAGGAAGAGTTTAGCAAGATCAGAGGCGTATCTGTCATTGTTTATGTCCAGACCTGTGCCGCCGAAAAGCGCCGCCGCAGGAAGAAAGGCGAATTTCCCGATCCCGACAAGCGGGTGTTCATCAACACCGACGTCTGCGAAGGCTGCGGTGATTGCGGGGTTCAGTCGAACTGTGTCTCGATCGTTCCGGTAGAGACCGAGCTTGGCACCAAGCGGGCGATTGACCAGTCGTCCTGTAACAAGGATTTCAGTTGCCTCAATGGCTTTTGCCCTTCGTTTGTCACCATCGAAGGCGCCAAACTTCGCAAGAATGCGACGGAATCTATTGATATTCCTGACCTTCCAGAGCCTACGCTCCCCGAGATCAACGGCACCCATAACATCGTTGTCGCCGGTGTAGGCGGCACCGGCGTGGTGACCATCGGCGCCATTCTCGCCATGGCCGCGCATATCGACGGCAAAGGCGCAGGCATGATGGAGATGGCGGGCCTCGCGCAGAAGGGCGGCGCGGTTCACGTCCATTGCCGGATCGGCGAGAGCCCCGCCGATATCAACGCGATCCGCGTGGCCGTGGGCGAGTGCGACGCGCTGATCGGCGGCGATCTGGTGGTTTCGGCTGGCTCCAAGACTATGGAACTCACCACTACGGGCCGCACCAAGGCGGCGGTGAACGGCCACGAGATCATCACTGGAGATTTTACCCGCAAGCCGGATTTCCGTTTGCCTGTCGATAGGTTGCGCCTCACTCTTGAAGCACGGCTTCGGGAGGGTCTGGCGGTCTTCGACGCTTCGGAACTGGCGCGCAAGCTGCTGGGCGACTCGGTTTATTCCAACATGGTGACGTTCGGCGCTTCGTGGCAGCAAGGGGCGATCCCCCTCAGCCATGCCTCGATCATGGAAGCCATCACCCTCAATGGTGCTTCGGTCGAGCGCAATAAGCGGGCGTTCGAGATTGGCCGCTGGGCGATCCTGCATCCCACCGAGGCCGCCGCGATCACCACTGGAAGAGAGGCCGACAAGCCGCTTTCCTTGCAGGAGAAAATCGACTTCCGCGCCGCGCTGCTCATCGACTATCAGGGGCCGGCCCTTGCCGAGAAATATCGCCGGATGGTCGAACGGTTCGAGGATACCGGCCTCAAGAATGCCGTTGCCAAAGGCTATTTCAAGGTTCTTGCCTACAAGGACGAATACGAGGTCGCCCGCCTGCATCTTGAAACGCTGAAGAAGGCCGAGGCTGAGTTCGAAGGCGATCTGAAGATGAGCTGGCACATGGCGCCGCTGCTGATTTCGCCTATAGGCGCCAACGGCCGCCCGAAGAAGCGCCGCTTTGGCCCCGCTTTTGCCCGCCTCTGGCCGGTCCTCGCGCGGCTCAAGTCCCTACGTGGCACGCCGCTTGATCTATTCGGCTATACCGCCGAGCGCCGGATGGAGCGCGGCCTGATTGCCGAATACGAGCGCGACATGGAGATGCTCTTGGGGCAGGAGCATCCGGTCGATCCCGATGCCGCCATCGCGCTTGCGCTTCTGCCCTTGCAGGTCCGCGGCTTTGGTCCGGTCAAGCTGAAGAACCGCGAGGCCGCCGCCAAGCGTCGGGCCGAGATCCTCGACACCTTGGCGCGACCTGCACCGAAGGCCGCCGCCGAATAGCGGATTTCCGCCGCGCAAAGGCATGGATTCCCCTGCCGATCCGCCCTATGAGCACCGTGCCCGCTTGACACTACGCCAAGCGGGGCGGACTTTGGGGGAAAACGGGGCAAAGCATGGCAGTTGGCGTATTCGATAGCGGACTTGGCGGTTTGACGGTGCTGGACGCCGTGCAAAAGCGGCTGCCTGACGTTCCCTTCGTCTACTACGGCGACAACGCCCACGCGCCCTACGGCGTGCGCACCGCCGACGATATCTACGATCTGACCGTCGCGGGCGTGCAGCGCCTTTTCGATGCGGGCTGTGATCTGGTGATCCTCGCCTGCAACACCGCGTCGGCCGCCGCCCTGCGCCGGATGCAAGAGGGCTGGGTGCCGCGCGACAAGCGGGTGCTGGGAGTTTTCGTACCGCTGATCGAGGCGCTGACCGAGCGACACTGGGGCGACAACAGCCCGCCGCGCGAGGTGGCCGTCAAGCACGTCGCGCTTTTTGCGACCCCCGCGACGGTCCGCAGCCGCGCCTTCCAGCGCGAGCTCGCGTTCCGCGCGATCGGCGTCGATGTCGAGGCGCAGGCCTGTGGCGGCGTGGTGGACGCCATCGAAGAGGGCGACATGATCCTTGCCGAGGCTCTGGTGCGCAGCCATGTCGACGCGCTCAAGCGCAAGATGCCGGATCCCGATGCGGCCGTCCTCGGATGCACCCACTATCCGCTGATGGAGAGCGTGTTTCAGGATGCTCTGGGGCCGGATGTGAAGGTCTTTAGCCAAGCCAACCTCGTCGCTGAAAGCCTTGCCGACTACCTTGGCCGCCGCCCGGAAATGGTCGGCCCCGGCACCGAAAGCGCCTTCCTCACCACGGGCGATCCGCGCAAGGTCTCGGACCGCGCAACGCAATTCTTGCGACGACAGATCACATTTGTCGCGGCCTGATGGGCCGTGCGCTGTTGCGAGAGCGGGCAATCCTGCCTAGATCAA
>RFZI01000019.1 GCA_009920775.1 Paracoccaceae bacterium | reverse complement strand
GTCGCGGCCACGGCGCGGGGGCGGCTCGCGGCCTTGCGCTGCTCGCGCTCGGTAAAGACACGGTGCAGGAACCGGTCGCCGAAACGCTCGAGCGTTCCTTCGATCCGTTCGATATTGCAGAGGTCGGTGCCAATGCCGAGGATCATGCCACTCCCCGCCGCGGCTAGCCGCGTGCCTCGTCCATCAGGCGGCGCATTTCGCGGATCGCCGGATCGAGCCCGCGGAAAATCGCCTCACCGATGATAAAATGGCCGATGTTGAGCTCCATCACCTCGGGGAAGGCGGCGACGGGCTTAACCGTCTCATAGGTCAGACCGTGGCCGGCATGGACCTCGAGACCGAGCGAATGGCCATAGGCCGCCATCTCGCGCAGGCGCTCAAGCTCGGCATCGCGTTCGGCGAAATGACCCTCGGCATGGAAATCGCAATAGGCGCCGGTGTGCAGCTCGATCACCTGCGCGCCGATCCGGTGCGCGGCTTCGATCTGGCGGGCGTCGGCCGCGATGAAGATCGACACGCGGCAGCCCGCCTCGCGCAGGGGCGCGATGAAATGCGCAAGCCGGTTTTCCTCGCGGGCAACCTCGAGGCCGCCTTCAGTTGTCCGCTCCTCGCGCTTTTCCGGCACGATGCAGACCGCATGGGGCCGGTGGCGCAGTGCGATCTTCTGCATCTCGTCGGTCGCGGCCATCTCGAAATTCAGGGGCTTGGTCAGAACCGCCATCAACCCTTCGATATCGGCATCCGAGATATGCCGGCGATCTTCGCGCAGGTGCGCGGTGATGCCATCGGCGCCCGCCTCTTCGGCGATCTTCGCGGCGCGGATCGGATCGGGATAGGCGCTGCCGCGCGCGTTGCGGACGGTGGCCACGTGGTCGATGTTGACGCCCAAGCGAAGTCTGCCGGACATGAGGCTTCCTTTCAAATCAGTCGCTCGATCCTAGCCGGAATGCCCCGCGCCGTCAGCCGGATTCGCCGCCACGCGGCCAAGCTGGCTAAGTTTCTGCCGAAGAAGTTTACGGCGGTGGTTCTGGTAGGCGCGGATAACCGGGACGGAGAGATAATAGGAGACAAGCCCAAGGACGACACCGGGGATCAGACCGCCGATCAGAAACGGCAGGAAGAGATCGTCGTAGAATAGATGGAGGCCGCGCCAATCCATCTTCTCGGAGGTGAAGAGCGCAGTGAAATTGTGCCACAGGTCATGCCCTGCGCCCGAGAACTTGTGGCCCATCGAAGGATCGACGCCCTCGCGCACCGGATTGCCGAGAAGAATGTGCCCGATCTTGGTCGAAAGGACGGCAATCGGCACATAGGTCAGCGGGTTGCCGACGAAGCTCGACAAAAGGGCCGCGATAACATTGCCGCGCACCAGTTTGGCAAGGATGAAGGCGGCGACGAAATGCAGGCCATAGAAGGGGGTGAAGGCCGTCACGACACCGGCAAATATGCCGCGAGCGATCTTTTCGGGGGTATCGGGCAGGCGGCGCAGGCGCAGCTTGACGTAGCCGATGGCCCGCCGCCAGCCGCCACGGGGATAGACGATCTCGGTCAGCACCTGTTTCACAGGCCGCCTGTCTCGCCTTTTAAAGACCAACCTAACCTACCTTCGCCTCAGCCTTTGGCCGGGGTCGTCTGTGCCCGCGCCGGATCCCGCAGGCGCGAGATCGAGGCCACGTTGCTTTCCGCCTCGAGCGCGGTCATCACCCTGTGCAGGTGCTCGACATCGCGCAGATCGACATCAATCTGAAGCCTATAGAAATCCGGCTTGCGATCGATGAAGTTCAGGTCCGAGATATTGGCGCTCTGTTCGCCGATCAATGTGCAAATTCGCCCCAGCACGCCGGCATCGTTGCTGATCGAGATTTCCAGCGTGACCGTGTTGGTGGCGGGGTGCTTACCCTCCTGCCAATGCAGGTCGACCCAGCGCTCGGGCTGCGCCTCGTAAACGGCAAGCGCCTGACAGTCGATCGCGTGTACGACGACGCCCTGCCCGCGGAAAGTTATACCGACGATCCGCTCGCCGGGAACCGGTTGGCAACAGGGGGCGCGATGGAAGGACTGATCGGGCGATAGGCCGATCACGGCGCGGGATTGATCGACCTCGTCGCCCTCGCGTTCGGCCAGATCGGGATAGATTGCCCGCACAACCTCGCGCGCGGTCAGCTCGGCAGAGCCAAGCCGGGCGAGCAGCTCGTCCTCATCCTCAAGCACAAGCGCCTTTGCGGCGGTCCGCAAGGCTTTCTGCGTGGCTTTCTTGCCGACATTCTCAAACGCCACGCGGGCCAGCTCGGCGCCGAGCTTGATAAACCGCTCGCGGTCTTCTTCGCGCAGCGAACGGCGGATCGCGGATTTCGCGCGGCCGGTGACCACAATGTCGATCCACGTCGCCTGCGGGGTCTGGCCTTCGGCGGTGATGATATCGACCGACTGGCCGTTCTTGAGGCGGGTCCAGAGGGGCACGCGGATGCCATCGACTTTGGCGCCGACACAGGCCGAACCGATGCGGGTGTGGATTGCGTAGGCAAAGTCGATGGGCGTTGCCCCGCGCGGCAGCTTGATCACATCTCCCTTGGGCGAGAAGCAAAACACCTGATCCTGATACATCTCGAGTTTCACAGCCTCGAGAAACTCGTCGTGGTCGTGCTCGTCATCAAGCCGTTCGGTCAGCGAGGCGATCCAGCGGACCGGATCGACGGCAAAGCGGTTTTCGACCCTTTCACCGTTCTTATAGGACCAGTGAGCCGCAACGCCGGTTTCGGCAACGTCGTGCATCTCGCGGGTGCGGATCTGCACCTCGACCCGCTTGCCATCGCGGCCCGACACAGTGGTGTGGATCGAACGATAGCCGTTGGTCTTGGGCTGGCTGATATAGTCCTTGAACCGCCCCGGCACAGCACGCCAGCGCTGGTGCACGGCGCCAAGGACGCGATAGCAATCACCCTCGGTCGCTGTCACGATGCGGAATCCATAGATATCGGACAGGCGCGAGAAGCCCTGATCCTTTTCCTGCATCTTGCGCCAGATCGAATAGGGGCGCTTGGCGCGGCCCGAAACCTCGGCAATGATCCCGGCCTTCTCAAGCTCAATCCGCATATCGGAGGTGATCTTCTCGATCACATCGCCCGATTCTTTCTGCAGGCTGATGAAGCGGCGCATGATCGAATTGCGTGCTTCTGGGTTGAGCACCCGGAAGGCGAGATCCTCAAGCTCTTCACGCATCCACTGCATACCCATGCGACCGGCGAGGGGCGCATAGATCTCCATCGTCTCACGCGCCTTCTGGGCCTGCTTCTCGACCCGCATGGATTTTATCGTCCGCATATTGTGCAGTCGGTCGGACAGCTTGACGAGCATCACCCGCAGATCGCGCGACATGGCCATGAAGAGTTTGCGGAAGTTCTCGGCCTGCTTGGACTGGGTCGACGTGAGCTGAAGATTGGTCAGCTTGGTGACGCCATCGACCAGCTCGGCGATCTCCTCGCCGAATCGCTTGGCGACCTCGGAATAAGAGGCCTTGGTGTCTTCGATCGTGTCGTGAAGAAGGGCGGTCGCGAGGGTCGCGTCATCCATCTGCTGCTCGGCGAGGATCATCGCCACGGCAACCGGATGGGTGAAATAGGGTTCGCCTGAATGACGAAACTGGCCTTCGTGCATGGCCTCGCCAAAAGCAAAGGCCTCGCGCAGGAGCTTTTCGTTCGAGCGGGGGTTGTAGGCGCGGACCAGCGAGATCAGTTCGTCGGCGGTCGTCATCTGGTCCTTGCCTTCAGCGGCGGGGCCGGAACGGGGCGCTTAGCGCTGCCCCTGAGCTTCCATCAGCGCCCGCAGCAGTTTCTCTTCAGACATATCGTCTTCGACGGGCTTGTCGGCCTCGGCACCCATGAGAAGGGCCATCGAATCGTCTTCCGGCTCGTCGACCTCGATCTGGGTCTGGTGGGCTTCGATCATCCGCTCGCGCAGGTCATCGGCAAGCTGGGTCTCGTCAGCGATTTCGCGCAGGGCGACGACGGGGTTCTTGTCGTTGTCGCGGGCGATGGTCAGCGGAGCGCCAGAGGCAATCTCGCGGGCACGGTGAGAGGCGAGCATCACGAGCTCGAACCGGTTCGGTACCTTGTCAACGCAATCTTCGACGGTCACGCGGGCCATTAGCGCACTCCAATACTTCGGGCGGGTCCTAGGAAGCCCCCCATTTAGTGGCAGAAGCCAAGAAACACAAGCCGAAAACCCGATGCGTCCGATCAGGTGATCGACAGCACCTCGTCCCGCGCGGAAGCAGGCAGAGCGGCGAGCATTTCGGTGACCGTTTGTCCCAGAACCGGATGCCGCCAATCGGGCGCCACCTCGGCCAGCGGAACGAGCACGAAGGCGCGATCCTGCACCCGCGGATGCGGTAGGATCAATTGCCCGGGCGCCTCAATCTGCTGACGCTCGGGATCAAGCGAAAGCCAATGTTCAAAAACTTGCTCGTCCGGCAGCACCCGATTCCCCACGGCGATCAGATCAAGATCCAGCGTCCGCGCACCCCATCGTGTTTTTCGCTCCCGTCCGTGGGAGGCTTCAATTTCGTGCAAAATCGCCAGAATTTCGGCCGGTTTCTTGTCCGACCGCAACGCCATCGCCGCATTGACGAAATCGGGACCTGAGCCGGCTGGAAAGGCAGGTGTCCGATACAAACGGCTTATGCCAATCGGACTACCTATCCTTTGGTATATCTCGACAATGGAATGAGTAATAGTCTCTTCTGGTCTTCCACTCAAAGACGAAACGTTTCCGCCAATAGCAATCAAAGTCATATCGCCTAAATTCGTCTCAGCTTTTTCTTCTTGCGCCATTGCACCACTCACGGACCGGAAGCGTTGGTTTCATCTTTCACACCGCGCGCAAGTGAACAAGCCGAGCAATTGACCACTCGGAAGGACCACTCACAATGTTTTATCGGGATGAGCGCTTAGCGCTCTTCATCGACGGCTCGAACCTTTATGCCGCCGCCAAGGCGCTGGGTTTCGACATCGACTACAAACTTCTCCGCGCCGAATTCATGCGCCGCGGCAAGCTCCTAAGGGCGTTCTACTACACCGCTCTTCTGGAAAACGACGAATACAGCCCCATCCGCCCTCTGGTCGACTGGCTGCATTACAACGGCTTCCACATGGTGACGAAGCCAGCGAAAGAATACACCGATGCGATGGGCCGCCGAAAGGTGAAGGGGAACATGGACATCGAACTGACCGTCGATGCCATGGAGCTCGCTCCGCACGTCGATCACGTTGTGCTATTCTCGGGCGACGGCGATTTCAAACCGCTCCTCGAGGCGCTTCAGCGCAAGGGTGTTCGGGTTTCGGTTGTCTCGACGATCCGCAGCCAGCCGCCGATGATTTCGGACGAGCTGCGCCGTCAGGCCGACAATTTCATCGAGCTTGACGAGCTGCGCGACGTGATCGGCCGCCCGCCGCGCGAGCCGCACCCCGAGCGCGAGCAGGCCGCAGAAGAGGTCTGATCTCAAATTCCGAGCCGGGGCCATTGGCCCCGGTTCTTGTTTCCGGGGGCGTGTTCGTGCTTGGAATGGGAAAACCCATTTCGCCGGAGCCGTTATGCCCTCTCCCCTCGTCTCCCAAGCAGACATTGATGCCTATCAGCGCGATGGCGTTGTCCTGATCAAAGGCCTCTTCCGCGACTATGTCGAACTCTTGCGCGAGGGCGTCGAGCGCAATCTGCGCGATCCGGGGCCCTATGCCGCTGAAAACCTCAAACCCGGCGAGGGCGGCCGTTTCTTCGACGATTACTGCAATTGGCAGCGCATCCCCGAATTCGTCGAGACCATCGAAAACTCGCCCGCCGCCGAGGTCGCCGCCGATCTGATGCGATCCGAGCGGGTTCAGGTCTTTCACGACCATGTTCTGATCAAGGAACCGGGAACCTCGAAGCCAACGCCTTGGCATCAGGACGGCCCCTATTATTTCGTCGAGGGCAGGCAAACGGTCAGCTTCTGGTCGCCCCTCGATCCGGTGACAAATGCCACCCTGCGCTGCGTGGCCGGATCGCATCTCTGGGAAAAACCGGTTCTGCCCAAGCGCTGGCTGGCCGACACGGATTTCTATGCCGACCCCTCGGCCTATATGCCCGTCCCCGATCCCGACGCCGAGGGCATGACCATCCTCGAATGGCCGATGGAGCCGGGCGATGCGGTGGCCTTCGACTACAAGGTTCTGCACGGTGCCCGCGGCAACGAGACAACCCAGCGCCGACGCGCCTTTTCCCTGCGCCTTGTCGGCGACGATGCCCGCTATGTCGAACGCCCCGGCCGCACCTCGCCGCCCTTCCCCGGCCACGAGATGCAACCGGGCGACAGGCTCCGCGAGGATTGGTTCCCCTATATCTGGCCCCGCGCATCCTAGGGCTGGACCCTGCCCCGCCTTGGCCTTACCTCTGGCCGAAACCCGGAGCCCTGCATGACCAAGCCGTCCCTCACCCTCTATCTCGCCGCCCCCCGCGGCTTTTGCGCGGGCGTCGACCGCGCCATCAAGATCGTCGAGATGGCGCTCGAGAAATGGGGCGCGCCGGTCTATGTCCGTCACGAGATCGTGCATAACAAGTTTGTCGTTGATGGGCTGCGGGCCAAAGGCGCGGTTTTCGTCGAAGAGCTTGAAGAATGCCCGCTCGACCGGCCGGTGATCTTCTCCGCCCACGGCGTGCCGAAATCCGTCCCCGCCGAGGCCGCAGCGCGGCAGATGATCTATGTCGACGCGACCTGCCCGCTGGTGAGCAAGGTACATATCGAGGCCGCCCGCCACGCCGAAAACGGCCTGCAGATGATCATGATCGGCCACGCCGGCCACCCCGAGACCATCGGCACGATGGGCCAACTGCCCGAGGGCGAGGTTCTCTTGGTGGAAACGGTCGAAGATGTGGCCAAGGTGCAGGTCCGCGATCCCGAACGCCTTGCCTATGTGACCCAGACCACCCTCTCGGTTGACGACACCTCCGATATCGTCGCCGCCCTCAAGGCCCGCTTTCCCGCCATCGTCGGCCCGCACAAGGAAGACATCTGCTACGCCACCACCAACCGGCAAGAGGCGGTCAAGGCCATCGCGCCGGATTGCGACGCGCTCCTCGTGGTCGGTGCGCCCAATTCCTCCAATTCGCGCCGCTTGGTCGAGGTGGCTGCCAAGAACGGCTGCCCGCATGCTCAGCTTGTCCAACGCGCCAGCGACATCGACTGGCGGTCGCTCAAAGGCATCCGCTCGGTCGGCATCACCGCTGGCGCCTCTGCCCCCGAAGTCTTGATCGACGAGGTCGTTTCGGCCTTCTCCGATCATTTCGACGTAACCGTGAAAAAGGTCGAAACCGCGCAGGAGCACGTCGAATTCAAAGTCCCCCGCGTCCTCAGGGAACCCGCCTGATGCCCGACGCTCGCACCATCGCGGTCTATGACGCCAAGGCCGCCGACTATGCTCGCATGGTCGATTCCGGCGGCCCCGACCAGACGTTGCGGGACTTCATCTCCACCCTTCCCAAAGGTGCCCGCGTTCTCGATCTCGGCTGCGGCCCCGGCGGCGCCTCGGCGCATATGCGCAATGCCGGCCTAATTCCCGATCCGGTCGACGCCTCGCCCGCGATGGTCGCGCTCGCCAAGGAACGCTTCGGCCTCGAAGCCCGGCTGGCCACCTTCGACGACATCGACGGCGAAGCGCTCTACGACGGCATCTGGGCCAACTTCAGCCTGCTGCACGCCCCCCGCGCCGACCTGCCCCGCCTCTTTGCCGCCCTCGCGCGCGCCCTACGCCCCGGCGGCCACTTCCATGTCGGCCTTAAGACCGGCACCGGCGAAGCCCGCGACGCCATCGACCGGCTCTACACCTATGTCACCGTCGAAGAGCTCCACCGCCTTTTCACCGACGCGGGCCTAACGGTCGTCTCCACCCGCGAAGGCTCGGAAAAGGGCCTCGCCGGAACCGACGATCCCTTCGTCCTCTGCCTTGCCCGAAAGCCCGCCGATGCCTGATCTCTTCGCCTATACCGACGGCGCCTGCTCGGGCAATCCCGGCCCCGGTGGCTGGGGCGTCCTCCTCCTCGCCAAAGACGGCGAGACGATCCTCAAGGAGCGCACCCTCAACGGCGGCGAGCCCGAGACCACCAACAACCGAATGGAGCTCATGGCCGCGATCAGCGCCCTTGAGGTTCTCGAACGCCCCTCGACCCTCACCGTCGTCACCGACAGCGCCTATGTGAAAGACGGGATCACCAAGTGGATCCACGGCTGGAAACGCAACGGCTGGACCAAGAAGGGCGGCCTGAAAAACGCCGAACTCTGGCAACGCCTCGACGCCGCCCAAGCCCGCCACAAGGTCAAATGGGAATGGATCAAAGGCCACGCCGGCCACCCCGAAAACGAACGCGCCGACGAGCTGGCCCGCGAAGGCATGGCACCGTTCAAACCCAAATCCTGATTTCTTTTGGCTGAAAATACTCCCGCCGGAGGCGGCCTAACCGAGCCGCTTGGGCAGGTCCATGCCGCGCAGAACCTCGTCCGCCGCCATCGCCTTCTTGCCCTCGCGCTGGACACGGGTGATCTCGACCGCACCCTCGCCGCAAGCCACGGTGAAGCCTGAAATCACCTCGCCGGGCGCGCCCTCGCCTGCCACAACGCGGGCGCCGTGGCATTTAACCCGCTCGCCCGCCACATCGCACCAAGCGCCGGGAAAGGGCGACAGGCCGTGGATCAGCCGCGCCACCTCGGCGGCGGGGCGGGTCCAGTCGATGCGGGCCTCGGCCTTGTCGATCTTGGCGGCATAGGTCACGCCCTCGTCGAGCTGCACTACGGGGGTCAGCCCCGACAACTTCGCCAGCGCCTCGACAATCGCCTCGGCCCCAATCGCCGCCAGCCGGTCGTGCAACTCGCCCGTTGTCTCTTCCGCGCCAATCGCCGTGACCTTCCGCAACAGAACCGGCCCGGTATCTAGCCCCGCCTCCATCTGCATGATGCAAACGCCCGTTTCAGCATCCCCCGCCATAATCGCCCGATGGATCGGCGCGGCCCCGCGCCAGCGCGGCAAGAGCGAGGCGTGAATGTTGAGGCAGCCGTGCCTCGGCGCATCGAGGATCGCCTGCGGCAGGATCAACCCATAGGCCACGACCACAGCCACATCCGCCCCAAGCGCCGCAAACTCGGCCTGCGCCTCGGCGCCCTTCAGCGATGTCGGATGCCGCACCGGAATGCCCAGCGCCTCGGCGCGGGCCTGCACCGGCGAGGGCTGTTCCTTCTTGCCGCGGCCCGCAGGGCGCGGCGGCTGGGTATAGGCGCAGACGATCTCGTGGCCCGCGCCCACCAGCGCCTCCAAAGCGGCGACCGAAAAGACCGGGGTTCCCATGAAAACGATGCGCATGGCCTCTCCTAGCGTGCGAGCTTCTGCGCCCGCTTCAAGAGCATATCGCGTTTCACCTTGCCGAGCCTGTCGAAATACATCTTGCCCTGCAGGTGGTCGATCTGGTGCTGCACCGAGGTCGCCCAAAGGCCCACGAAATCGCGCCTGTCCCAGATGCCCTTCTCGTCGAGATAGCGCACCGTCACAGCGCGGGGCCGCTCGATCTTGGCGCTGACGCCCGGCAGGTTGGGCGAGGCCTCGTCATGCTCGCGCAGCTGCACCGAGGCGTGCAGGATCTCGGGGTTCGCCATGCGGATCGCTTGCCCGCGCTTCTCCGAGGCATCGACAACCGCCAAGGACATCGGAATGCCCAGCTGAACGGCCGCAAGGCCGACACCCGGCATCGTCTCCATTGCCTCGATCATCTCGTCCCAGATCGCGCGGACCTCGTCGGTGATCGCCTCGACCGGAGCGGCGGCCGTGCGCAGCCGCTTGTCGGGCCACATGACGTAGGGGCGATGCGCCATCGCCCTAGCCCCGCGCCTGCTCGCGCTTAAGCTTCTGCATCTTGCGGGTGATCATCTGCCGCTTCATCGGGCTGAGATAGTCGATAAACAGCTTGCCATCGAGGTGGTCAATCTCGTGTTGAACGCAAGTGGCCCAGAGATCGTCAAACTGCTCTTCATGATCCTTGCCATCGACGCCCAGCCAACGGACTTTGACCGAAGCGGGCCGCTCGACATCGGCATATTGCTCGGGGATCGACAGACAGCCCTCGTTATAGGTGCTGCGCTCGTCCGACGACCAGATGATCTCGGGGTTGATGAGAACCATCGGCTTCGGCGCCTCGTCCTCGCCCTTGACGCAGTCCATCACCAGCATCCGCCCCAAAACGCCGACCTGCGGCGCGGCAAGGCCGATCCCCGGCGCGTCATACATCGTCGCCAGCATATCGTCGGCCAAACGTCGGATATCGTCCGTGATATCGGTCACGGGCTTGCACACCGTTTTCAGGCGCGGGTCGGGATGGATCAGGATCGGTCGCAGGGTCATAGGCCGCCATGTAGGGCAAGCCAGCCCTCCTTGCAACGGGGCGCAATCCGGCCTTGCGCCCAATGTTCAATAAGGTAGCCTCGCGCGGGATCATCCGAGGGCATCATGAATTTCGACACGCTTTTCCATCGCAAGGGCCTTGGCAGCAAGAAGTGGGACGAAGCCCACCTCTATACCGGCGTCACCGCCGAACGATCCCTGCCCATGTGGGTGGCCGATATGGATTTTCAGCCCCCCGCCTGCGTGATCGACACCGCCCGCCGCATCACCGAAGCCGGCGACTTCGGCTATTTCTGCCGGATGGAGGAATTCTATGCCTCAGTCGCCTGGTGGCAGGAAAACCGCCACGGCTGGAAAATAGATCCGCGCTGGTGCCTGACGACCTTCGGCCTCGGCAACGCCATCGCCATCACCCTGCAAACCTTCTCGCAGCCGGGCGATGCCGTGGCCTTCTTCACGCCCGTCTATCACGAATTCCAGATGAAGACCGAGCGCAACGGCCGCGTTGCCCGCCATCTGCCGCTTGCCAAGGAGGGAGGCAAGTATGTGCTCGATTGGGACGCCTATGACGCCCTGATGACCGGCGCCGAGAAGATCCTCATAATCTCCTCGCCGCACAATCCCGCGGGCCGCGTCTGGACCCGCGACGAACTCAAGGCCATCGCCGATTTCTGCGTCAGGCACGACCTCCTCCTGATCTCCGACGAGATCCACAACGACCTCGTCCACCCCGGCCTTACCCATATTCCGATGGCCGTCGCCTGCCCCGAGATCCTCGACCGGCTGATCATGATGAATTCAGCCTCGAAAACCTTCAATCTCGCAGGCCTTCGCACCGGCAATGTCATCATTCCCGACGAAGCCCTGCGCAAGCGTTTCGCCCATGCCATCGGCGCGCTCGATATGCAGCCCAATCTCTATGGCGTGCGGATGACGCAAGCCGCCTATAGCCCCGAGGGCGCGGCGTGGGTCGATGCGCTCTGCGCCTATCTCGCCGGCAATGCCAAGGTCATGGCCGAAGGCATCGCCCAGATCCCCGGCCTCTCGTTCATGCCGATGGAAAGCACCTATCTCGCCTGGATCGACTTCGCTGGCACCGGTATGACGGTCGATGAATTCACCGCCCGCGTCCGCGACGAAGCCCATATCGGCACAAGCCCCGGCGCCCCCTTCGGCACCGGCGGCGAGACCTGCCTGCGCTTCAACATCGGCACCCAGCGGTCGCGCGTGATCGAGGCGGTCGAACGCCTGCAAGCCGCCTTCAAGGATTTGCAGTAATCAGTCGGCCATCCGCCCGATCAGGGCCACCGGCTCTTCCGAGAGCCGCTCGAAATCGACGGGCGGGCGATCATGCACGGCGGTGTGCCATTTGAATTCGAAGATCATCTCGCCGTTCTCTTCCCGCGAGGCGATCACAAGGCACTGATAGAGGTGGCGCATCCCGTCATAAAGATCGACATGCCCGCGCAGATGCGGCGCATCCTCGGCGTCCATCGCAAAGCCGCCGTCCCACAACCGCAAGACTTTATAGACCTGATCATCGTTGTGAACGCAGAGCCGCGACGAGCGGCGCATCGCCGTTTTGCGCGCCTCCTCAAGCCCCTTACGAACGGCTTCCGGCAAATACATAGACATGACAACACCCCCACCCTTGCCCCTAGGATGGCGCGAACCCATTGAAAATCAAGTTAACAACCTGTCGCGGATTCGCGAACATTCGGATGTTGCAGCCCTACCTCACCCGTTCCTTGACCCGCGGCCGCAGAACATGGGGCTTGCCCGCGTCATAGAGCGCGGAGTCGGGGAACCCGTGCGAATCCGCCAAGGCAGGCCCCACGAGGATCAACGCCGTGCGCGTGATCTTGGCCGCCCGCACTTTGGCGTGAATATCCGAAAGCGTGCCGCGAATGATCTGCTGATCCGGCCAGCCGACGCGATAGATCACCGCCAAAGGGCAGTCCGCCCCATAATAGGGCGCAAGCTGCCGCTCGATCTCGCGCAGCGCGCGGATGCCAAGGTGAATGGCCAACGTCGCCCCCGTACGGGCGAAATTCTCCAAGGTCTCCCCCTCGGGCATCGAGGTCGATTTCATCGACATCCGCGTGAGCACGATCGACTGCGCCACCTCGGGAATAGTTAGCTCCTGCCCCAGCGCCGCCGCCGCGGCCGCATAGGCCGGAACCCCGGGGATCACCTCATAGTCGATACCGTCCGCCTTGAGCCGCCGGATCTGCTCGGCAATCGCCCCGTAAAGCGAAGGATCGCCCGAATGCACCCGCGCCACATCCTCGCCCCGCTCCCGCGCCGCCAAAATCTCGGCGTGCGTGTCGTCCAAGGTCATCGGTGCGGTATCCATCACTCGCGCCCCCTCCGGCGCACAAGCGACAACCTCGGCCGGCACCAGCGACCCCGCATAAAGACACACAGGGCACTGCCCGATGATCCGCGCCGCCTTCAGCGTCAAAAGCTCCGGATCCCCCGGCCCCGCCCCAATGAAATAAACCTTCACGCCGCACCCTCTTTCTTTTGGCCCGAAATACTCCGGGGGAGCCCCGCAGGGGCGGGGGCAGAGCCCCCCTCTTCCATCAGATGCCGGTTGCCCACATGGCGCAAATCACCATCAATCCGCCGTGCATAGCCCCGCGGGGTAAACATCCGCGGCCCCTCGCCCAACTGCGCCAGCCGCGTGTTGGACGAGCCAACCAGCACAACGGTCAGCATATCCACCTCGTCCACCTCCAACTCATCAAGGCGGCGATAGCGGACATATTCCTCCGGCCGCCCCAGATTGCTCGCCAGCATCACCGGCGTATCCGCAGGCCGGTGCTGCAGAAGAATCTCCCGCGCCTCAGCCAGAAGGGTCCGGCGGGTCTTGGAAACCGGGTTATAGAAAGCGATGACGAAATCGCCCTCGGCGGCGGCTTTCAGGCGGCGAATGATATCGTCGCGCGGCGTCAGAAGATCCGAGAGCGAGATGGTGCAGAAGTCATGCCCCAAGGGCGCCCCTGCCCGCGCCGCGGCCCCTTGCAGCGCCGACACGCCCGGTGAGCAGACCACTTCGACCCGCCGTGCTGCATCGCTCACGCCAAGATGATCCTCTGGCCGGTCCAGAAGCTCGAACACCAGCGCCCCCATCGCATAGATGCCCGCATCGCCCGAACAGACGAGGGCCACGTTCTTGCCCTTCCCCGCCTCCTCCAGCGCATAGCGGCACCGCGCCTCTTCCCCGCCCAAGGGAAAATCCGCGCGCGGCTTGCCCACGGCAAGCGGACCAAGCAGGTCGATATAAAGCCCATAGCCGACCAGCTCCTCCGCCTCGGCCACCAGCCGTGAAACCTCGGGCGTGCGCCAAGCCGACTGGCCGGGGCCAATACCCACAACCGACAATCGCCCACGCGGACGCCCTCGCAATTCGGTCATTGGCGTTTGGGTCTCGGCAATCGCGCAAGTGGCATTCGCCGTCTTGCGCTTGGGATGGTTGAGAATGCCCTTGGCCCCCACCTGCGCCAGCGCCGCCGCCTCGGAAACGCCATGTGCGCCAACCTCGGCAAAGACGACCTCCGAGGGGGTCGCCAGTCGCGGGGTCTCCGCCTCGAGCGCCTCGGCCTCAAAGAGCCGCAGCGGCACACCAAGATGGCGGGCGAGCGCGAGGATCGCGGGCTCGTCGGCTTTCAGCGCAATCGTATTCACCGAATGAATCGCAAAAGAGCTGATCCCCGCTTCTTTCAAGGTCTCATCCACCAGCGCCTTCAACTCCTCCGGCGGGCAATTGCGGGCGCAGCCGACACCGAGGGCAAACCTTTGTGGCGCGAAATGCAGGGCGCGAGGGCCGGTCTCGGCAGGCTCGGAGCCGCAAAGGATCGTCAGGTCGTCGCCCTTCGGCAAATCAGCAAGCCAGTCAGCAGACGCCGCGCCGCTTCCCGTCACGCGCGCTCCTCCGCCCGACAAAAGCGCCGCCATCGCCGGCTTGGCATCCTGCGGATTGGCCAGCCGCCAGCCTGCGGGCGGCCCATCGAGCGCCACGCCCAGCGCCACGTCGCCGGCAGTTGTGACAGCGGCGACCGAGCCAAGTGCTGCGGAAATCTCTTTCGCCAACCGGTTCGCCCCGCGATGACCGCCCAGCAGCGGCACGACGACCGAGCCATCGTCCGAGACCGAAACCACCGGCGGCTCATTCCACTTGTCGCCCAGATGCGGGGCCACGGCGCGGATCAGGATGCCGCTGGCGCAAACGCCGATCACCGGCACTCCGGCCAAGAACAGGTCGCGGGTATGAACCAGCGCATCGTCAAAGATCACCTCCGCCTGATCAACACGGCCCCTACGGCCATGGACCACGGCGCCAAGCGCCTTGGCAACGCGGTGGGCGGTAGGCTCGCCCGAACGGGAAAGCGCGAGAACGACGGGGGTCATAGCCATGGATCGGCCCCTTTGGTCAGAAGAATCATTGAGAAATAAGGCGCAGCTTCCGGCGCCTCGGAGAGCGGCAGGACGACCTCTTGAGGCAGGCTCGCCCGCTCGACATAGGTGGCGCGGTCGGTCAGCCCCAAGGCCTCGATCACGCGGCGGATCTTCGGCAGGTGCCGGCCGACCTTCATGATCGCCACGCTCTCGGCCCCGGCGATGCGCTCGGTCAATTCAGCCTCGCTCAGGGGGCCGGGCAGGACGGTCAGGCGTTCGTTGCGGGCCACGAGCGGCTTGCCTGCGCTGGCGGCAACGGCGGCGATGGAGGTGACGCCGGGGACGACGATCACCTCAAATCGCGGCGCGAGACGGGCAAAGAGATACATGAACGAGCCATAGAAGAACGGATCGCCCTCGCAGAGGCAGACCACATCCTCGCCCGCCTCGAGCGCGGCGGCGATATCGGCGGCACCCCGATCATAGGCCGCCTGCGCGGGGGCGCGCTCGGTGGTCATCGGCACCGGCATGACGATCTCGCGTGCGCCTGCGGGGATGAGGCCCGCGGCGATCGCGCGGGCAAAGCTCGCGCCATCCTCGAGCGCGGGGTAGGCGATGACCTTCGCGCCTTCGATCAGGCGGGCGGCGCGGAGGGTCAGGAGATCGGGCGCACCGGGGCCGAGGCCCACGCCGTAGAGGATACCGCTCATCGCTTGATCAGGCTCCACTGGGTGACAGGCATCAGCGGCCGAAAAGCGGTCAGCCGCCCGACCGCGTCGGCCCGCTGGACGCCGAGCTTCACCAGCTGCCCGCCGTGCTTCTTATAGAGGTCGAGCATCAGCGCCTCGCTCTCGAGCGTCACGGCATTGGCCACAAGGCGGCCAAGCGGGCGCAGGGCGGACCATGCGGCCTCAAATACGTCGGCGGTCAGCCCGCCACCGATGAAGATCGCATCGGGCGCAGGCAAATCAGCAAGGGCCGCAGGCGCACTCCCTTCGATAATCTGGAAGCCGGGGGTGCCCAGCGCAAGGGCGTTGGTCGCGGCCATGGCGCGGCGGTCGGCGCGGGGCTCGATGCCGATGGCGCGGGCATAGCGGGCAGCGCGCATCCATTCGATCCCGACCGAGCCGCAGCCTGCGCCGATATCCCACAGAAGCGCCCCGCGCATCGGCATGAGCTTGGCCAGCGTCGCGGCGCGGACCTCTTGCTTGGTCATGGTGCCGTCAGAGGCAAACATCTCGTCTGGCAGGCCCGGCACGCGGGGAAGGAGCGCGGCGCCGGGGGCGGCGATACATTCCACGGCGAGGGTGTTGAACTCGGGCACCTCATGCGCCCAGCTTTCGGCGGTGCCGTCAAAGCGCTGTTCCCGTTCGCCACCCATGGCGGCAAGGACGGTCATGCGCGACTGGCCGAAGCCTCGGTCGGTGAGGAAGCGGGCGATCTTGCCGGGGGTGTCGGAGCCGGTGGTGAGGATCAGGAGGCGCTGGTCGGGCTGGATGAAGGCGATCATCTGCTCGACGGGGCGGCCGTGGACCGTGAGCGTCTCCACATCCGGCATCGACCAGCCCATGCGGGCGGCGGCGAGCTGGAAGGCGGAAAGCTGTGGGTGGTAGACGATCTCGCTCGCGGGAATGGCGCGACCGATGCGGGCGCCGACGGAGAACCATAGGGGATCGCCGGTGACGAGGATCACGGCGCGGCGGCCTTTGAGCCCTCGGATGGTCTCGATCATCGCGTTGAAGGGCGAGGGCCATGAGAGGCGCTCGGCGGTGATATTGCCCGAAAGATCGTGGTGCCGGTCACCACCGAGGATCACCTCGGCCGCCTCGACCACGGCGCGGGTGGCGGGGGTCAGGCCGTCGAGCCCGTCTTCGCCGATGCCGACAACGTGGAGCCAGGGATCAGACATGCGAGGTCTCCTCGGGCAGGCCGGCGGCCAACGCGTTGACAGCGGCAGAGGCCATGGCCGAGCCGCCCTTGCGCCCCTTGAGCGCGATGAAAGGGATGCCGCGCGGGTTGGCGGCAAGCTCGGCTTTGGACTCGGCGGCGCCGATGAAGCCCACTGGAAAGCCAAGGATCGCGGCGGGGCGGGGCCAGCCTTCGTCAATGAGTTCCAGAAGGTGAAAGAGGGCCGTGGGCGCGTTGCCGATAGCGACGACCGCGCCTTCGAGCCGGTCTTTCCAGAGGCGGACGGCGGCGGCCGAGCGGGTATTGCCGATCTCGGTGGCGAGCGGCGCGGTGGCAGGATCGTTGAGAGTGACGATCACCTCGTTGCCTGCGGGAAGGTAGCGGCGGATGATGCCTGCCCCCACCATCTCGCAATCGCAGAGGATCGGCGCGCCGGATTTGAGGGCGGCGTGGGCAGTGGCGGCGACATCGGGTGAGTAGGCCAGCCGGTCAGCGATCTCGACCATGCCGCAGGAATGGATGAGGCGGGTGACGAGGGGCTGGAGATCGGCCGGAAACCGATCGAGCCGCGCCTCGGCCCGCACCGTGGCAAAGCTCGCGGCGTAGATCGCCTTGGGATCGCGTTCATAGGGGCGCATCGGGGCGTCCTTTGGGGGAAGGTCCGGATTTGCAGGCAAATCCGGAGCCTCCGGCGGGAGTATTTAGGGCCAAAAGAAGACCTTTATTTCTTGGTCTTGCGGGCGCTTTCGGGGCCGAGGGGGTGGTCGGCGTGGGGATATGGCGCGTGGTGGTGATCGTGGTCATGATCATGGCCGTGGTGGTGGTGGCCGTGGGAGTGGAAGTGGACATGCCCGTCGCCGTGATCGTGCCATTCGCCTTGCTTGACGTGGCTTGCGTGGCCGTGCGGCTTTTGCTCGAGGCGGCAGAGGCCGGTGCAGAAAGTGTCGCAGAGTTTGCAGTCGGCCACGTTGGAGCCGGGGGCCGAGGCGCCCTGACCTTCGACGTGGTGGTGGTGGCTTTCCTGCACCGCGCCTACTTCGGCCTCGAAGCCCAGAACCTGCGTGCGGTATTTGCACATCGCGCAGTTGGGGGGCGGGACTTCACCGACCTGTTCGGTGATCCGCTCGGCGAAGGTTTCGAGAACCTTGGGATGATCACCAAGGTAGGGGGCTTTGATGAATTCGATCTCGGGGTGTTCGGCGGCGACCTGATCGGTGAAGCCGTAGATTCGGTCGATCAGGATGCCGGAGAAGAGGAAATAGGGGAAGACGACGACGCGCTTGTAGGGGAGCCGCGCGACGTGGCTCAGGCAGGGTTCGACGAGCGGGAATGTGACGCCGGAATAGCCGACCTCGCACCAGCCAAAGCCCATGCCTTCCCAGAGCATCCGGGCGACTTTCGAGACATTGCCGTTGGCGTCGGGGTCAGACGCGCCGCGGCCGATGACGACGAGGCAGGTCTCGTGCAGCGGAACCTCGCCCATTTCGGCATTGGCCTTGTCGAGCGCTTCCTGGATGCGGGCGCCGGCGGCGGCGATCATCTTGGGATCGACACCCAGCTCGCGGCCATAGCGCACGTCGATGCCGTGCTTCTTGGCGTAGGTGTTGAGCACGGTCGGGATATCGTTTTTCGAGTGCATCGCCGCGAAGAGCATTCCCGGCACGGCGAGGATCCGTTCGCAGCCCGCCTCGCGAAGCTTGTCGAGGCCGTCGCGCAGGACGGGGTTGGCGAACTCGAGATAGCCGTAGTCGGTCATCCAGTCGTCGGGCAGATAGGCGGGGAGCTTTTCGGCGAGCACCCGGAACTCATCAACCGCCGATTGGCTGCGCGAGCCGTGGCCGCAGATCATCACACCGGTTTTCATGCGGTTTCACCTTCGGCGTCTTCGGCCTCTTCCTCAGCTGCCTCTGAATTCTGATCCTTGCGGCCCTTGAGAGCTGCCCAGAGCGTGAGGCCAAGCGCGAGGCCAAGCGCACCGGCTGCAATCCAGTGGTCATGGCCCGCAACTTCACCGACATGGCCGATGTTGGCCGAGGCACCGCTGGCAAAGGCGATCAGGGTCAAGGAAAGTATGGCTCGCATGGACGGTCCTCCGGTTTTCCATGCGCCAGAGAACCCGCGCGGGCTGCGCGAAGTTTGACGACGTGGGCCTTGGTTCCCTTCAGGGTCAACCGCCGCGCCACCAACCGCTCTGGCCACATGGGCTTCGTCTGCGACCGGCTATAGTCGGCCCAGCTCTCCGGCGCAAACGGATATGCGGCGCAAGCGAGACGAATCCGACCTGTTGCTAGGCGTGGTAGCCATAGTATTCCACGATGGCCGCGAGATCATGGGGATCGGTCTCGGAGCGGACAAGGGTTCGGGCGTTGGCGCTGGCGGCAAAGAGCATCCCGGCCGAAAAGAAGGTCGAATCGGAGACAAAGACCAAGTTGGTCTGCGGTTGGCGCAATCGGGCATAATCAGCGATGCCCAAGGTGCTGGAGTGGCCTTCGAGAACGAGGTTCATGAGTATGACCTCATAGGTATTGGCGCCGATGGCACTCGTCGCTTGGCCTGCGTTTTGTGCAAAGTCGACCGTGTGGCCGTGTCTTTCCAGGTGGCGCTGCCAGAGCTGGCCGAGTTCGGCTTTGCTCTCGACAATCAAGATATGCATCAAACCCTCACGCTTCTGCGTTTAAGCACAATTCAAATAAATTAGTGCAATACCCACCCGGTAATCCTCACTCCGCCGATTTCCTTAATGAATGGTTAATGCGAACCGGCTTTCTCCAAGCAATCCACAGCATTGACGCCCTTATCCACAGAGGCTTGCGCTGAGAGAGCAAATCCGGTTCAAAGCCCCACAAAGCATGGGGGGCTGCATGACAACCTGGATCACCATCTGCGACACCTGCAAGCGTGAGGGCTGGGAAACCACGGGCATGGAACAGACCGATGGCGAGGCTTTTGCCGCGCTGATCGAGCCGCGTGCCGAGGCTGCGGGGATCAAAACGCGGCGGGTTTCGTGCACGATGGGATGTGAGCGGGCTTGCAACGTGATTGTGCAAGCGGCCGGGAAGAACTGCTATTCTCTCGGGCGCTTTGAGCCTACCGAAGAGGATGCACAGGCGCTGGTCGATTATGCAGTCAAGCACGCCGAAAGCGAGAAGGGGCAGGTTCCCTTTCGTGAATGGCCGGTTGGCGTAAAGGGCCATTTCGTCTCGCGCCACCTTCCCCTGCCGGACGCCGAGTGATGGCCAACGGGCGCGATCACGGCGGCGGGCTCGACGCGGCGATTGCGGCCTATGGCGGAACGCGGGCCGGGTGGCTCGATCTGTCGACCGGGATCAATCCGGTGCCCTATCCGGTGGGAACCTTTCCCCAAGAGGCTTGGACTGCCCTGCCCGACCGTGCGGCGTTCGATGCTCTGAACACAGCTGCGCGGCGGTTCTGGAACGTGCCCGAAGGGGCGGCGATCCTGCCGGCGGCGGGGGCTTCGGCGCTGATCGCCCGCATCCCGACGCTGGCGAAGGCGGGGGCGGTGTCGGTCCAAGGGCCAACTTACAACGAACACGCGGCGAGTTTTATGGGGCTTGGCTGGGCGGTCTCGTCGGAGGGGCGCGACGCGCAGGTCGTGGTGCACCCGAACAATCCCGATGGACGGGTCTGGCAGGCGGCTGACATCACGGCGCCCCTCGCTATCATCGACGAGAGCTTTTGCGATGTGATGCCGGACGCCTCCCTCATCAAGCTTGCGGCGCAGCCGGGGCGGATCGTGCTCAAGAGCTTCGGCAAGTTCTGGGGGCTGGCGGGGGCACGGCTTGGCTTTGCCATCGGTGATCCTGCGCTGATCGCAAAGCTGGGTGAGGCACTTGGCCCGTGGCAGGTCTCGGGGCCGGCCCTGGCGGTTGGCGCGGCGGCTCTGGCAGACAGGGATTGGGCCGATGTCACCCGTGCGAGGCTCGCCTCAGACAGCAACCGGCTTGATGTCCTGATGATCGGTCGGGGGGGCAAGGTGGTCGGCGGCACCTCCCTTTTCCGCCTCTACGAGGTCGACGATGCCGCCCGCTGGCAAGAGCGGCTGGCGCGCGGCCATGTCTGGTCGCGCATTTTTCCCTATTCGAAAACATGGCTCCGCCTCGGCCTGCCCGCGCCGGATCGCTGGAGCCAGCTGGAGGCGGCCCTATGACCCTTGTCCTCGCTCTCATCCTCGACGCGATCCTTGGCGAGCCGAAGTGGCTTTGGGACAGGATCCCGCATCCCGCGGTTCTGATGGGGCGGCTCGTGGCCTTCTTGGACCGCGAGTTGAACGAGGGGCCGAACCGCAAACGGCGGGGGATCATCGCCGTTGTCATCATGGTTCTGGTGGCTTCGGCCATCGGCAATACCGTGGCCGGGATGCTCGGCGCGCCCGGCGAGATCATCGTCGGCGCGATCCTACTGGCGCAGCGGTCCTTGGTCGCCCATGTGCAGGATGTGGCCAATGCCCTGCGCATCTCGACCGGCGACGCACGGCTTGCCGTGGCCAAGATCGTCAGCCGAGACACGGCCGGGATGGAGCCCCCTGCCATCGCCCGCAGCGCCATCGAAAGCGCGGCCGAAAACCTCAGCGACGGGGTGATCGCCCCCGCCTTCTGGTTTCTGATCGGCGGGCTTCCGGGGCTTCTCCTTTACAAGTTCATCAACACCGCCGACAGCATGATCGGCTATCGCACCGAGAAATATGCCGAGTTCGGCTGGGCCTCGGCGCGGCTTGACGACCTTCTCAATCTGATCCCCGCGCGGGCCACGGCGCTGATCCTCTGGGCGGTCGGCGGGTTCCGCGGCAGCTGGGGCGCCATCGCCGCTGACGCTCGCAAGCACAAGTCGCCCAACGCCGGTTGGCCCGAGGCGGCGCTGTCGCGTGGCCTTGGCATCGCGCTGGCCGGTCCGCGCAGCTATGATGGCGAGTTGCGCGATTTCCCCTTCGTCAATCCCGAGGGCCAGAAAGAGATCGGCGCCGACGAGATCGACGAGGCGATCGAGCATCTTTGGCGGGCTTGGGGCGTTGTCCTCGCGCTGGCGCTTGGCGCGGCTCTGCTCTGAGGCTAGATTCGGGGAAAACCCGGAGAGGCCATGCGCAGTATTTTCGCCGTTCTGACCCTGATCGCCGCCACCAGCGCCGAGGCGCAAAGCTGTGGCGGGAGTTTCGGCAAATTTGTCGACGACCTGAAGGCCGAGGCCCGCGCCATGGGCTATCCCTTGGGCGCGGTCGATGCCTTCTTCCGTGGTGTCCAACAGGACGAGGCGGTGCTGCGCGCCGACCGGCGACAGGGCATCTTCCAGAAGGATTTCATCACCTTCTCGCGCTCGCTCATCTCGCAAAACCGGATCGACAACGCCGCCCGCAATTCCCAGCGCTATGACGCCACCTTCCGGCAGATCGAGCGCGAATACGGCATCCCGCGCGGCGTCCTCCTCGCCTTCTGGGCTTTTGAGACGGATTTCGGACAGGTGCAGGGCGATTTCAACACGCGCAACGCGCTGGTGACGCTGGCGCATGATTGCCGCCGCCCCGAGATTTTCCGCCCGCAGATCTTCGCTGCGATCGACCTCTCGATGCATGGCGATTTCGATCCCGAGACGACCACAGGCGCTTGGGCGGGCGAGATCGGGCAGGTGCAGATGCTGCCCAAAGACATCCGCGACAACGGCCGCGATGGCGATGGCGATGGGCATGTGACGGTCAAGACCTCAGCCCCCGATGCACTCCTCTCGGCGGGCTCGATGCTGGCGGACCTCGGCTGGCGGGCGAACCAGCCTTGGATGAACCAGATCATCGTGCCCTCAAACCTCGACTGGTCGGAAACCGGCATCAATCATGCGAAATCGGTGCGCGAGTGGGAGCGGCTCGGCGTCCGCGCCCGCACCGGCGATCTGGGCAACGCGGGGCTTCAGGCTTCGGTCCTGCTGCCCGTGGGGCACAAGGGGCCGGCCTTCCTCGTCTACGACAATTTCCGCGTCTACTTCGAATGGAACCAGAGCCTCACCTACGTCACCACCGCCGCCTATTTCGCCACCCGCATCATGGGCGCACCGATCTATGACGCGGGAACGCCCGACGAGGGGCTGACGGGCGAAGAGATGCTCGAGCTACAGCGCAAGCTGGCCGCACGGGGCTATGACGTGGGCGATATCGACGGGATCCTCGGCGAAAAGACCCGCGAGGCGGTTCAGATGGAGCAAAAGCGGCTTGGGCTTCCGGCAGATGCGTGGCCGACGCCTGCGCTCCTCGGCAAGCTCTGATCAGGCGACCAGCGCCTCGGCTTTCTTCAGATCGACGCTGACAAGCTGGCTCACGCCTTGCTCGCCCATGGTGACGCCAAAAAGGCGGTCCATCCGGCTCATCGTCACCGCGTGGTGGGTGATGATGAGGAAGCGGGTCTCGGTGCGGCGGCACATCTCGTCCAAGAGGTCGCAGAAGCGGGTCACGTTGGCGTCGTCCAGCGGCGCGTCGACCTCGTCGAGCACGCAGATCGGCGCGGGGTTGGCGAGGAAGACGGCAAAGATCAGGGCAAGCGCAGTGAGCGTCTGCTCGCCACCTGACAACAGCGAAAGAGTGGCGAGCTTCTTGCCCGGCGGCTGGCACATGATCTCGAGCCCCGCCTCGAGCGGGTCGTCGCTTTCGACCAGCACGAGCTTGGCCTCGCCACCGCCGAAGAGGTGGGTGAAGAGGAGGCCGAAGTTCTCGTTGACCTGTTCGAACGCCGTCAGGAGCCGCTCGCGGCCCTCGCGGTTGAGGCTCGAGATGCCGGCCCGCAGGGTCTTGATCGCTTCTTCGAGATCGGTCTTTTCGCTCACCAGCGTGTCGTGCTCTTCCTGCACTTCCTTGGCGTCTTCCTCGGCGCGGAGGTTGACCGCGCCCAAGGCATCGCGTTGGCGCTTCAATGCATTGACCTGCGCCTCGATCTCTTCCGAGGGCGGCATCTTCTCGGGATCGGCGCCGAGGCTTTCGAGAAGCTGCTCGGGCGTGACCTCCTGCGCCTCCCGGATCCGCTCGGCCGAATAGGCGACCGTTTCGCGCGCGGCCTCGTTGCGGGCGTCTGACCGCGCACGCGCCTCGCGGGCCTCGGAGGCGGCGCGTTCGGCCTCGCGCTCGGCGATCTGGGCTTCGCGCAAAGCGGTTTCGCCGCTCGCCAGCGCATCGGCGGCTTTCTTGCGGCGGGCTTCGGCCTCGTCGATCGCATCGGCCAATTCGGCACGTTTGGCGGCGATTTCCTCGGGCGCGGCGTCGGCTTCTTTCAGCTCGGCCTCGGAACCCTCCTTGCGCTCGGCAAGCTCGGCGGTGCGCTTGGTCGCGGTTTCAAGCCGGTGCTTCCAGCCTGAGATTTCCTTGGTGATCTCTTGGCTGCGGCGCAAACGCGCCTCGCCTTCGCGGCGCACCTCATCATGCGCGGTGCGCTTGGCCATCATCGTCATCCGCGCGGCTTCGACGGTGAGCTTCACATCCTCAAGCGCGGCGCGGGCCTCGGCAAGATCGGGCAACTCCTTGGCGGCCGCCTCGGCTTCGGCCATCGTCTTGCGGGCCGACATCGCCTCTTCCTGATGCCGCGCTTGGGCAAGGGCCGAGCTTTCGCGCTTGCCCTCGGCAAGGTTGCGGTCGGCTTCGGCGCGGGAAAGGGCACGGGCGGCATCGGCTACGGCCTGATCGGCGGCGCGGCGGGCGGTGCGGGCGGCTTGGTCGGCGGCGGTGAGGTCGGCGAGGCGCTTCGTGAGGCTCTCGTGGGCGAGGCGGGCGCCGTCGGATTTGGCGTTGGCCTCTTCGAGATCGCGCTTGAGCTCGACAAGGCGGTTCAACTGCTGAAGCCGCAGCGCGGCGGCAGAGGGCGCATCCTCGGCGGCGGCGCGGAAGCCGTCCCAGCGCCAGAGATCCCCCTCGACGCTCACCAGCCGCTGGCCGGGGCGCAATTCGGCCTGCCGCTTGGCCCCTTCGGCGCGGTCGACAAGGCCCACCTGCCCCATGCGCCGGACCAGCACCTCGGGAACAGTGACGTAGTTGGTCAGCGCGCTGATCCCGGCGGGGAGCGGCTGGGCATCCGCATAGGCGGGCAAAACGGCCCAGCCCGAGCGGCCCGCGGCATCGACCTGCGGCGCGCGCAGATCGTCGGCCAGCGCCGCGCCGAGCGCCTTCTCATAGCCGCCCTGCACCCGCAGAAGGTCGAGCACCTGCCCGCCTTCCTTGGTGTCGCGCTCGACCAGTTTGGCCAACGCGGCAACCTCGGCCCGAAGTGCATTCGCCTCGCCTTCGGCGGCGGAACGGGAAGCGCGGGCATCGACCTCGCGAGACTGGACATCGGCGCGGGCGGCTTCGGCTTCGGTCAGCGCGGCCTCGGCAGCATCGGCCGAGGCGCGGGCCTTGGTTTCGGCCTCGCCAGCCGTGGCGAAATCGGCTTCGGCGCGGGCCAGCGCGGCTTCGGCCTCTTTCATCGTCTCGCTCGCCCGCTCGGCATCGGCCTCGGCCTTGGCGAGCGTCTTGCGGCTGTCGTCGAGCAAGCGCTGCGCCGAATGGTGCCGCGCGGCAAGGCGGGCGGCGTCTTCGGTCATTTGCGAGAGGTCGCTCTCGCGGTCTTGCAGGACAGAAGCGGCCTCACGCGCCGCCACCTGCGCCGCCTCGAGCTTGGCGTCATGGCCCTGCCCCGCCTTGGCAATCTCGCGTGCTTCCCATTCGAGGCGCTCGATGGTCTCGCCTGCATCCTTGTTGAGCCCCGCCTCGCGCTCGATATCGCGGGCAAGCTGTTCGATCCGCGCCCTGAGGGTGACGATCATCTCGCGGGCGCGGGTTTCCTGATCGGCAAGCGTGTCGCGCTGGACCTGTAAGCGCTGAAGAACCGCGGCGGCAATCGCCTCTTCCTCGCGCAGGGGCGGCAGGCGATCCTCGGAGGCCGTTCGCGCCTTGGCGGCGGAGCGGGCGGCGGTCTCGGCCTGCGCGGCCAGAACCGTGCGCTCGCGCAGTTGGGCCACGGCGGCGGCGCGGGCCTCGTCGGCCTCTTTCCAGCGACGATAGAGGAGAAGGCCCTCGGAGGAGCGCAGCTTGTCCCCGATCTCGCGATAACGGGCGGCCTGACGGGCCTGACGGGCGAGTTGCTGGAGTTGGTTCGCCAGTTGTTCGATCACATCATCGACACGGGCGAGGTTTTGCTCGGCGCTGTTAAGTTTCAGCTCGGCCTCGTGGCGGCGCTGATAAAGGCCCGAGATGCCGGCCGCCTCTTCAAGGATGCGGCGGCGCGAGCGGGGCTTGGAGTTGATCAGCTCGGAAATCTGCCCCTGCCGGACAAGCGCGGGCGAATGCGCGCCCGTCGAAGCATCGGCAAAAAGCATCTGCACATCGCGGGCGCGGACCTCTTTGGTGCCGACCTTATAGGCCGAGCCTGCGTCGCGGGTGATGCGGCGGACGATCTCGAGGTGATCAACGTCGTTGAAGCCCGCAGGCGCGAGGCGCTCAGAATTGTCGATATGGAGCGCAACCTCGGCGTAATTGCGGGCGGGCCGCGTGGCCGCGCCCGCAAAGATAACGTCTTCCATACCGCCGCCGCGCATCGCCGTGGGACGGTTTTCGCCCATCACCCAGCGCAGCGCCTCGAGTAGGTTGGACTTGCCACAGCCGTTCGGCCCGACAACGCCGGTCAGACCATCGGCGATGATCAGGTCGGTCGGGTCGACAAAGCTCTTGAACCCGTTGAGGCGAAGTTTGGTGAAACGCACTCGGAAACGTCCGGCAATGATTCCTCTGGAGGGGAAGTCTGCGACCGGCGGGGCGGAGGAGTCAACGCGACGCCCCCAAATCTGCGGGTTTTCGG
>RFZI01000180.1 GCA_009920775.1 Paracoccaceae bacterium | reverse complement strand
AAGTTCTCGGGTCAGCCCCCTATTCTAAGCATGGGAACGCGGGATACAAGCGGTCGAATCGTTTGAAGGCACGAAGGAGTGGCAGATGAGCACTGCTCAAGGGATGGGCGTCCGTCGCTTTGGCCGGGTCAACTGGCTTGGCACCTATACGCTGGCGCGGCGCGAGGTGATGCGCTTTCTCAATGTCTGGAGCCAGACGATCATGGCCCCCTTGATCAACGCGGGCCTCTTCCTTCTGATCTTTACCATCGCCATCGGCAAGGGGCGCGGCGATGTGATGGGCGTGCCCTTCATGCATTTCCTTGCCCCCGGCATCCTGACGATGACCGTGATCCAGAACGCCTTTGCCAATACCTCCTCCTCGATAACCTCGGCCAAGGTGCAGGGCAATATCGTCGATACCTTGATGCCGCCGCTCAGCCCGCTCGAGCTTGTCGTAGGCTATATCGCCGGTGCCGTGGCGCGGGGGATGATCGTGGCCGTGGTGATCGCCTTCGGCGCTTGGATCTTCCTCGGCGTCGGCATCGCCCACCCGCTCTGGACGCTGGCCTTCGTCCTTGCCGGTTCGGTCTTTATGGGCGCCCTCGGCATCGTCGCCGCGATTTTCGCCAACAAGTTCGATCAGCTCTCGGCCATCAGCAACTTCGTCGTCACGCCGCTCTCGTTTCTCTCGGGCACCTTCTATTCGATCACCGCGCTCCCTGCGCCCCTACAGGCCATGAGCCACGCCAACCCCTTCTTCTACATCATCGACGGGGTCCGCTATGGCATGATCGGCATCTCCGACAGCAGCCCCGCCCTTGGCCTGACCGTTTCATCGGGCGCGGCGCTGGCGATCCTCGCGCTTTGTTGGCGCTGGTTCCGCAGGGGCTATCGCCTCAAGCCCTGACCGCGCGTGGCCTAGTGCCACATCCGCCCGTAAATACGGGGCCCCGAGGCGCGAAGCCGTTGACACCCCTCCGGCCATGGGGCACCCCTTGATCTTCACACTTGGAGGCCAAAATGATCCCCTCGCTCCTGCCGACCTATAACCGCGCTCCCCTGACCTTCGTCAAAGGCGAAGGCTCCTGGCTGATCGAGGCGGACGGCCGACGTTTTCTTGATCTCGGCGCGGGGATTGCGGTGAATGCGCTGGGCCATGCCAACCCCGAGCTGGTGAAAACCCTGACTGAGCAGGCGAACGCCCTCTGGCACACTTCCAACCTCTACCAGATCCCCGCCCAACAGGCGCTGGCCGACAAGCTCGTCGAGGCGACCTTCGCAGATACCGCCTTCTTCACCAACTCCGGCACCGAGGCCTGCGAACTCGCGGTGAAGATGACCCGCAAGTATCACTACGAGACAGGCCACCCCGAGCGGGTCAATATCATCACCTTCGAGGGTTCGTTCCACGGCCGCTCCTCGGCCGGCATCGCCGCCGCCGGATCGGAAAAGATGACTAAGGGCTTCGGCCCGCTCCTGCCGGGCTTCGTCCACCTCGCCTGGGGCGACCACGAGGCGCTCAACGCCGCCGCCGCCCAGCCCGACGTGGCCGCGATCCTGATCGAGCCAGTGCAGGGCGAAGGCGGCATCCGCCCGCTCCCCGACCAGTGCCTCAAGGGCCTGCGCGACCTCTGCGATACGAACGGCATCCACCTGATCCTCGACGAGGTCCAATGCGGCATGGGCCGCACCGGCAAGCTCTTCGCCCACGAATGGGCGGGCGTCACCCCCGATATCATGATGGTCGCCAAAGGCATCGGCGGCGGCTTCCCCTTGGGCGCCGTCCTGGCCACAGAAGACGCCGCCTCCGGCATGACCGCAGGCTCCCACGGCTCGACCTACGGCGGCAACCCGCTCGCCTGCGCCGTCGGCGGCCGCGTGATAGACCTCGTGGCCGATGACGCTTTCCTCGCCGAGGTCAACCGCAAGGCCGGCCTCTTCCGCCAGCGCCTCGAAGCCCTTGTCGCCGCACACCCCGATGTCTTCGACAGCGTCACTGGCGTCGGCCTCATGCTCGGCATCAAGTGCAAAGTGCCCAACACCGACATGATCAAGGCCGGCTATGCCGCCGAAATCCTCACTGTGCCCGCCGCCAACAACGTGATCCGGCTCCTGCCCGCCCTCAACATCCCCGATGCCGATATCACCGAGGCCATCGCCCGCCTCGACAAGGCGGCCTCGACCCTCTGATTTCTTTTGGCTGAAAATACTCCGGGGGGAGGCCGAAGGCCGGGGGGCAGAGCCCCCTCCCGCCTCTCCCAGAAAGCGACCGACATGAACCACTTTCTCGATATCAACAAAACCAGCCCCGCCGACCTGCGGCAGATCCTCGACACCGCGCAGGCGATGAAAACCGCCCGCCTCGGCCGCCCCAAAGGCACGCCCGACGACGACCAGCCGCTCAAGGGCCATATGGTCGCGCTGATCTTTGAAAAACCCTCGACCCGTACCCGCGTCTCCTTCGACGTGGGCGTGCGCCAGCTCGGCGGCGAGACCATGGTCCTCTCCGGCGCTGATATGCAGCTTGGCCACGGCGAGACCATCGCCGATACCGCCCGCGTCCTCAGCCGCTATGTCGATCTCATCATGATCCGCACCTTCGAAGAGCAGACCCTCCTCGACATGGCCGAACACGCCACCGTGCCCGTGATCAACGGCCTCACCAACCGCTCCCACCCCTGCCAGATCATGGCCGATGTGATGACCTATGAGGAACACCGCGGCCCGATCGCCGGCAAGAAGGTGGTCTGGTCGGGCGACGGCAACAACGTCTGCGCCTCCTTCATCCACGCCGCAGGCCAGCTGGGCTTCGATCTGACCTTCACCGGCCCCGAAACCCTCGACCCCGAGATGGGCTTCGTCCAAGAGGCCCGCGCCAAAGGCTCCAACATCGTCATCGAACGCGATCCGGCCAAGGCGGTCGCTGATGCCGATCTCGTTGTCACCGATACTTGGGTGTCGATGCACGATCCGCAATCGGCCCGCGAACGCCGCCACAACCAGCTGCGCGGCTATCAG
>RFZI01000179.1 GCA_009920775.1 Paracoccaceae bacterium | reverse complement strand
GTGCATTTCTTCATCACCCCCGCCGTGGCGTCCAGTTCGCGGGCGCCATAGGGGCAGGCCCAAGCGCACAGGCCGCAGCCGATGCAGGCATCTTCGTTCACCAGAACGATCCCGTCAGCCGTCCGCTTGTAGCTCGCGCCGGTCGGGCAGACGGTCACGCAGGGCGCATCCTCGCAATGCAGGCAGGATTTGGGGAAGTGGATGAGCTGGGCTGGGCCGGTCTCGGGCTTGACCTCGTAGCTGTGCACGCGGTTCAGGAAGGTGCCCGAGACATTGGGGCCATAGGCATCCGTATCCGAAAGCGCGGCGCCATAGTTTTCGGTATTCCAGCCTTTGCAGGAAATCACGCAGGCATGGCAGCCGACACAGGTATCAAGGTCGATCACCAGCCCGAGCTTGCGGTCGGTCGATTGGGGAAGTTGGGTCATGACTTGGTCTTCCAGGCAAGGTTCTTGGGTGCCTGCGGCACCGGCGACTTGATCGGCGTGTGATGCGGCTGGCTGGCCTTGGGCGCATCGGCGCGGTTGATATCGACGCGCAGATCGAACCAAGCGGCCTGGCCCGTCACCGGATCGGAATTGGCCCAGCGCATCCCGTCGCCCCGCGGCGGCAAAAGCTCGCTGATCAGGTGGTTGAGCAGGAAGCCTTTGGACGATTCCGGCGTCTCACCCTCAAGCGCCCATGCCCCCTGACGTTTGCCGATGGCGTTCCATGTCCAGGCGGTCTTGGAATTGAGCGCCTGCATCTCCATCGCCGGAACGGTGATCTCGCCATGAGCGGAGGTGACCTTGGCCCAGTCGCCCGGCTTGAAGCCGCGCTTCTTCCAGATCTCGGTCGGGATATAGAGCGGGTTCATGCCGTGCAGCTGCCGCAGCCAGGCGTTCTGGCTGCCCCAGCTGTGATACATGGCCATCGGTCGCTGGGTCAGGGCGTGGAAGGGATAGGCTTCGGTATCGACCAGCCCCTCTTCGAAGGGCGCATACCAGATCGGAAGCGGGTCCATCGCCTTGAGGATGCGCTCGCGCAGGTGCTCGGGCGGCTGGCGGTCGCCATGGCCCATGGCCGCCAGCTGTTGAACGGCTTGTAATAGGCGGCCTCGTCGGGGACGTGCGCCATCCAGAAGCCGCCGTTCTTGATATAGGCATCAAGCTGCGCCTCGTTCGGCGCACCTCGACCGTCCTGCAAGCCGTTGTCGCCCATGCGCCAGCCCGAAAGCGGGCCGATGCCGGGGCGGCGGATGTGGTTGGTGATATAGTCGGCATAATCGGCGTATTTCTGGCTGCCGTCCTCGTTGACGAAGGCCGGAAGGCCCAGCTTGGCGCCAAGTTCACACAGCACCGACTGGAAGCCGCGCACATCGCGGTCGGGCTCGATCACCGGCCAGCGGATCGCATCGGCGGCGGCGTCGGCCTCGCAGATCGGGCGGTCGAGAAGGCTGATGCAGTCGTGGCGCTCGAGATAGGTCGTGTCGGGCAGGATCAGGTCGGCATAGGCGACCATTTCCGAGCTATAGGCATCGGAATAGATGATCCGCGGGATCACATACTCGCCGCTCTCGTCCTTGTCGGTCAGCATATTCATGGTGCCCGTCGTGTTCATCGACGAGTTCCACGCCATGTTGGCCATGTAGAGGAAGAGCGTATCAATCTTGTAGGGATCGCCCGCGTGGGCGTTGGCGATCACCATGTGCATGAGGCCATGGGCCGACATCGGGTTTTCCCAGCTGAAGGCCTTGTCGATCCGCGCAGGTTTGCCATCGGCGGTCAGGCAGAGATCAGCGGGCCCGTGCGGATAGCCGAGGTGCGGGCCATCGAGCGGCTTGCCGGGTGTGACCTTGCAATGCGGCTTGGGGTGGGCGGTCGCGGGCTTGGGATAGGGCGGCTTGAACCGCATCCCGCCCGGCGTTTCGACAGCGCCGATGAGGATTTGCAGCGTGTGCAGGGCGCGGGCGGTCTGGAAGCCGTTCGAATGGGCCGAGATACCGCGCATCGCGTGGAACGAGACGGGGCGGCCAACCATCGTCTTGTGGGTCTTGCCGCGGAAATCGGTCCATTCGCGATCGAGAACCACGGGCTCTTCAAAGGCGGTCTTGGCGATCTCGGCGGCAAGCTGGCGGATGCGGCCGGCGGAGATTCCGGTGCGCTCGGCCACGGCCTCGGGGGCATAGGCCTCGTCGAGGTACTTGTCGGCCATCAGGTGGAAAACCGGGCGATAGGTCACGCCCTTGTAGCGGTAGCTGGCCGAGAGATCGGGCTCGACGCCTTCGCCATCCCACGGCGCGCGTTTGCCTGTGCGGCGGTCGATGACCTGCGGCTTGCCATCTTTGTCTTTCAGAAGAAGGCCGTTCTCGGGCGAGTCAGGGTCTTCGTTGACGAGGCAGGCGGCGTTGGTGAACTGGGCGAGATAGTCGAGATCGACCTTGCCCGCCTTCATCAGGCAATGGATCAGCGACAGGATCAGAAGGCCATCGGTGCCGGGGGTGATGCCGTACCAGTCGTCGGCCACGGCGTTATAGCCGGTGCGGATCGGGTTGACGCCGACAACCTTGGCGCCGCGCTTCTTGATCTGGCCGATGCCGATTTTAATCGGGTTCGAGTCGTGATCCTCGGCCACGCCGAAGAGGACGAACATCTTGGTGTGATCCCAGTCGGGCTGGCCAAACTCCCAGAAGGCGCCGCCCATGGTGTAGATACCGCCAGCCGCCATGTTGACCGAGCAGAAGCCGCCGTGGGCGGCATAGTTGGGCGTGCCGTAGGACTGGGCCCAAAGCGAGGTGAAACTCTGCGACTGGTCGCGGCCGGTGAAGAAGGCCAATTTCTCGGGCGCGGTCTCACGAAGGGGCGCAAGCCAGTCGGTCGCGATCTGCAGCGCCTCGTCCCAGCTGATCTCTTCAAACTCGCCCGAGCCGCGCGGCCCGACCCGCTTTATGGGCGCGCGCAGGCGCGAAGGGGCGTTGACCTGCATAATGCCAGCCGAGCCCTTGGCGCAAAGAACGCCGCGGTTCACCGGGTGATCGCGGTTGCCCTCGATATAGGCGACCTTGCC
>RFZI01000178.1 GCA_009920775.1 Paracoccaceae bacterium | reverse complement strand
CTGGATACCACCCTCAACGTCCAGCTTGTCCGCGCCGCCGATATCCTTCTGGCCGACATGGACAAAGTCCTCGCTGCCCTCAAGAAGCGCGCCTATGAGCACAAGGACACCGTCCGCATCGGTCGCAGCCACGGCATCCACGCCGAGCCGACGACCATGGGCCTCACCTTCGCCCGCTTCTACGCCGAGATGGACCGCAACAAGGCCCGCCTTCAGGCCGCCCGCGAAGAGATCGCCACCGGCGCGATTTCCGGCGCTGTCGGCACCTTCGCCAATATTGATCCGGCGGTGGAAGAGCACGTCTGCAAGATGCTGGGCCTGCGGCCCGAGCCGATCAGCACACAGGTCATCCCGCGTGACCGCCACGCGATGTTCTTTGCCACCCTCGGCGTCATTGCCTCCTCAATCGAAAACGTCGCCATCGAGATCCGCCATATGCAGCGCACCGAGGTTCTGGAGGCGGAAGAGTTCTTCTCGCCCGGCCAGAAGGGCTCCTCCGCCATGCCGCACAAGCGCAACCCGGTCCTGACCGAAAACCTCACCGGCCTTGCTCGCCTCGTCCGCATGGCCGTGGTTCCGGCGATGGAGAATGTGGCGCTCTGGCACGAACGCGATATCTCGCACTCCTCGGTCGAGCGCGGCATCGCGCCGGACGCGACCATCACCCTCGATTTCGCCCTCAACCGCCTTGCCGGTGTGATCGAAAAGCTCGTCGTCTACCCCGAGAACATGCTCAAGAACATGAACAAGTTCCGCGGCCTCGTGATGAGCCAGCGCGTGCTTCTGGCGCTGACCCAAGCCGGCGTAAGCCGCGAGGACGCCTATCGCCTCGTCCAGCGCAACGCCATGAAGGTCTGGGAACAGGGCAAGGACTTCAAGGAAGAGCTCCTTGCCGATGGCGAGGTCACGGCAGCCCTGTCGCCCGCCGAGATCGAGGAGAAATTCGACCTCGGCTATCATACCAAACACGTCGACACGATCTTCGCCCGCGTTTTCGGCAAGGGCTGATCTACGGCGGGGCGGTTCTGGCCCCGCCCTTTCTCAAGCGGTCGCTGCCGCGTGCACCGGCTGCTTGCCCTGCGGCATATGCGTCGGGTGCGGAGTATGCAGGCGCGGCCGCGCAGAGACGGCAGACATACTCAGAACCGCATAGCGCCGTCCGTCGCCCTCGTTGAGATAGGGCTCACCGATCCGCTCGGCATCAAATCCAAGCTCCCGCAGCGCCCGCATCAGCGAAATCGGCGAAAGCGACATGAGCCGCGTCGCACCGTTCCTCGCGGCCACATCGATCAAACCTCCGACGATGAGCGACAAACATTCGCTGCGATCAATCTGGGTATCGACATCGTCCGAGATCACAAGACGTGTGCATTCCCACATCTGAGCATTGGCCACATCCGCCGGCATAACCTCGGCGGGAATATCGACCAGTTTTCCGGCGAAGGCATCCCGAAGCATATACGTATGCTGGCCCCAGGTTGCAGTGGTCGCCATTGTTCTGGCCCCGCCGACAACCTGCCCGTCCCGAAGCACCAAAGAATAGTGCGCGGTTGGATTGTCGTATTGGTCCATCTCCACTTTGTCGTTGTGGGGGATATCCCAACCGAGCGTATCGACGAAGAAGCGCTTTCGCAGGGCGAGATAGTCAAAATAGGCGCTGCCGAACATATGCATCGTCGACATATCGAATGTGATGTTTTCCATGGGTCTCTCCTCTTGGGTTATCAGTTGTACATTTCATACAACCTTAACGAGCAATGACCGTTTTGTGGAGTTTCCACGCCCGCACACCAATAGACGGTACTGGCCCAAATTTGGACCAGCCCGGAAACATCGCGGGATCTGGATTTTAGATGAGCCCAAACTCCGAAGCCATCGCGGCGGCCTGAGCCCCGGTCTGTGCTCCGAGCTTTAGCTTTGCGTTCTTTAAACGCTGCTTGACCGCGCCCTCGGACACGCCAAGCTCCAACGCTATCTGTTTGACTCGCAAGCCATCTCTGACCATCCGCAGCGCCTCAAGCTCTGCAAGTGTAAGGTTGCTGGGCGGTGCTTTTTCGGCATGCAAACGCTGGATATGACCGCGCAAGAGATCGATTTCGTACTGGGTAAACTCGCGATCCGACCGTGCGAATGTCCCAAAAGAGCGCTGACCTTCGGGGTTATTATCGAAGACACTGACCGCCACGCCATAGCGCAGCCCAAAACTTTCAGCCTTGGCAAGAACCCCCCGGACATCGTCAAATTCGATCTCGCTCCAGCGGATTGTGCCGGTTTTGGAATAAACCCAGCGAATCACGGGATCGGCCATCATGTAGCGTTCGGCGGTATAGTGGCTCACCCAATCCGCCGGCAGCGCATTGATTTCTTCCAGCGGAAACGCAAAGCCAACACGCAGGGCAAGATAATATCCAGCCGGAGCGATTTCGCTCAAATCGTTGATGGCTATCTTTTGAAGCATCATCCTGTCGAAGCGTGTCACTATGGAACTGCACTAAAGTCTAGTGCCATCCGGTCATTTTGGGTCTTATATCCGAAGAAAGCTATGCTACCTATATATCATCAAGCAACCTAAAAGCGAGTAAACAGGGTTTTGTCAGCCACTCAAACAGAAATCCGCGCGGTCCTGTCTGATTTGATGACTTTAGCGCCAACCGGCTATGCCGCAGCGCTTCACATCAATTTCACGACGCCGGCATTTCTCTTTCAGACCTACCCGACTGACTGGCTGGCGATCTATTCGCAGCAGGGGATGGTCATGAAAGATCCGACGGTTCTGTGGGGGTTCGAAAACCTCGGAACAGTGCGGTGGTCCGATTTGATCGAGCTTGATGGTGGCGGTGTCATGAAAGAAGCGACCAATTTCGGCATGAAATTTGGCCTCACTGTCGCCGTCGAACGCGGTGGCACGAGATCCATATCGAGCCTGTCGCGTGGCGATCGTGAATTCTCTGACAATGAGCTCGCACAAGCCGCTGATATGATTGCCAAACTGCACGATTTGACGGCGCAGGCCCGAACCCTCACCGACGAAACACGCACTGCTTTGCGCCGACAGTCCAT
>RFZI01000177.1 GCA_009920775.1 Paracoccaceae bacterium | reverse complement strand
CCGGGTTTTGAGCGCATCCCAGACCGCGGGCGCGCCGCGGCGAACCTTCACGCCGACACGGCTTTCAAGCTGAGCGGCGGTCACGTTGTAGTCGATCCAGCTGCCACCGCCGGTTTCGAGATTGGAGATTACCGGCTGCACGCGGTCGATCGACTTGGCAAAGATCGCGTCGTCGCTTTCGGCGGCTTCGAATTCCTCCCAAAGGCTGCGGAATTCATCGCGCTGGTCGGCGGGGAGAAGGCCGAAGATGCGCTCGGCGGCGGCGATTTCGTTGGCTTCCTGCTCGGCTGGATCGTGATCGCCGTGGATCGGCGCGTCGCCCGCGTCGATCTCGACGATGTCGTGAAGGAGCAGCATCTTCAAAACGCGGTCGATGCGGATCGGACGATTGGCGTGCTCGGCGAGCGTCAGCGCATAGAGCATGATGTGCCAGCTGTGCTCGGCCGAGTTTTCCGGGCGGGTGTTGCTCAGGATAGGCGTCGCGCGGAGCTGATCCTTGAGCTTGTCGGCCTCATTGAGAAAGGCAATCTGCGCGTCGATCCGCGAGGCAGCCGCCATCAGTGGCCGCCTGCGTTGTCTTCGGTCGGATTGAGGATCGGACCGGTGCCGATTTCCTTCTTCGGACCGACCGGGCCTTTCTTGATGCGTTCTTTCAGGAAAGCCCGGGCGCGTTTCTCCGAGAGGCGGACGCGGACGGCGGTCATGAAGGCTTCTTGGGTGGTGGTCGAGGACGCGCCGAGGACCTTGGAGACCTCGGCGATCAGATTGTCGTCGCCAAGTTTCTCGGCCACCGCGATGGTGTCGCGGGCCAGCGCATCGGCAAGATCCTCGGTAACCCCCATGGCCTACCTCGTGGTCTCGGTCAGGCGGCGGCGGACGTAGCCTTGGACGCTATCGACCATCGTGTCCATATGCGGGTCTTCGAAGAAATGGCCCGCGCCCTCGACGACCTCGTGGGTGATGGTGATGCCCTTCTGCTCGTGCAGTTTCTTGACAAGGCCCACGGTATCGGCGGGCGGCGCCACACGGTCGGCCGAGCCGTTGATGATCAGGCCCGAAGAGGGGCAGGGGGCGAGGAAGGAGAAATCATACATATTCGCGGGCGGAGCGACCGAGATGAAGCCGGTGATCTCGGGTCGGCGCATCAGAAGCTGCATTCCGATCCAGGCGCCGAAGGAGAAACCCGCGACCCAGCAATGCTTGGCATTGGGGTTCATCGACTGGAGATAGTCGAGCGCCGAAGCGGCATCCGACAATTCGCCGATCCCTTGATCGTATTCGCCCTGGCTGCGGCCGACGCCACGGAAGTTGAAGCGCAGCACCGTGAAGCCGAGGTTATGGAAGGCGTAGTGCAGGTTATAGACCACGCGGTTGTTCATCGTGCCGCCGAACTGAGGATGCGGGTGCAGGATGATGGCGATGGGCGCGTCGCGGTGCTTTTGCGGATGGTAGCGGCCTTCGAGTCGGCCTTCGGGGCCGGCGAAAATGACTTCGGGCATATTTATCCCTGTGTGTTGCGGCCCGGAATTCTTGACGAAAACTCTCAGGCACCTTAGAAGGATTCTAATTTCCGGCCCGAAAGGGCGCGGAGTGCTCCGGCAGGAGTTAATCGGGCCTCGGCTGCGCGTCAATGGAGATGCGCCGATTTCGGGGTTTTAGTGGGAAACTTGGGGGTTTCGGCGATGAAACTGAGCACGAAGGGCCGATATGCGATGGTTGCGCTGACCGATCTGGCGCTGCAACCGGCCGGTGCGCTTGTGACCCTCAATGAAATCTCGAAGCGGCAGGACATTTCTCTTCCATATCTTGAGCAGCTGTTCGTCAAGCTGCGGCGGGCGGAATTGGTGGAAAGTGCCCGGGGGCCGGGGGGCGGCTACAAGCTGGCGCGGCCCGCGTCGGAGATTCGGGTGTCGGACATTCTGGAGGCGGTCGACGAGACGGTGAGCGCCATGCACAAGGGCGCGGGCGCGAGCGGCGGCCTTTCGGGCAGCCGGGCGCAATCGCTGACCAACCGGCTTTGGGAAGGACTTTCGGCCCATGTCTATGTCTATCTGCACCAGTCGCGGCTGTCGGATATCGTCGGCAATGGCCTCGCGCCCTGTCCGGCGGTGCCGGCGCTTTTCGAAGTGGTCGACGAGTGATTTTGGGTTTGGATAAGGCGGGGCTCCGCCCCCGTTCGCGTTGCGGACTCCCCCGGAGTATTTCGGGCCAAAAGAGGAGCAGTCTCTGATGGCGCGGGTCTATCTCGATCACAATGCGACGACGCCGCTGCGGGATGAGGCGCGGGCGGCGATGGGCGCGGCGATGGATCTGTATGGCAATCCTTCGTCGGTTCATACTGAGGGCCGTGCGGCCAAGGCGGCGATCGAGCGGGCGCGGGCGCAGGTTTCCGAGGCTTTGGGGGCCTCCGGGGCGGATGTGATCTTTACCTCGGGGGCGACGGAAGCGGCGGCTTTGGCGCTGGTGGGGCGGGGTTTAAAGGGCGCGGGCATCGAACATGATGCGGTGCGAGCCTGGATCGAGGAGTGCCTGCCGGTCTCGTTGGATGGGGCGGTGACGGTGGACGATCCGGCGGGATCGACTTTGCAACTGGCCAATTCCGAGACGGGCGTGGTGCAGGCTCTGCCCGAAGGTTTGGCGGCATCCGATATCACGCAAGGTTTTGGCAAGCTGGCGTTTGCCTACGGCTGGTCGGGTGTGGGCATGGTGCTACTTTCGGCGCACAAGATTGGGGGGCCGAAAGGCGTTGGCGCGCTGGTCGTGCCGAAAGGCACCGATCTTGCCGCGCAGATCAAGGGTGGCGGGCAGGAGCTGGGGCGCCGGTCGGGGACGGAGAATGTGATCGGCATTGCCGGCTTTGGGGCCGCTGCCGAGGCGGCGCAGGCCGATCTGGCGGCGGGGCGTTGGGACGAGGTTGCGGCGCTTCGGGATGAGCTTGAGGCCGTTCTTCAGGACGGGGCCGAGGGGATCGCCGTGGTCGGGCAGGAAGCAGAGCGCCTGCCCAATACCTCGATGATCGTGGCGCCCGGCTGGAAGGGCGAGACGCAGGTCATGGCGATGG
>RFZI01000176.1 GCA_009920775.1 Paracoccaceae bacterium | reverse complement strand
AAACGTCAGCTACAATCTCAAGAAGCTGGTCGAGATGGGCTATATGCACCATCAGCGCAGCGAGATTGATCGCCGCTCGGTGCGGGTGAGTCTGACGTCGAAAGGGCAGCGTATCGAGTCTGTCGTTGCGCGGCTTTTTGCGACGCACGCAGAGGGGCTCCAGACGCGTCAGGTGCTTGATCTGGTTGGTGTCGAGGAGATCAGCAGCGCTCTGAAACGGGTCGAGCGCTACTGGACCGACCAGATACGCTATATCTACTGAACGGGCCTACCAGTGGCCGATATTCGGCAATGAGGTCCAAGGCTCGGCGGGCGGCAAGGCGTTGCCCTTTTGCAGAAGCTCGATCGAGACATTGTCGGGCGAGCGGACAAAAGCCATACGGCCATCGCGTGGCGGGCGGTTCATCGTCACGCCGTTGTCGATCAGGTGCTGGCAGGTCTCGTAGATATTGTCGACCTCATAGGCGAGGTGGCCGAAATGGCGGCTGTCGGAGGGCAGGCCCTCGTCGCCATCCCAGTTGTAGGTCAGCTCGACGGGGCAGTCCTCCTGTCCGGGAGGCGCCATGAAGATCAGGGTAAAGCGCCCGCCTTCGTTTTCGTAGCGGCGGGTCTCTTTTAGGCCCAAAAGCTCGTAGAAGGCGATGGATTTCTCAAGGTCCAGAACCCGGACCATGGTGTGCAGATAGCGGATCGTCATTGGCATCTCCCGTGGATTTGCGGGCAGACTAGCACGGCAGACAGCGGACGCCAGACCCCGGGGCGCGGCGGCCTAGAAGGAAGAAACGATCCGCAGGCCCAGCCCCAGGTCGTTCGTGTCGAAGCGCGCGATGTTCGAGGCGTTGAGGCGACCTGTCAGCGCGATCTCTGGGCGGAAACCGTAAAACTCGAGGGCGTCGGGCCGGAAGGTGATCCGGCCCGACACCGAGCGGTCTTGTCTGGGATCGAGCGACAGGAAGGACGGCGCATAGTTTCGCGCTCCGGCCTCGGTGCTCATTGACCAATGGCCCCCGGCGAACGGGGTTTGTGGCGTCCAGCTGAGGCTCGCAGTAACCCCTTCATAGGCGTAATTGGGGTTGGTCGAGGTGCTTTGAGACAGGCGCACAGCCATGGAAATCTGGTTTCCAGCCTCCGACCTCCAGTCGCCGCGCCAGCCGAGTTCCGAGATGTGTCGCGGGTCGCCGCCGCTTCGTGCGATCTGGCGTTCGGTCTGGCCATCCAGCCGGTGCTGCATCCCACCAACGCCATGCCAGCCGTATGACAGGGAAAGCCGGCTGAAATCGTAATAGGCCGCCCCGCCTGACCATGTCGTGCCCAGCGAAGCCCCATAGCCCAGAACCGCGCCGTCCTGTCCGATCCGGCGTTCCTGGCGCAGTGCCAGTTCGGCATTCACATAGGCGAAATCCGAGCCGACCGCGGTCGGAGCAAGGGCTTTGGCTTCGTGGCTGAGCTGATAGGTTTCTCCAAAGGCGGCAAGCGAAAGCGTGGTGCGTCGGTCGCCCCTGTCATCAAGCCGATAGGCCAACTCGCCTCCAAGGCTAAAGGCAGTCCCCGAAAGTGCCTGAGCGTCGCCCGAGAGGGGCAGAGTGACCGGAATGCCGAATATCAAAACCTCTTGGGTCGATTGTGAGGAGCCGTTGTTGATATTGGAGCGCGGAGCAACACCGCCGTTTACCGAAATCGACAGAGGATTGCGGGCGCGGATGAACGCATAATCCTCGGCGACCTCACGGGCCGCGCCCTCGGTCGGGCTCGCCTCTCGCGCGCGGCGCAGCCAGAGCTGGGCGCGGGTGCCATGGTCGAGCAGCGCGTGCTCGCGGGCGGCAAGGCGGGCAAGGGTAAATCGGGCGCCGTCTGTCTCGGCGATGCCGTAGCCATAGGCGGCCATGCTTGCGGCTGCCTCATGATCGCCACGGGCCGATGCAACCTCGATCATCACAATCTGGGCCACAACATCGCGCATGTCGCGCCGAAGCAGGGCGCGGGCCAAGGCTTCGGCCTGCGCAAAGGCGCCGGTCTCAAAGGCGGAAACTGCGGTTTCGCGGGTTTCCTGAAGGGTCAGGATGGTGGTTTGGGCCGAAACAGGACCGGCTGGCGCGAGCGCCAGCCAGAGGAGCGTCAAAGAAACCGACAGCGATCGAATGATCGGGGTGGGCATGGATCTATGGCTGTGTCCGCAAGAGGATGAAGCCACCAGTTTCCTGCACATTCACGTTGTCGTAGCGCGGGTCGCTCGAGGTAAAGACGAGGACACCAACGATCTCGCCTCCGGTTCCTGTGGTCGTGTCACCCGAGATAATGCCGTAGTAGAAACCCTCTTCGTAAGGGTCCACGGCCTCGTTCTCGTCTGTCTCGACATAGGTCGAAATAACCTTGCCGGCGATTTCGCCGTTTGCTGTCAGGGTGTCGACGTTGGACTCGATCACGAAGTGCAAATTCGGGAGCGGTAGCTGGCCACCGCTTCCATCCGTGCCTTCAATGACGAGAACGCCGTCTTCATCGTAGGCTTTGCGATTGAAGAGCATGCCGCTCACGGCATTGGTGTCGTTGAAATCGCCAAAGTCGATCGCAATCTGCATATCACCTTCGGTGAATTCGAGGCCGCCCATGCCGCTAAAGACCCGCATACCCGCATAGCGGCCGGTAAATCCGGCCTGACCGGTGGTTCCCGCCGGGGGCAGAACGACGGTTCCGTTTCGTTCGTAGCTGAAGCCGCCAAAGCCGTAGTCGGCATAGCCGCCCGTTCGGATGATCGCAAACCGCGAGCGCGCGCTCTCGCCGTAGATGGCGTGATAGGGCACGATTTGCTCGATCGCGCCATTGGTCAGGAAATCCTCTACCGAGACTTCTGCATCAAAGAGCATATAGCCGCCGATTTCGCCCTGCGTCCCGCCCTCCATGGTCAATGTCGAAAGGTTGTAGAGGTTCAAGCCGTCGAAAGCGATATTGTCGACCGAGAAGGTATCGTCGCCGTTATAGACCACGCTCTCGGCATAGCCGCCGCCGACATCGTTGCGTTCCTCATAACGCAGGATGCTGCCCGTCGTCGCTGTTGGCGGTAGCTCTGCTTCCGGTGGCAGTTCCACATCGCCGATCACATCGGGGATC
>RFZI01000175.1 GCA_009920775.1 Paracoccaceae bacterium | reverse complement strand
GACAGAACCCTCGAAGATGCAGCAGACGGATTTCTCGCCGCTCTGCGCGAAGGTCTGCCTGAAGCACCGGCCGCCAAGCGTTTGAGCGCCATGATACATGAACGGATCGCCGCCACGCCCAGTTTCTAGTTTGGCGGAGATGCCGAAAAACGCTGCGCTAACTCCCTGAAGAGGCCCAAAGACCGCCCAAATCCCGTCCCATTTTACCACGACGTTGGCCCCTAGCATCCTTCGTGAACTGTTGAGGGGAGAGACATGGCAAAGTTTATCGATCGTTTCTGGGCCGAGGAGAATGGCAGCGCCGTTCTGGATTGGACCGTGTTTGTCGGTGGCGCCGTGCTTCTTGTGATCGCGCTCGGGGCAACTGCGGTGAGTGCATTCGGGATCGCTTGATATAATAATTTTGTTCTAGAAATTATCTCTTACTACGCCGGACAGGGTCAGCTTTGGGCCAAAGTGTGGGCGGGCACGGTTCGCCCATCCACCGACTTCGCCAGACTACGCAGCACCTCAGCGATCCAGAGACGCAATTTCGAGGTTTCTTGCATCCTGGCGAGGGCGTTCTCTGCGGCTGCGGCCTTCTCGGAATGACACTGGCCGAAACGGCTGAGCATCATCAAATCCAGTTCGGTGAGGCGGGGGGCGTTGCGGTGATGGGTCATGGCTGTCTCCGTTGTTGAGGATCTTGTCTGGCCTGATCGTGCCCCTTGTGCGTGTTGACAACAAACGATGGTTTCTCACAGGATGCTTTAGCGGAGCTAATCCATGCGGGGGCCGAAATGAGCCATCGCCTTCCCAACATGAATCAACTGCGGGCCTTCGAGGCCGCGGCCCGGCTCGAAAGCTTCAAAGGGGCCGCGCAAGAGCTCAACGTCACGCAGGCGGCCATCAGCCATCAGAACAAAGCGCTCGAAGAGGCGTTCGGCATCAAACTTTTCCAAAGAGGGACCAGAAAGGTCACGCCGACCAAGGACGCAGGCGCCTTCGCAGACCGGTTGGACGCTGCGTTTCATGAAATCGCAGAAGCCACGAATGCCCTGATCCGCCGTGAATTGGCGGGCGAGATTGCCCTCTCCATAGCCCCTTTCTACGGGAACCGGATCGTCCTGCCCCGCCTTGGCAAATTCCACACCGCCCATCCGGGTCTCCGGGTCTCGCCGCAGATGTCATCGGCGCTCGCCAAGTTCGAGACGGATGAGACAGACGCCGCGCTTCGCTACGGTGGTGGCGATTGGAAAGGGCTCACCTCGCTCCTTCTACATCACGACACGCTCGCCGCTGTTGCCACGCCGGAATACGTCGCCGGACGCAGCTTGCCGATCGAACCGGCAGAAATCGCCACGATGACCAGAGGCTACGACCGGGGCCGCCGCGAGGACTGGGACAAATGGTTTGAGGCCGCCGGCTATGAAGGATCGCCGTCTGGCGTGATGATGGAATACGAGAACCGCGCCCGAATGCTTGATCTCGCCCTTTCGGGACACGGCGCCGTGCTTTGTGATCTCATAGTGGCTCGGCCCGAGATCGCATCAGGCCATCTCGTCCAGATTCACCCCACGACGATCAGGACGGATCGCGGAATGTGGGTTGTCTTTCCAGAAACAGCCACCCCGGACCCGAGAGTTCTCAGGTTCCGGGACTGGCTTCGCGCCGATCTCGGGATCGAAGACCCTTAGGCCTCGGGTGGCAGAACCCGCAGGCGCAGTTCGCGCAGCTGTTCGTTGGTGGGCTCGGAGGGCGCGCCCATCATCAGGTCTTCGGCGCGCTGGTTCATCGGGAACATGATGACCTCGCGGATGTTCATCTCGTCGGCCAGAAGCATCACGATCCGGTCGATGCCCGCAGCACAACCGCCGTGCGGCGGGGCGCCGTAGGTGAAGGCGTTGACCATCCCGCCAAAGCGGCGGCGGACCTCGTCTTCGCCATAGCCCGCGATCTCAAAGGCCTTGAACATGATCTCGGGCTTGTGGTTGCGGATCGCGCCGGAGACAAGCTCATAGCCGTTGCAGGCCAGGTCATACTGGAAGCCACGCACATCGAGCGGATCGCCCGCAAGCGCGTCCATGCCCCCTTGCGGCATCGAGAAGGGGTTGTGCTCGAACTCGTAGCCGCCGGTTTCCTCGTCTTTCTGGTAGATCGGGAAATCGACGATCCAGGCGAAGGCGAAACGGTCTTTCTCCGAAAGGCCGAGCTCTTCGCCGATCACCGTGCGGGCCTTGCCGGCGATCTTTTCAAAGGTCGCGGGCTTGCCGCCAAGGAAGAAGGCCGCATCGCCAAGGCCGAGGCCCAGCTGCTGGCGGATCGCCTCGGTGCGCTCGGGGCCGATGTTTTTCGCCAAGGGGCCAGCCGCTTCCATGCCCGAGCCATCCTCGGCCGCGCGCCAGAAGATATAGCCCATGCCCGGCAGGCCCTCTTTCTGGGCGAAGGCGTTCATCCGGTCACAGAATTTTCGGCTGCCGCCGGTGGGGGCGGGAATGGCGCGGATCTCGGTGCCCTCTTGCTCGAGAAGCTTGGCGAAGATCGCAAAGCCCGAGCCCGCGAAATGCTCGGACACAACCTGCATCTTGATCGGGTTGCGCAGGTCGGGCTTGTCGGTGCCATACCAAAGCGCCGCATCGCGATAGGAAATCTGCGGCCACTCGGCGGGCGCATCTACGGATTTGCCGCCGCCAAACTCTTCAAAGATGCCCGCGATCACCGGCGAGACGGTGTCGAACACGTCCTGCTGGGTGACAAAGCTCATTTCCATGTCGAGCTGATAGAAATCGGTCGGGCTGCGATCGGCGCGGGGGTCTTCGTCGCGGAAGCAGGGGGCGATCTGGAAATACTTGTCGAAGCCCGAGACCATGATCAGCTGTTTGAACTGCTGCGGGGCCTGCGGCAGGGCATAGAACTTGCCCGGATGCAGGCGCGAGGGCACGAGGAAATCGCGCGCGCCCTCGGGCGAGGAGGCGGTTATGATCGGCGTCTGGTATTCGCGGAAGCCCTTGTCCCACATCCGGCGGCGGATCGAGGCGACCACATCGGAGCGCAGCTTCAAGTTTTCCTGCATGGTCTCGCGGCGCAGGTCGAGGTAGCGATAGCGCAGGCGGGTTTCCTCGGGGTATTCC
>RFZI01000174.1 GCA_009920775.1 Paracoccaceae bacterium | reverse complement strand
AGACCACAGGCGAAGGACAGCCACAGCCGACCAAGAGCGGCAACCGCAGCCTGCGGATCGCTCTGGGCGTTTCGCTGGCGTTCAACGTGTTGATCGTCGGCATGATTGCAGGCGGCCTCGCTTCGGGCCGTCATATGAGCGGTCCGGGTGGCTTTAGTGCCGATCTGGGGCCGTTTGCTCGGGCCATGTCGATCGAGGATCGACGCGGTCTTGCCGGCGAGCTGCGCGACCGCCCCGAGATCGGGCGAACCGGCGCGCAAGACATGAGCCGGATCAGGGCCGCCTTTCTCGATGCTCTGGTGGCCGAACCATTCGACCCCGCGGCACTGGGCAGGATCTTTGCCAAAGAACGCGAGCGTGGCGTTCAGGTGATGCAGGTCGGGCAGGATCTATTGCTGCGCCGGATCGCGTCGATGAGCCTGGAGCAACGCCAGATCTTCGCACGTCGGCTGTCGCGCCAGTGGGACGGTCACGACGACGACTGAGGGTCAGGCCGCCGTCTGATCAAGCGTCACGATATTCCGGCCCGCAGCTTTGGAGCGATAAAGCGCGGTATCGGCGCTTTGGATCAGATCCTCGATCCCCGATCTTCCGCCCACAACCTGATCGGCCGTGCCAAGGGCGATGCCGACTGACATCGTCACCTTCAGGGCGCCCGCGTCAGTGTTGCCAAAATCCGACGTGGCGATCTTTTGTCGGAGCCGTTCTGCCGCGGCGCGGGCCGCCTCGGCCGATGCTTCGGGCATGGCGACCAGAAATTCCTCGCCCCCGATCCGCGCCACCAGATCGATTGCCCGCAGATTGCGCCGAAGGACTTCAGCCACACCAATCAGAACTTGATCGCCAGCGGCATGGCCATGGGTATCATTGATGCGTTTGAAGTGGTCGATATCGAGGACCATCACCGCAAGATTGCGGCCGGTTTCCACGGCCCTTTCAGCAAGTCCCGCTAGGTGCGACATCGCATAGCGGCGGTTGTAAAGGCCGGTGAGGGGGTCTGTCACCGCCGCTTCGAGGCCGGACCGCAGGGTATCGCGCATACGATCCTGTTTGGCCTTGCGCGCTAGCAAGGTGCGCGAGCGGAGCACCATTTCCTCCGGCGCCTCGTCCGAGAAGGCCGTCGCGCTCGCGCCGAGATCCAGAGCCATCGCCGCCATTGTCGCAGCCCCCGCCGGCAAGATCACAAGCTGGGCGGCGTTGCGGGTTTCCGTTCGGCTGCGAAGATCGGCAATTAATTGATAGACCGCCTCTCCAGTGCTCCGTGCCGGGGTGGCACGGGCATCGAGAACAAAGAGATCGGGAATGGCTTTGCCGCGAAGTTCAAGCGCCTCTGTCGGGGTCATCGTTATGGCCTGTCCGGCCCGTAGCCCGTTCAAGAGCTGTCCGAACCTCTGGCCGCTGAGCTCGTCATCACAAACGATGGCCACGGAACCCGCCGGTTCAAACCCGGCACAGCTTTCCGCAAAACCGAGCGCGGAGCGGGTTTCATCCGACATAAGGGCCGCGCGGGCTTCGTCGCGCGACCGTAGAAGCCCCCGGATCATGGCGAGGAGCAGCGCGTCGCAAAAGGGCTTTGGCAGAATGTCGTCTGCACCTGCAGCCAATGCCGCCAGACGGGCAGAGCTGTCGGCAAATTGACCAAGGCCGAGGACCGGAATCTCAAGCTGACGATGTCCGCGCCGTAATTCGTTGCAGAAATCGGCAAACCCGGCGGCCAGCTGGCTCGCTTCGACCAAGATCAGATCGGGTTTCTCGTCATCGAGCCTGCCAAGGGCTTCGGCAAAGTCGACACAGGGAACGACCTCATAGCGGGCCGCCAGCAATTTGACTTTCAGCACGATCCTGTTGGTAGAAACAGGATCGACAATCATCACGCGGCCCGACATCCTGACCTCCAGAAAAACTAAAACAATTGAGTTTGGCTAAATTTGAACTCGATTGGTTAAGAAACTGTTTCGTATTTCAGGGCGCAGACGTGGGACCAGATCAGGCAGAAATCTTGGCAATTCAAGCACTTGGGTGGCTATCGTTGCAAGGCGATCTGTTTTCATCTTTCTTGGCCTCCTCAGGCGCCGGGCTCGATGATCTTCGTGCGCGTGCATCTGATCCGGTCTTTCTGGCCTCCGTGCTCGAGTTTCTGACATCCGACGATTCCTGGGTTCGAGAATTCTGCGATTCTTTCGGTCATGCCTATGATGCGCCGCTACGGGCCCGGTATGCGCTGCCCGGCGCCGAGATGGTTCACTGGACCTAAGCCTTGACACTTTGGGCACCTGCCCACATCTGAAATACATCAGGAGATTGCAATGTATAAGATCCGCGGCGTGCTCTTCGACAAGGACGGGACGCTTTTCGATTTCAACGCCACCTGGGGCAACTGGACCCAGCGCCTGATCGAGAGCGAAACCGCAGGAGATGCGGCCCGCCGTGACGAGCTTGCCGGAATCCTTGGTTACGATCTCAAGGCCGGCGCGTTCCTGCCCGGTTCGATCGTCATCGCTGAAACGGTCGAGACACTGGCGCGTCATGTTTTGCCCTTCTCCGCAGATAGCGATCTGGGGGCGCTGATCGACCGGATGAGCCTTTTGAGTGAAACGGCTCCGCAGGTTGAGGCAACGCCGCTGCGTCCCTTTGCGGGCGAATTAAAGTCGATGGGCCTCAAGGTGGGCCTCGCCACCAACGACTCTGAATCTGCCGCTCGGGCGCATCTTGCCAAGGCTGGCGTGCTTGAAGATTTCGATTTCGTCGCGGGATATGACAGCGGCCATGGGGCCAAGCCCGCGCCCGGCCCGCTGCTGGCCTTTGGCCGGTCGGTCGGCCTTGCGCCGGAGCACTGCGCCATGATCGGCGACAGCCTGCATGATCTTCACGCGGGCAAAGCCGCCGGTTTCACCACCGTCGGCGTCCTCACCGGCCCCGCCCGCCGCGAGGCGCTCGAGCCGCACGCGGATGTGGTTCTCAATTCCATCGCCGAACTGCCCGCATGGATCGCGGGCCAAGCCTGAAGGAGCCAGTCATGGGCCTGCCTGTTGTCCAGCATTATTCCGATGTCCTGTGCATCTGGGCCTATGTCGCCCATGTGCGTCTTGAAGAGGCCACGCGGAAATTCGACGACAA
>RFZI01000173.1 GCA_009920775.1 Paracoccaceae bacterium | reverse complement strand
GGTCGGCTCGTCGAGGAGCAGAAGGCGTGGCTCCTGCACGAGGCACATGGCCATCTCGAGGCGGCGCTTGTCGCCACGGCTGAGAGAGGCCGCATGCATATGCCGTTTGTCGAGCATATTGACGTCGGCAAGGATCGCTTCGGCTTGTTCGATGATCCCCTTCTCCTGATGGACGCCTTCGTAGGCGTGCATCCGGAAGGCACCATCGCGTTTGGCGAAGCAGGGGATCATCACGTTTTCGATCACCGAGAGATCGCCGAAGATTTCCGGTGTCTGGAACACGCGGCTGATGCCCATCTGGTTGATCTCGTGCGGCTTGCGGCCGAGCACCGACTGGCCGTCGAAGACGACAGAGCCGCTGTCGGGGATCAGCTTGCCGACGAGGCAGTTCAGAAGGGTCGATTTGCCGGCGCCGTTGGGGCCGATGATCGCGTGGCAGGTGTCTTCCTTGACGCTGAGGTTCACGTTGCCCAGTGCCTGAAGGCCGCCGAAGCGTTTGTTGACGCCTTTGACTTCGAGAATGCTCATGAGTTTCTCCTTATTCGGCAGGCGTTGCGCTGGGCGCATCTTCGGATTTGCGGCGGAACAGGCGGGCGATCCGCTGGCCGCCCTCGACAAGGCCGCCGGGCAGGGCGATCACGATGACCATGAACATCAGGCCAAGGGTCAGGTGCCAGCCTTCGCCGACAAAGCGGGCGAAGATCCAGACGACGCCACTCTCAAGACCGTCCGGCAGCCAGCTGAACCAGCTGTGCAGGATGCCCTCGTTGATCTTGGAGAAGATATTCTCGGCATATTTGATGAAGCCCGCGCCAAGAACAGGGCCCATCAGCGTGCCAACGCCGCCCATGATGGTCATCAGAACAACCTCGCCCGAGGCGGTCCACTGCATCCGCTCGGCGCCGGCCAGCGGGTCCATTGCGGCCAGAAGGCCACCGGCCAGACCTGCATACATCCCCGAGATCACGAAGGCCGCGAGCGTGTAGGGGCGCGAATTGACGCCGGTATAGTTCAGGCGGTTCTGGTTCGATTTGATCGCCCGCAGCATCATGCCGAAGGGCGAGCGGAAGATCCGCAGGCTGAGATAGAAGCCAAGGATCGCGATGACGGCGCAGAAATAATAGCCGACGTTGAAGGTGAAATCCCAAGGGCCAAGGTCGAGCGTCCAGCTCGAGTTCATCTCAAGGCCGAAGAGGCTCGGCACCGGCAGCGTGGCCGAAGTCGGCGCGGCGTCAATGACACGCGGATCCTTGAGGTTGAGCTGCAGGCCGGTCTCGCCGTTGGTGATCGGTGTGAATACCGAATAGGCGAGGCGATAGGACATCTCGGCGAAGGCGAGCGTGAGGATCGAGAAGTAGATCCCTGAGCGGCGCAGCGAGATATAGCCGATGACGAGGGCGAAGAGGCCGGCCAGCAGGGTCGCCAGAATGATCGCGGGCAGAACGTTCATCGACAAGAGCTTGAACATCCAGACGGCGGCGTAGGAGCCGATCCCGAGGAAGGCGGCGTGACCGAAGGAGAGGTATCCGGTCAGGCCGAAGAGGATGTTAAACCCGATCGCCATGAGGCCGTAGATCGCAAAGCGCTGCATCAAGGCCGGATAGCCCGCGTTGAACTGCGCCAGCGCCGAATCTGTCGGGAAGGGGTTGAGAAGGAACGGCGTCAGCAGGGTCAGTGCAATGACGATGAGTAGAAAGCGGGTGTCTTTTTGCGACAGGCCGAGCATGGACTAGTCCTCCATCACGCCCTTGCGACCGAGAAGGCCACGCGGACGGGTGAGCAGAATGACGATGGCGACGAGATAGATGATGATCTGGTCGATACCGGGAATGAGGCTCTTGACCTCGTTCATCGAGGCGAAGGCCTGAAGGATCCCCAGAAGGAAGCCCGCGGCAACAGCGCCCGAGAGCGAGCCCATGCCGCCGACGACCACCACCACGAAGGACAGGACGAGGAAGTCCATCCCCATGTGATAGTTGGGTGACAGGATCGGCGTATACATCACACCCGCAAGGCCCGCGACCGCGGCGGCGATGCCGAACATCAGGGTAAAGCGGCGGTCGATGTCGATTCCGAGAAGTCCCACGGTCTCGCGGTCGGCCATGCCGGCGCGGACGACCATGCCGAAGGTCGTGAACTGCAGGAAGGCAAAGACCGAAGCGATGACCACAGCCGAGAAGAAGAAGTAGATCAGCCGCCAAACCGGGTAGGAGAGATTGAGGCCAAAGAAGGCCATCTCGATTGTGCCGCGATATTCGGACGGGGCCGGGGTCGGGATCGGGTTGGCGCCGAAGAAATATTTGATGATTTCCTGCAGAACGATGGCAAGGCCGAAGGTCACGAGGATCTGGTCGGCGTGCGGGCGCTTATAGAAATGCTTGATGAGGCCGCGCTCCATCACGAAGCCGACGAGCATCATCACAGGGATGGCCAGCAGGATCGCCAGCGGAACCGACCAATCGATCAGGAACTTGCCGAAACCCTCTCCGAACCATTCGATCACATAGGGCACCTTGACCTTGAGCGGATTGCCCAAAAAGTCCTTTTGCGTTGCGTCAACGATCTCGTGGCTGAGGTTGAAGATGCGCTGCATCGTCACCGCCACGAAGGCCCCGATCATGAAAAGCGCGCCGTGCGCGAAATTGACCACGCCAAGCGTGCCGAAAATTAGCGTCAGCCCCATCGCGATCAGCGCGTAGGCACCGCCTTTTTCAAGCCCGTTGAGGATCTGGAGGAATAAAGCGTCCATGGTCCCACCCTGTCCTTGGAATTCATTGGGCCCGCCTCTCAGGGGGGCCGAGGTGAACCGGCCGCGTCAGGCGCGGCCGGTTCCTAGGCTAACGGATTAGCCGTTGTTGCACTCGCCGAGGCTGGCCTCAGCGCCACCGAACATCGGGTGATCGGCCGCATACTCGACCTGAGCGCGCGGGGTCACTTCGACGATCTCAAGGGTGTCGTACTCGTTGGCCGGGCTCTCTTTGCCCTTCATGACGAGGACGTCCTTGAAGCACTGGTGGTCTTCGGCGCGGTAGGTGGTTGCACCGATACCCATGCCGTCGAACTCGAAGCCCTCAAGGGCGGCGGCCACGGCGCAGGGCTCGAAGGTGCCGGCGCGGGTTGCCGCGTCTGCATAGAGCAGGGTCTGCACATAGGCG
>RFZI01000172.1 GCA_009920775.1 Paracoccaceae bacterium | reverse complement strand
GATGTGCGGGATCATTGGCATTCTCGGCGATCACGAGGTCGCGCCCCAGCTTGTCGAGGCGCTGCGCCGGCTCGAATACCGCGGCTATGACAGCGCGGGCATCGCCACCGTAAACAACGGCCATCTAGAGCGCCGCCGCGCGGTAGGCAAACTTGTGAACCTTTCCGACCTTCTGGTGCACCGGCCGCTCGCCGGCAAGGCGGGCATCGGCCACACCCGCTGGGCCACCCACGGTGTCGCCAACGAGATCAACGCCCACCCGCACCTCGCCGGGCGCGTGGCGGTGGTGCACAACGGCATCATCGAAAACTTCCGCGAACTGCGCGAGCTTCTCGCCGATCACGGCGTGCCGCATCAGACCGACACCGATACCGAGACCGTGGCCCTTCTCGCCAATCTCTATCTCGATCAGGGCCTCTCGCCGCGCGACGCCGCGGCCAAGACCATCGGCCAGCTGCAGGGCGCCTATGCCATTTGTATGATTTTCGAGGGCGAAGGCGATCTGATGATCTGCGCCCGCTCCGGTCCGCCCTTGGCCGTGGGCTATGGCGATGGCGAGATGTTCGTAGGCTCCGACGCCATCGCCCTTGCGCCCCTGACCGACAGGATCACCTATCTCGAGGATGGCGACTGGGCCATCGTCACCCGCGCGGGCATCGAGATCCACGATGCCGCGGGCCGGATTGCCAACCGCTCCGTGCGCCGCGTGCAGATCAGCGCAGGCCAGGTCGACAAGGGCGGCTACAAGCATTTCATGGCCAAGGAGATCGCCGAACAGCCCGCCGTGCTGAGCGATGCGTTAGGCCATTACCTTGGCGGCGACGGCACGCTCAGCCTTTCCGGCGAAGCGCTTGATTTCACCACCATCGACCGCCTGACCATGGTCGCTTGCGGCACTGCGTTTTACGCCTGTGTTGTCGCCAAATACTGGTTCGAACAAATCGCGGGCCTACCGGTTGAAGTCGATGTGGCCTCTGAATTCCGCTATCGCGAGCCGCCGATCAGCCCCCGCACCGCAGCCCTCTTCGTCAGCCAGTCTGGCGAGACCGCCGATACGCTCGCCGCGCTGCGCTATTGCCGCGACAGGGCCGACAGGATCCTCTCGGTCGTGAACGTGCCGGAAAGCTCGATCGCCCGCGAAAGCGACCTTGCCTTGCCGATCTATGCGGGCGTCGAGGTGGGTGTTGCGTCGACCAAGGCCTTCACTTGCCAGCTTCTCGCCCTAGCCGCGCTGGTCCTGAAGGCGGCGCGGGATCGCGGGCGTCTGACACCCGAGGCCGAGGCCAAGGCCATCGCCGATCTGCGCGCCCTGCCCGGCATCATGTCGCAGGCCATCGCCACCGAGCCCCAGACCGAAGCGCTGGCCGCTGCCTTGGCAGAGGCCCGCGATATCCTGTTCCTCGGCCGTGGCCAGATGTACCCGCTTGCGATGGAAGGCGCGCTGAAGCTCAAGGAGATCAGCTACATCCATGCCGAAGCCTATGCCTCGGGCGAGCTCAAACACGGCCCCATCGCGCTGATCGACAAGACGGTGCCGGTGATCGTCATGGCCCCACGCGATGGGCTGTTTGATAAGACCGTCTCGAATATGCAGGAGGTCATGGCGCGTGGCGGTAAGGTTCTCTTGATTACCGACACCGAAGGCGCGCGACAGGCCGGCCAAGGCGTCTGGAAGACGCTCGTGATGCCGACCGTCCCCGATATGCTCGCCCCCATCGTCTACGCGGTGCCGGCGCAGCTTTTGGCCTATCATACCGCGGTGGCCAAGGGCACCGATGTCGACCAGCCGAGGAACCTCGCCAAATCGGTGACGGTGGAGTAGCGCCCTGCATGACCTTGGATGAGGCTCTTTCCGACCTTCGCGCCGCCGGAAATCCCGAGCGCGCGGCGGGATCGGCGGCCTATCACAAGGTCGAGCGGGAATATCTCGGCGTCGCGGTGCCGCAGATTGACGAGATGGCCAAGCGGTGGCGGGCCGGTATTTCTTTGGAAGAACGGCTCGCTGTTGCCAAGGGCCTGTGGGATAGCAACCTCTTCGAGGCCCGGATCGCCGCCGCCAAGTTGCTTGTTCAGGCCCGCATCCGGCCCGACGACGAAGCCGCCTGGCGGCTGATCGCCTCCTGGGTTCCCGATTTCGACTGCTGGGCGCTGGCCGATCATGCCAGCATTGCCGGGCAGAAGCGGATCGTCGCGGATCCGACCCGGGTCGATGAGGTCGAAACATGGACGACCAGCCCGCATATGTGGACCCGCCGCGCCGCGCTTGTGATGACCCTGCCGTGGAACCGGATGCGGAACCCCAAGCCCGAGGATCTGGAGCGGCGCGAGCAGATCTTGGGCTGGGCGGCGTCCTATGTTGATGACCGGGAGTGGTTCATCCAGAAGGCCATCGGCTGGTGGCTGCGCGATCTGAGTAAGCATGACCCCGAGCGCACCCGCGCTTTCATCGCGGCACATGGCGAGCGGATGAAGCCTTTTGCCCGCAAAGAAGCGATGCGGCATCTGGGCGGGTGAGCCCTTCCCCTTGCCACCGCGGTTGGTTGGGCCTACCTAGGCGTCATGCAAGACACGCCCGCGCCTCTGATTGATCCCTTCGCCCGCGCCATCCGCTATCTGCGGGTCTCGGTCACGGACCGCTGCGATTTCCGCTGCGTCTATTGCATGACCGAGAACATGACCTTCCTGCCGAAGAAAGAGCTTCTGACGCTGGAGGAGCTGGACCGGCTCTGCACCTCATTCATCCGCCTTGGCGTTGAAAAACTGCGGATCACCGGCGGCGAGCCTCTGGTGCGGCGCGATATCCTGACCTTCTTCCAAGGTATGAAGCGGCATCTCGACAGCGGCGCGCTGAAAGAGTTGACCGTGACGACGAACGGCAGCCAGCTCGAGAAATTCGCGGGGCCGCTTTACGAGGCGGGCGTGCGACGGATCAATGTCTCGCTCGACACTCTGGACGCCGACAAATTCGCGGCGATCACCCGCTGGGGCCGCCTGCCCCAAGTGCTGCGCGGCATTGAGGCCGCGCGCGAGGCGGGGTTGCGGGTCAAGATCAATACCGTGGCGCTCAAGGGGTTTAACGAGGACGAGCTGTTCCGTCTGACCGAATGGTGCGCCGAGAAGGACATGGACCTGACCTTCATCGAGGTCATGCCGATGGGCGATATC
>RFZI01000171.1 GCA_009920775.1 Paracoccaceae bacterium | reverse complement strand
GCGGACTTCTTCCGCTCGAACAACATCAGCTACGAGCCGGTTCCGATCGAGACCAACGCGGAAGGCCTCCAGCAGTATGGCGCTGGCGCCTGTGACGCCTACACCACTGACGCTTCGGGCCTTGCTGCTTCGCGCGCCACCTTCGAGAACCCGGGCGATCACATCATCCTGCCGGAAATCATCTCGAAAGAGCCGCTCGCACCGCTGGTTCGCCATGGCGACAACCAGTGGGGCGATATCGTCCGCTGGACCCTCAACGCGATGATCACCGCTGAAGAGCTTGGTGTGACCTCGGCCAACGTTCGCGAGCTTGCTGCTGCTGCGGGCAACAACCCCGAAGTCAACCGCCTGCTCGGCACCGAAGGTGAGCTTGGCGCCATGCTCGGCCTGAGCGCCGACTGGGCCGTCAACGCGATCGCCGCTGGTGGCAACTATGGCGAGAGCTTCGAGCGCAACATCGGCTCGAGCACCCCGATCGGTCTGGCCCGTGGCCTGAACGCTCTGTGGACCAACGGCGGTCTGCTGTACTCGCCGCCGTTCCGCTAAGTCTTGCACAAGGAAAGGGCGCGGCATTGCCGCGCCCTTTCTCAATAATCAAGTGCCCAAGGGCCAAATCCCACGACTTGTGACGCCTCCGAAGTGAGGGAAACCGCTGTCGCAGCAGGGCGCCGGGGAGTTTAAAATGACCATTTCCGTTGATACGACGAAGGATTCCTTTCGGCTGAGCCAGCTTCTCTACGATACACGCTACAGATCTCTGACCATTCAGGTGATCGCGTTCATCCTTCTGATGCTGTCGCTGTCCTGGCTCGTGTCCAACACAGTCCAGAACCTCCAAGACTTGGGCAAGGATTTCAATTTCAGGTTCCTGTCTCAGCCTGCTGGCTATGACATCAACCAGCGGATCATCGACTACACATCGCAAAGCTCGCACGGGCGCGCCGCGATGGTCGGTATCCTCAACACCCTCCTCGTGGCCTTTCTGGGCTGCACGGTGGCAACCGTAATCGGTGTCTTGGTCGGCGTACTTCGCCTCTCCAAGAACTGGGTCGTCTCGCGCCTGATGGCTGTCTATGTCGAGGGCTTCCGCAATGTTCCGCTTCTTCTTTGGATCATCGTGATCTTCGCCATCATGAGCGAAGGCACGCCCCAGCCCCGCGATTTCCGCGAGGGTGGCACCGCCTCGATGCTGTTGGGCGACAGCATGGCGATTACCAATCGCGGGATCTTCATTCCCAAACCGATCTGGCACGACGGATCTACTTTCCTTGGTGCTGTCTTCCTTCTATCGCTGATCGGCATTTGGGCCTTCCGCCGCTATGCGCACAAGCGTCAGGAACAGACCGGCGATATCCTTCCCGTCCTTTGGGTTTCGCTTGGCCTGTTCTTTGTTCCGACGATCCTGTTCTACTTCCTGCTGGGGCGTCCGGTGACGCTCGAATACCCCGAGCTTGGCGGCTTCAACTTCGTAGGCGGCATTCAGGTAAGAAACTCGCTTATCGCGCTATGGTTTGCTCTGTCGCTCTATACCGGCGCCTTCATCGCAGAGATCGTCCGCGCCGGCATCCTTGCTGTCAGCAAGGGCCAGACCGAGGCAGCCTTCGCGCTTGGCCTGCGTCCGAACCGGACCATGAACCTTGTGATCCTGCCGCAGGCGATGCGGGTCATCATCCCGCCGCTGATCTCGCAGTATCTCAACCTCACCAAGAACTCGTCTCTGGCGATCGCGGTGGGCTATATGGACGTTCGCGCCACCCTTGGCGGCATCACCATCAACCAGACCGGCCGCGAGCTTGAGGGGATGCTTCTCCTCGGCCTCTTCTATCTGACGGCCAGCCTTGTGATCTCGAGCGTGATGAACGTCTACAACAACCGCATGAAGCTGAAGGAGCGCTGAGATGACCAAAGCAAACCTTAGCTATGTCCGCACCGAGATGATCGCGCCGCAGGATCCGCCGCTCGGCCAGACCGGGATCATCAAATGGGTTCGCGAAAACCTGTTCTCGAGCTGGCTCAATGCGATCCTGACCATCTTGTCGCTGTGGTTCGTCTGGACAGTCGTGAGCCACCTTTATCCTTGGTTCGCCAATTCGATCTGGAATGCCGGTTCGCTGAGCGAATGCCGTGAGATCCGAAACGCGACCCTTGGCGAGGATGCCTCTGCGGCCTGTTTCGCGGTCATTTCTGATCGCTGGGAACAGCTCCTTTTCGGCTTTTATCCCAAGGACGGCTACTGGCGCCCGGTTCTCGCGCTTGCCCTGTTTCTTGCGTCGATCCTGCCGGTCCTCTTCACCCACCTTCCGCGCAAACTTCTGATCGGGTCGATCGCCTCGCCGATCTTCCTGTTTTGGCTCCTGTGGGGCGGGTCGCTCTGGACGCCGGCTTCGGTCATGTTCGGGTTCGTGGCCGGGTTCGTGGCCTATCGCGTCGTCGCGGCGGCCAGCTCGAATCTTCTCGGAGTCTTGGCCGCAATCGCAGCTCCGCTCCTCTACTGGTTCTTCCTCGACGGGCTTGTTGCCGGAGCGCTCAATAGCGTGGTGCCTATCGAGCTTCCTCAGGTTCAATCAAAGGAATTCGGCGGCTTCACCCTGTCGGTGATCATCGGCATCGCCGGCATCGCATTCTCGTTGCCCTTGGGCATCCTTCTGGCGCTGGGCCGGCAATCGAACCTTTTCTTCATCAACAAGGTCTCGGTCGCCTTCATCGAGATTATCCGCGGCGTGCCGCTGATCGTCTGGCTGTTCACCGCCTCGCTTCTGCTCAACTACTTCCTGCCGCCGGGCACGAACTTTGACCTTATGCTGCGGGTGATCATCATGGTGACCCTCTTCTCGGCGGCCTATATCGCCGAGGTGGTCCGCGGCGGCCTCGCCGCCCTTCCCAAGGGTCAGTATGAGGCGGCCGACGCGCTGGGCCTCGACTACTGGAAATCCATGCGGCTCATCATCCTGCCGCAGGCGCTCAAGATCTCGATCCCAGGTATCGTCAACACCTTCATTGGCCTCTTCAAAGACACGACGCTGGTGGTCTTTATCGGCCTTCTCGATCCCATCGGCCTGTCGAACGCCATCCGCGCCTCGACCGACTGGCAGGGCGTCTACTGGGAAATCTTCGTATTCATCGGCCTGATGTTCTTCATCTTTTGCTTCAGCATGGGCCGCTACTCACTTTACCTGGAGAA
>RFZI01000018.1 GCA_009920775.1 Paracoccaceae bacterium | reverse complement strand
TGACGTCCCCACCGCGCCAAAGTCGGGGGCGGACATCGACATCCCAGCTTGAACCAACCGGCGGGCATAACGCCCCGGCGGACCGGTGAAGGCTTGCCTGAACAAGGAGAATTGAAATGAACTTCCTCACCGACCCGCTGACGCGGGGCTATGCCCGAGTGACCGGGCTTTTCTACATCATCATCGCCGTGGCGGGCTTCTTCGCCATCCTCTATGTCCCGAGCCAGCTTTTCACCCCCGGTGATGGCGCGGCCTCTCTCGCCGCCATTGCCCGCGAATGGTGCCTGTTCCGGGCCGGTGTTGCCGGCGATGTGGCGGTCATGTTGGCCGAGCTTGGGGCCACGACCATGCTCTATTTCATGTTCCGCCATGTGAACCATACGCTGAGCGTTGCCGCCGCCTTGGCGCGGCTTCTGATGGTCGCGGTCATGGCGACGATGCTGTTTTTCTATGCCGGTGCTCAGGCGCTCGCTGAAGGTGTTGTCACCGGTCTGGCCGAAGAAACCCGTGCCGCCCTTGGCCTTCTGCTTCTTGAGATGCACGCCACCGGCATCATGATCTGGCAGCTGTTCTTTTGGGTTCACCTTCTGATCCTCGGCCAGCTCGTGGCACGTTCGGGCCTCTACCCGCGCCTTCTCGGCCCCGCGATGAGCCTTGGCTCCTTCGGCTATCTTTTCGACAGCATCAACAAGTTCACCACGCCCGATGGCTCGATGATGGGCGATCTCACCGGCCTTCTACTGATCGTCGTCTCGGTCGCCGAGATCGGTTTTGCCCTCTGGCTCATCATGCGTGGTCCGCGCCGCGCCTGAGCCAACGCGCGGGCAGAAATGCCCGCGCCTCTCTCTCCCAATCCAAGGAATCCTTCCATGAAACGTATTTGCATCATCGGCATTTCGGGCAAGCTGGGCCAGTATATGGCCGAACACGCCCTGTCTCTCGGCTATGAGGTCAACGGGGTTTGCCGCCCAGAAAGCGCCCACAAGCTGGTTCGGTTTGGCGACCGGATCAAACTTTTCCCCGGCCGGACCGACAGCCGCCCCACCATTGCACGCGCCGTGCGTGGGTGTGACGGGGTTCTGACGGTTCTTGCCCCGTGGGGTGTTGAAAACTACGCAAGCGGGACCGCCCGAGCAGTATTGGACAATGCCGACAACGGCGCGCGGCTGATCTTTTCTTGCGGTTGGCATATCACCCGCGATGGCCGGGATCGGTATCCGCTGAAACTTCGGACCTTTGTTGCCGTTTTCGGCAAGGTGGCCCGTTGGCTGCGCTTCGTTGACCTCGAGGATCAGGTTAGGGCAACCGATATGATCTTTTCGTCCGACAGGCTCTGGACCGTCGTGCGCGGATCGGACCTTGAAGAAGGCGAGAGCGAGGGCCTGCCGGTCTGGTCGCGCCATGTCGGGGATCCGGTTCTGGCATCAAACCTCACACGCAGGACCGACTTTGCCCTTTTCATGGTCCATGCGCTCACCGACGATCGGCTGATCCACGAAGCGCCCGCCATCGTTGGGCGCTCATCTTCATCTGCACGCAAACACGCAGACAGGGCCGCCACTGTTCCGGCCTAGTCTAGAGACCGCTCGCCGCAAGCACCTCGTCAAGGATCGGGGCGAGCCGCTGGGCCCAAGCCTGTTGCGCGTCCGGTGTCTTGATGAGGTCGTTGCGGATTTCGATCAGCACATTCGGCCGGCCCGCCTGAAGCGAGTGCCGGTCGATCGCGTCGCCGGGCAGGTGGCCGTTGTAGGGCTCGTTGTCGCCGACGCAGAGATCGGGTTCCCGCCGCAGGCGGTCGATCAGAATTTCGGCGAGGCGCGTGTCGAGATGTGAGTGCAGGATGCCGATCTGCCAAGGGCGGGGCGGGCGGCCGCGCAGCTGGGGTGTAAAGCTGTGAACGGCGCAGATCACTTTATCCTCGCGCGCAGCGGCCAGCATGGCATAGGCGGCATGATAGGGGCGGTAGAGCCGGTTGAGGCGGAGCTCGAGGTCTTCGTGGTTGGCGTTGCGATTGGCGGGGATGATCGTCCCGTCATAGAGCCGCATCAGAAGGGTCGGATCGTCTTCGCCGCGGTTCGGATCGATAACCAGACGCGAGAAACGAGACAGGATGGCGGGTGCATCCAGAAGGTCGGCCAAAGCGCGGGTCACTCCGGCGGCGCCCACATCATAGGCAATGTGGCGTTCCATATCATCGGCACAGATTCCGAGATCCCCGCCGCCGATCCAGTCGGGCACGCGATTGCAAGCGTGATCGCAGGCAATCAGCCAACGCGAGTTCCGGCCTTCTCCGACGATTTCAAAGGATTCGTTCTGCATACGGCGGTTCGCCCTTGTGGTCTGCTTCTGGCTGCAAATAGGCTAGTTGCCGAAAGAAGTGAATTGAGCAATAAGGGCGCCGAAGGCGATGTTAGCGATAACATGGCTAGCCAGTACAGAACGAGGATCCGTCCGATGAGACGTCACCGCAAAGTCAAGATTGTCGCCACGCTCGGCCCTGCGTCCAATGATTACGAAATGATCCGCGCGCTCTTCGAGGCCGGCGCAGATGTGTTCCGGCTCAACATGAGCCATGGGGATCATTCCGAAATCGCTGCCCGTCATGCGATCATCCGCAAGGTCGAGAAAGACCTCGGCTCGCCGATTGCCATTCTGGCCGATCTTCAGGGTCCGAAGCTGCGCGTTGGCACCTTTGCGAATGGCGAGGAAGAGTTGGTCATCGGCCAAGCCTTCCGGCTCGATCTCAAGGACGAACCCGGCAGCAACAAGCGGGTTCTGCTGCCGCACAAGGAAATCTTTGACGCGCTCGAACCGGGCGCGACGCTTCTTGTGAATGACGGCAAGATAAGGCTGCGGGTGAAAGATTGCGGCCGCGATTTCGCCGATTGCATCGTGGAAGTTGGCGGCACGATTTCCAACCGCAAGGGTGTCAACGTGCCTGACGTGGTTTTGCCGCTGGCGGCGCTCTCGGCTAAAGACCGCAAAGACCTTGAGTTTGTTTGCGAGCTGGGTGTCGACTGGCTGGCGCTCTCATTCGTGCAGCGACCGGCCGATGTTGAAGAGGCCCGCACCCTTGCCAAAGGGCGTGCGGCGATTCTGTCGAAGATTGAAAAGCCTGCTGCGGTCAAAGCCTTTGATGACATTCTGGCGGCCTCCGACGGTATCATGGTGGCGCGGGGCGATTTGGGGGTCGAGCTGCCGGTCCAGAACGTGCCACCGATCCAGAAACAGCTCGTCCGCAAGTGCCGCGAAGCTGCCAAGCCGGTGATCGTGGCCACCCAGATGCTCGAATCCATGATCGAAAGCCCGATGCCTACCCGCGCCGAGGTTTCGGACGTGGCGACCGCTATCTATGAGGGCGCAGATGCGATCATGCTTTCAGCCGAAAGCGCGGCAGGCGACTATCCGGTCGAGGCGGTGACGACCATGGCCAATGTTGCCAAAGAGGTCGAAAGCGATCCGACCTATACCGAAATCATCGAAGCCAGCCGCAAGGCCAAGCGCAAGAGCGTGGCCGATGGCATCGTGGCAGCCGCCCGCGAAATTGCCGAGACGACCAATATCAAGGCCATCGCCTGCTTTTCCCAGTCTGGCACCACAGCACTTCTGGTGGCCCGCGAACGCCCGCGCGTTCCGATCATTGCCCTGACCTCGCTCGAAAAGACGGCCCGCCGTCTTTGCCTTAGCTGGGGGACGAGCTGTGTCATCACCGGAAATGTCGATCGCTTCAAATCGGCCGTGGTCAACGCGGTCCGCGCCGCCAAGGGTGAGGGGCTCGCCACCGACACCGACATGATCGTTGTCACCGCAGGGGTGCCCTTCAATACGCCCGGTTCGACCAATATCCTGCGGGTGGCGCCTTGTGATGAACGTTTGATCTACAGCTCCCATCACGACTAGGATTGCCCCACCTGAAAAGGGAGGGTGATCTTTTGGATCCAGACCTGTTTTTCGTGATCGGGCTAGTTGTCACCGGTTTGGCCGCGCCTTCCATCATCAGCGCCTTTGCCGAAGGTCGGGGGCCGCGCGTGGCCGTGGCCCTGTTGGTGATCGGCGGCGGGATGGTGGCCTATGCGATGAACGCGCGGCCCAACGCCTATGGTTTCGATACGATTCCGGATGTTTTCGTCCGTGTGATCGCGCAGTACATCAACTAAAGCCCTTGCCAATACCGCCGCGCCCTCCTATACGGCGCGCTCAACCCGCGAGACCGGCCAGAGTGGCATGCCGAGTCGCGCGTACGACCAACTCGAAAGAGGAGATGGAAATGCCCAAGATGAAGACCAAGTCGAGCGCCAAAAAGCGCTTTAAGATGACGGCCACCGGCAAGGTGAAGACCGCTCAGGCCGGCAAGCGCCACGGCATGATCAAGCGCACCACCAAATTCATCCGTGATGCTCGTGGGACCACGACCCTCTCCGCGCCCGACGCGAAGATCGTCAAGTCCTACATGCCCTACGACCGCTAAGGAGGCCAGACGATGTCCCGTACCAAAGGTGGAACCGTCACCCATCGCCGTCACAAGAAGATTCTTGACGCGGCCAAAGGTTATTTCGATCGCCGCTCGCGCACCTTCAAGGTTGCCAAGCAGGCCGTCGACAAGGCCAACCAGTATGCGACCCGCGACCGCAAGGTCCGCAAGCGGAATTTCCGCGCCCTGTGGATCCAGCGCATCAACGCCGGTGTTCGCTCGGTCGATGAAACCATGACCTATTCGCGTTTCATCAACGGCCTCTCGCTCGCCGGTATCGAGGTGGACCGCAAGGTTCTCGCCGATCTCGCCGTGCACGAGCCCGAAGCGTTTAGCGCCATCGTCGCCAAGGCGAAGGCCGCGCTCGCGTAACTCCGGACCGGAGTGAAACAATCGAAGCCGCGGACCCTCGCAGGGGTTCGCGGCTTTTTGCATGACAGGGGCCCCGGATCGCTTGCGGGGCAGGGCGCGGTTGGATAGCACCGCATCAAGATAAACAAGGACGCCCGAAACATGGACGATCTGAAAAGCAAATACCTTGGCCTGATTGCCGCCGCGGCCGACGAGGCCGCGATCGAGGACGTAAGGATCAACGCCCTCGGCAAGAAGGGCGAGATCAGCCTCAAGATGCGTGAACTGGGCGGCATGAGCCCTGAAGAGCGGCAGGTCGCTGGCCCCGCGCTCAATGCGCTCAAGGACGAGATCAACAGCGCCTTGGCCGCCAAAAAGGTCGCGCTGGCCGATGCGGCGCTCGACGAGCGGCTGCGCGGCGAATGGCTTGATGTGACCCTGCCGGCCCGCAATCGGCGCGTTGGTTCGATCCATCCAATCAGTCAGGTGACCGAAGAGGTCACCGCGATCTTTGCCGATATGGGCTTTGCTGTGGCCGAAGGCCCGCAGATCGACAGCGACTGGTATAATTTTGACGCGCTCAACATCCCCGGCCACCATCCGGCCCGCGCCGAGATGGACACCTTCTATATGCATCGCGCCGAGGGCGATAACCGCCCGCCGCACGTCCTTCGCACCCATACCTCGCCGGTCCAGATCCGCACGATGGAGAAGCACGGCGCGCCGATCCGTATCATTGCGCCCGGTCGCGTCTATCGCGCCGATTACGACCAGACCCACACGCCGATGTTCCATCAGGTCGAGGGCCTTGCCATCGACAAGGATATCTCGATGGCCAACCTCAAATGGTGCCTCGAGGAATTCGTGAAGGCCTATTTCGAGGTCGACCACGTCGATCTGCGCTTCCGCGCCTCGCACTTCCCCTTCACCGAGCCCTCCGCCGAGGTCGATATCCGCTGCTCGTGGGAGGGCGGCACGCTCAAGGTGGGCGAGGGCGACGACTGGCTTGAGATCCTCGGCTCGGGGATGGTGCATCCCAAGGTTCTGCAAAACGCGGGCGTTGACCCCAATGAATGGCAGGGCTTTGCCTTTGGCATGGGCATCGACCGGATCGCCATGCTCAAATACGGCATCCCCGACCTGCGCGCCTTCTTCGATTCCGACCTGCGCTGGCTGCGCCACTACGGCTTTGCCGCGCTCGACGTGCCCACCCTTCATGGCGGGCTCAGCCGTTGACCATTGATGTGACCTATCGCGGGGCGGAAGCCCCGCATCGCGCCCGACCCGCCCCCCAGGGCGGGCGCGATTCCGAACCCGCCCTCGGGCCGGTCGCGATGCTCGGGAAAGAATGAGGACAAGAAAATGAAATTCACCCTCTCCTGGCTGAAAAAGCACCTCGAGACCTCCGCCACGGTCGATGAGATCGCCGAGGCGCTGACCGATCTCGGGCTCGAGGTCGAAGGCATCGAAAACCCGGCGGAAAAGCTGCGGCCCTTCACCATCGCCAAGGTCAAATCCGCGGTGCAGCATCCCGATGCGGATCGCCTGCGCGTTTGCGTGGTCGAGACCGACGAGGGCGAGAAACAAATCGTCTGCGGCGCGCCCAATGCGCGGGCGGGCATCACGGTGGTTCTCGCCAAGCCGGGCGACTATGTGCCGGGGATCGACGTGACCCTTTCCGTGGGCAAGATCCGCGGCGTGGAAAGCCACGGCATGATGGCCTCCGAGCGCGAGCTTGAGCTTTCCGACGAGCATGACGGCATCATCGAGCTGCCCTCGGGCGATGTCGGCCAGAGCTTTGCCGATTGGCTTGGCAAGAACGATCCGGCCCGTGTCGATCCGGTGATTGAGATCGCCATCACCCCCAACCGCGGCGACGCCCTCGGCGTGCGCGGCATCGCCCGAGACCTCGCGGCGCGGGGGCTGGGCAAGCTCAAGCCCTGCAACGTGACGCCGGTCGAAGCCAGCTTTGCCTCGCCGCTGAATGTGTCCATTGATGACGATACCACCGATGGATGCCCGGTTTTCTATGGCCGTTTGATCCGCGGCGTGAAAAACGGCCCCTCGCCCGCGTGGCTTCAAGCACAGCTTCGGGCGATTGGCCTCAGGCCGATTTCCTTCCTCGTCGATGTGACCAACTATTTCACCTACGACCAGAACCGCCCGCTGCACGTGTTCGATGCCGACAAGGTCAAGGGCGACCTGCGGGTGCACCGCGCCAAGGGCGGGGAAAAGATCGTCGCGCTCGACGACAAGGAATACACCCTTGAAGCGGGTATGATCGCCATTTCCGACGAGACCGGCGTGGAAAGCATCGCTGGCATCATGGGCGGCGAGGTGACGGGCTGCACCGAAGAGACGGTCAACGTTTTCGTCGAAAGCGCTTATTGGGATCCGGTCCAGATCGCGACCACGGGGCGCAAGCTCAAGATCCATTCCGATGCCCGTTACCGCTTTGAACGCGGCGTCGATCCGGCCTTCACGCCCGAGGGGCTTGAGCATGCCGTGCGGATGATCGTCGATCACGCAGGCGGCGAGGCGTCCGAGGTCGTTGTCGCGGGCGCTGTTCCTGATGTGTCGCGCGCCTACCGGCTCGAACCGGCCCGCGTGCAATCCCTCGTCGGCATGGAAATCCCCGAGGCCGAGCAGCGCCAGACGCTGACAGCGCTGGGTTTCCGGCTTGAGGGCAACATGGCCCATGTGCCGACGTGGCGCTCGGACGTTCAGGGCGAGGCGGATCTCGTTGAAGAGGTCGCCCGCATCGCTTCGCTCACCAAGCTCGTCGGGCGGCCGATGGCGCGTGCTCTGCCCGGTGTGCCGAAGCCGATCCTGACCGCAGGCCAGGTCCGCGCGACCGCGGCGCGGCGCACGGCGGCTGCGCTCGGCTACAACGAATGCGTGACCTATTCCTTCATCGACGAAGCGGCGGCCTCGCTCTTCGGCGGCGGCGATGATGCCTCCAAACTCGAGAACCCGATCTCGAGCGACATGAGCCATATGCGCCCCGACCTGCTGCCGGGCCTCCTGCGGGCCGCGGCGCGCAATCAGGCGCGGGGCTTTATGGATCTGGCGCTCTTCGAGGTGGGCCATGCCTTCCACGGCGGCGAGCCGGAAGAACAGCACCTTCAGGTCAGCGGCATCCTCGTGGGCCGCAACGGGCCGAAAGACGTCCACGGCGGCTCGCGCCCGGTCGATCTGTTCGACGCCAAGGCGGATGCCGAGGCGATCCTTGCCGCCATCGGCGCGCCTGCCAAGGTCCAGATCCTGCGCAACGGCGCGTCTTGGTGGCATCCGGGGCGGCACGGCCAGATCTGCCTTGGGCCGAAGAAGGTCTTGGGCGTCTTTGGCGAGCTGCACCCTAAGGTGCTGCGCGAGATGGATATCAAGGGCGCGGCCGTCGCCTTTACCATCCGGCCCGACGAGGTTCCGCAGCCGAAGAACCGCACCGCGACGCGGCCGGCGCTGGTGGTCTCGGAATTCCAGGCCGTCGAGCGCGATTTCGCCTTTGTCATCGACGCCTCGGTCGAGGCGCTGACCCTCGTCAACGCCGCCGCCGGTGCCGACAAGGCGCTGATTTCTGATGTGCGTGTGTTCGACGAATTCGTTGGCGGCTCGCTGGGCGAGGGCAAGAAATCGCTCGCCATCACCGTGCGGCTCCAGCCGACGGAAGGCACGCTGAAAGAGGCCGATATCGAGGCGGTGAGCGCCAAGATCATCGAAAAGGTCAGCAAGGCAACAGGCGGCGTTTTGCGCGGCTGATACTCTCGTCATCCCAATCATAGGCCCTCGCCGTTTGGCGGGGGCTTTTTAGTTGTGCAATTTTCAAACGATCTGCAGATTGGGGGCGTTCCAACCCAACGCGCGAACAAAGGGAGCGCAGTATGTTAAAGGAATTCAAGACGTTCATTGCCCGCGGCAATGTCATGGATATGGCTGTCGGTATTATTCTCGGTGCAGCATTTACCGCAATCGTGACCTCGATGGTCGACGACCTCATCAACCCGATCATCAGCCTCTTTGTGGGCGGGATCGATTTCTCGGGCCTCAAGATCGCGTTGAGCAGCGATCCTGATGCGGCGGCCTTCAATTATGGCAACTTCATCAACGCGGTGATCAAGTTTCTGATCGTGGCTTGGGTCGTTTTTCTGTTGGTCAAAGGGGTCAACAGCATGAAGCGCAAGGAAGAAGCCGCTCCGCCGCCCGCGCCCAAGGGGCCCTCGGCAGAAGAGCTGTTGGCTGAGATCCGCGACGCGCTGAAAGCTAAGAAGTAGAAAAGAACAAGGCCCGCCTGGGAGTGGCGGGCCTTGCAAAGGTTGGGCCGCAAGGGAAGTGCGGCCCGCGACCTATTCCTTAAAGAACCGAAGCAGCAGCCACGGTCGGCAGGCCGAGCGCCTCGCCGACGGCGGCGTAGGTCAGCTTGCCGGCGTGCACGTTGAGGCCGTTCAGCAGGTGCTTGTCGTCGGCGCAGGCCTGTTTCCAGCCTTTGTTGGCCAGAGCCATCATGAAGGGCATGGTGGCGTTGCCAAGCGCGATGGTCGAGGTGCGGGCAACAGCGCCGGGCATGTTGGCCACGCAGTAATGCATGATGCCGTCGACGTCATAGATCGGATCCTGGTGCGTCGTGGCGCGCGAGGTCTCGAAGCAGCCGCCCTGGTCGATGGCGACGTCAACGAGCGCAGCGCCCGGCTTGAGCTCGGAGAGCTGGGCCTTGGAGATCAGCTTCGGAGCAGCCGCGCCCGGGATCAGAACGGCGCCGATGATCATGTCGGCCTGACGGGCCAGATCTATCGTGTTGGCGGCCGAGGCGTAGGCGTTCTTGAAAATGCCGCCGAAGACGTCGTCGAGATAGCGCAGGCGCGGGATCGAGCGGTCGAGAACGGTCACGTCAGCGCCCATGCCAGCGGCGATCTTGGCCGCGTGGGTGCCGACGACACCGCCACCAATCACGAGGACCTTGGCGGGCGAAACGCCCGGCACGCCGCCCAGAAGGACGCCGCGACCACCGTTGGCCTTTTGCAGGGTCCATGCGCCGACCTGCGGGGCAAGACGGCCGGCAACCTCGGACATCGGGGCGAGAAGCGGCAGGCCGCCGCGATCATCGGTCACGGTCTCGTAGGCGATGCAGGTCGCACCCGAGGCGAGAAGGTCTTTGGTCTGCTCCGGATCGGGAGCGAGGTGCAGATAGGTGAAGAGGATCTGGCCCTCGCGCAGCATCTTGCGCTCGACGGCCTGCGGCTCTTTCACCTTCACGATCATGTCGGCCGCGGCGAAAACGTCCTTCGCGGTGGCTGCGATCTTGGCGCCAACGGCGACATAGTCGGCATCCGAAAAGCCAGCGCCGGCACCGGCGCCCGTTTCGATGGTGACGGTGTGGCCGGCTTTGACGGCCTCATAGGCCGCGCTCGGCGTCATACCAACGCGGAATTCCTGCGGCTTGATTTCCTTCGGGCAACCGATGTGCATCGGGCATCCTCCCAATAAGTGTTCGAATCTGATGCGAATATCGCGCAGACGGCGTGCACGTTCTTGGGTATCTCGTGTTGAAAATCTGGCGGATTTCGTGGAAACGTGCGTATAGTCACCAAAATACGCAAAAAGAGTGCGAGACATGGAAATAGACAGCACGGATCGTCGAATACTCGAAGCACTGCAGAAAGACGGTCGAATCTCTCACGCGGATCTTTCGGAGAAGGTGAACCTGTCGCCCTCTGCCTGCCATCGGCGGGTCCAGCGGCTTGAGGCATCGGGCTTTATCAAGGGCTATGTTGCGCTTCTTGATCCGCGCAAACTCGGGCGCCAGACGACCGTTTTCGTCGAGATCACCCTCAACGGGCAGGCCGACGAAATCCTCGAGGCGTTCGAGCGCGCGGTGTCGCGCGTGCCCGAGGTTCTCGAATGTCATCTGATGGCAGGAACCGCCGACTACCTCCTCAAGGTCATCGCCCGCGATACCGACGATTTCGCCCAGATCCACCGCCGCTATCTGGCGACGCTGCCGGGGGTGCAGACGATGCAATCGTCCTTCTCGCTCAAGAATGTGCGTCAGACGACGGCTATCCCAATCTCCTAGGCGCCGCACCGCCCCGTCAGGAAGAAGACCGGGGCGATGCGGCTAGAACCGGTCAGGGGAGACAGACCTCGCCCTCGTAGCGCAAGGTCACTTGGCCGGTGTTGGTATCCGCAACGCCATCGTTGATCAGGTGGCCGGTTGCGCCCGCGAAACTGCCCGAGCCGCCGGTGATTTCGTAGCTCGTCGACATATGGAAGAGCCCCGCCAATCCGGGGATCGGGGTCCAGGTGGCCGAGTCTTTCGTCTGGAGCGTGCCGCGGTCGAAGGTCACAAAGGCATGGCCGAGGCCTAGCAGGATCCGGCCTTCGTCGCCCTCAGCCTGCGACGAGACAATCGCCATAGTTGCACCGGCCAGATCGCCATCGACGGTCCCGAGGACGGTGACCGGATCTCCACCGACAACGGTTGCGGCAATGGTTCCCGAGACAGGCATACAGCTTTGTGCCATCGCAGAAAGCGGCGCGATCCCAAGGCCGGCCACTGCGGCCCCAAGAATGATTTTTGAATAGTCGTGCATTTCAAAGCCCTCCAAAGATAAAGCAGTGGAGGCATTCGACGGTGCGATCCCGGAAAACGGAAATGGCGAATTGTTATTGACCGATAACCCCAAGTTTTGATGGTATCGGCTATTATCTATTCCTGTGGTCGCAGCTTTTGGGGAACGCGCGCCGATGGAAATGTCTCAAATTAAATATGTACTTAGCGCATCAAAGACGTTGAACTTCACTCGTGCTGCAAGTGAGTGCAACGTGACTCAGCCGGCGCTTACCAAAGGCATCAAGTGTCTCGAGGCTGAATTGGGCGCTCCGGTCTTTCACCGTGACGGCAAGCGCATCCTTCTCAGCGATTTCGGTCGGTCGATGCTGCCGCACTTTCAAAAGATCGCCGACGAAGCGGATGCGACCCGCATCCTTGCCCAGAACTTTCGCCTGCTCGAGCAGGTGCCGGTCAGACTCGGGGTATTGTCAACCATCGGCCATGTTAGGCTGGCGCGTTTCCTTTCGCACTTCGGACGCACGCACAACGGGCTCGAGCTTTCGGTCAACGAGATGACCGCCTCGGACCTTCGAGACAAGCTGGTCGAAGGCGAGATCGACATCGCGATCCTCACATCTACCCCTGATCTCGAAGAAGAGTTTCGCTGCCTGCCCCTCTATGCCGAACGCTATGTCGTCGTCTTTCCGCCAGAACACCGGCTCGGCAAGCTCGACGCGGTGCCGCTGAGCGAGCTGTCGGGCGAGAGCTATGTCGATCGCCTCGCCTGCGAAATGCGTGAGATGGTTGTTGCCTTATGCGAAGAGCGGGAAATCTCGCTCTACGCGAGGTTCCGCTCGGAGCGTGAGGACTGGGTGCAGGCGATGGTTCTGGCGGGGCTTGGTTTTGCCTTTATGCCGGAATATTCGGTGACGCTCCGGGGCCTCATGCAGCGCCCGCTTGTTTCGCCAACGGTCGAGCGGACGATCTGCCTTGCCACCCAACCAGGGCGCAGGTTTTCTCCTGCCGTTCAGGCGCTGGTCCGCTCGGCGCAGGGGTTCTCGTGGCCGGGCTAGTTACTGATCCCTCGGGGTCCAGTCGGCTGGCGGAACCTTGCGGCGGCGCATCCGGATAGCGAGGCCAAGGCTGACGCCGACACCGATGGCAACGGTGAGATCGGCGAGGACGGTTAAGCCGAAAGTCATGAGTAGAACGAATAGATCGGCGCGAGGCTTGCCGAGGTGACTGCGCCATTTGTGCGGCTCGGCCATGTTCCAGGCTGTCAGGATCAGAAGGCCGGCGAGGGCCGGCATCGCCAAGTAGCCCGCAAGGGGTGCTGCAACCCACATCACGATGAGGATCGTCAGGGCGTGAATGATCCCGGCGAGCGGGGTCTGCCCGCCAGCGCGGATATTGGTCGCTGTTCGGGCGATGGCGCCCGTGGCGGGCAGGCCGCCGAATAGCGACGAGCCGAGGTTGGCCACGCCTTGGGCGATCAGCTCGGCGTTGGGGCGGTGTTTGCCGGTGGTCATCCGGTCGGCAACCATCGCTGAAAGCAGGGATTCGACCCCCGCGAGAAAGGCAATCACAAGGGCCGAAGGAATGAGCTTTTCGATCCTTGCGAGTGACATATCGGGGAGGATCGGCATGGGCAGCGTCTTTGGCAGATCGCCAAAGCGAGAGCCGATCGTATCGGTATCAAGCGGCGTGACTGCAACGGCCAGCGAAACAAGGGCGACGGCGACGATCAAGCCCGGAAGGCGTGGCGCGGCCCGGCGGAAGAGGACGATCAGAACCATGGTCACAAGGGCGACAAGCACGGCTTCGGGGTTGAGCGTTTCCCGAACCTCCCACAGAGCGGTAATCTTTTCGAGAAAGTCGGCCGGCACCTTCTCAGCCGTCAGGCCGAAGAAATCCTTGAGCTGGCTTGTGCCGATGATGACCGCGATGCCCATGGTGAACCCGTCGATCACAGCCTCGGGGATATAGGCGATCAGGCTCCCGGCACGGAGAAAGCCTGTCACCAGCAGGAAAAGGCCAGCCATGAAGGTTGCAATCACCAGCCCGTCGAATCCATGCACGGCGATGACGCTGTAGACCAACACGATAAAGGCACCGGTCGGGCCGCCGATCTGGAAATGGGCCAGACAAAAACAAACCCCCGGAGCCAGAGGCTGCGGGGGCCGTTTTTCGCGTTCATCAGGGGGTGCTTAGAGCAGACCCTCACGCTGCGCTTTCTTACGAGCCAGCTTGCGCTGACGGCGGATGGCCTCGGCCTTCTCGCGCGCCTTGCGGATGGACGGCTTCTCGAAATGTTGCTTGAGCTTCATCTCGCGGAATACGCCTTCACGCTGCAGCTTTTTCTTCAGAGCGCGGAGCGCCTGATCGACGTTATTGTCACGAACACTAACCTGCATGTGGTTTTCACCACCTTTCTAAGTTGGATTTGCAAGAATTGCAGGAGCGCGCCGTATAGCAAAGGGCCGGTTCTTTGTCTAGTCTGGCGCAGGTAAGGAGTCTGCCATGCCCAAACACACCAAACCCGTTGATCTTCAAGGCCTTCTCGATGCGGTCTTGCCGCACGTTGCGTTCGACGGATGGTCCGAGGCCGCGGTGAAGGCGGGGGCGGCGGATCTTGGGGCTGATGAGCAGACCGTCAAGGCGCTTTGCCCGCGGGGGGCGATTGATCTGGCGGTGGCCTATCACAAGCGCGGCGACGATCAGATGGCGGCGGCGATGGCCGAGGCCGATCTTGCCGCGATGCGCTATAGCGAACGGGTCGCCTTCGCCCTGCGCCAGAGGCTGGCCCATGCCGATCGCGAGGCGGTCCGGCGTGGAACGGCGCTCTTCTCGCTGCCGCTTCATGCGGGCGAGGGCGCGGCGCTGATCTGGGGCACGGCGGATCGGATTTGGACCGAGCTTGGCGACACTTCCCGCGATGTGAACTGGTATTCCAAGCGCGCCATTCTTTCGGCGGTCTATTCTTCGGTCGTCCTATTCTGGCTTGGCGACGAGAGAGGCGGCGACGAGACGGATGCCTTCATCGACCGGCGGATCGAGAACGTCATGCAGTTTGAAAAGACCAAGGCGCAGCTGCGCGAGAGCAAGACCTTCGGCCCCTTGATGCGCGGAATCGGGCAGGCGCTTTCGGGCATTCGTGCGCCGCATCGCGAGCCGGTCTCCGATCTGCCCGGATATTGGGCCCCTGAAGGGCAGGAGAAATAATGTCAGCGATGATGCGTGCGATCGAGATCGCCAAACCCGGCGGCCCCGAAGTCCTGACGCCGGTCGAGCGGCCGATCCCCGTGCCGGGCCATGGGCAGGTGCGAATCCGCGTGGCCTACGCTGGCGTCAACCGCCCCGACGCCCTGCAGCGGGCCGGAATGTATGCCCCTCCGCCGACGGCCTCTGATCTTCCCGGCCTCGAGGCTTCGGGCGTGGTCGATGCGGTGGGCAAGGGCGTGTCGGGCCTTCAGGCCGGCGACGAGGTCTGCGCTCTGCTGCCGGGCGGGGGCTATGCCGAATACGTCGTCACCCCTGCCGCGCATTGCCTGCCGATCCCAACGGGCCTCTCTCTCAAGGAGGCGGCCTGCCTGCCCGAGACCTGTTTCACGGTCTGGTCCAATGTCTTCATGCGGGGCGGACTGAAGGCCGGCGAGCGGTTTCTCGTGCATGGCGGCTCTTCGGGGATCGGGACAACAGCGATCCAGATTGCCTCGGCCTTGGGTGCGCGCGTCTTCACGACTGCGGGCAGCAAGGAGAAGTGTGTTGCCTGCACGAAGCTGGGTGCCGAGCTTGCGCTCAACTATCATGAAGACGATTTCGTTCTGGCGCTGCGGTCCGAGGGCGGGGCAAATCTGATCCTTGACATGGTTGGCGGGCCCTATTTCGAGCGCAACCTCAAGGCGCTGGCCGACGAGGGGCGGCTTGTTCAGATTGCCTTCCTTCAAGGAGCGAAGATCGAAGCCAATCTCGCGCAAATCATGATGCGGCGTTTGACCTTCACGGGCTCGACCCTGCGGCCGCAGTCCGATCTGGCGAAGGCCGCGATCGCAAAAGAGCTTTTGGAGAATGTGTGGCCCCTTATCGAGGCGGGCAAATTCCGGCCGGTGATGGACCGTAAATTTGACCTAGCAAACGCCAGAGACGCCCATGCGCGCATGGAATCGTCGGCTCACATCGGCAAGATCGTTTTAAGGGTCGCTGGCTAGACGCGCTTCTTGAGCGCGATGTAGAGGCAGATCACCAAGGCGATGGCGATGAGTGTCTGCGGCGTGATCGCGAAGATCAACAGCGACAGGTTGGTGACGACCCCTGTGACATAGGGGCCGGCATCCTCTCCCAACAGTATGTAGACCAAGACGATGAGGGCTACGAACACCGCCATCACTTCTGCTGCTTTCAGAAACAGCGCCTGAAGTCTGGCGAGCGCGTTTTGGAACCTGTCCATCTATTGGCCTTGCTGCTGGGAGAGGAGATTTCTCAGTGTGCTACTGCTTACTTCTGCAGAAGATGAAGCACAACGCCCAGAGTGATCAGGCCGGCGAGGCCAGCGCTGCCGAGCGAGCTCACCAGAGCGGTGATGTTGCCGACGACGTCGCCGAGGAACGCCATGTTGCTTTCGCCCACGAGGAGCGATGCGACGATTGCGAGAGCCAGCAGCGCGATGCCGATTTCAGTCAGCGTGCCGATGGTTTTTTTGGCTTTATCCAACATTGTTCTCTTCCCTGTGTTGTGGAGGCGCGTCGATAGGCCACGCCCGTGCACATACAAAGTCGGCAAAAATCCGCCTAGTCAACAAATATCGTACATATTTTCCGTCAAACACGACATCTGGTATCAAATCGCAACATTCAACACCCTATTTTGCGAGGGGTTTTGCCGTAATGGCCCTAGGATTTTGCCGATGGCGGCGCGTTTTCGGAAAGATCAATCCAAAGGGATATTGCCCAAGGGTTGACTCTCCTTTGGGATGAAAAATCGCCCTTTGCGAATCGCAATCGCGCACGGCATCCGCCCCGCACATTCGCAAGTCGAGATCGCGGGTCAGGCAGATCCTTGCTTCCTGAATTCCGCCTCGTTTGCAGGTGATGGTGATGCCGTCTGGCGCAAGTTCGGGGTTTACGGCGAGGAATGCCTCTTCAATCAGCCGCGCCGGCAATGTCACGGTTTTTGGCAGGGCTTCAAGCAAGGGCGGGAGGGCGATCTGTGAGAGGGCTTCGCGTGAGAGGTTGAAGAAATCGGCCGGCGCGAGGCCGGAGCAGACCCCGTGTTTGCGCCATTGATGCCGGATCGATCCGGCACTTCCCATAACATCGACCATCGCCTCGACCTCGGCCTCCGTAGGGCCAGAGAACGTTGTGGGGCAATAGTCGGGCCAGCCCTCGTCATATTGCGGCCAAAGCCCATGCAAAACCCAGCCATAGCCCGCGCCCGCCGCGCACTGTGGATCGCCCCTTTCCGCGCCCTCATTGGCGCACCAGTTGGGCGACCATGACAGCGAAAGGATGAAATAATCGAAATCCCCCGCCACGCCGCCGCCTCGCACGGGTGCGGCTAGCAGAAGAAGAGCCAAAGCTGCTTGGAAGATGCGTCGCATTTTGATCTTTTCACTGGCCTCCTAGCCGACTATATAGCCCCCAAGTTCCCCGACAAAGAGAACTGGGCCCGTCGGGTCCGCCCCATTCCGGGGCACGGGGAAGGCTTGTGTATTAGGAGAGGCCCATGTCTGACAAACCGATCATGGCAAAGGCCACCGCCGTTTGGCTGGTGGACAACACGACCATCACCTTCAAGCAGATCGCCGACTTCGTCGGGATGCACGAGCTTGAGGTTCAGGGCATCGCCGATGGCGACGTGGCAACGGGCGTGAAGGGCTTTGACCCGATCGCCAACAACCAGCTGACCGCCGAAGAGATCGAGAAAGCCGAGCAGGATCCCCTGCATAAGCTCAAGCTCAAGTTCAATCCCGCCTCGGTCGGCGAGGAAAAGCGCCGCGGCCCGCGCTATACCCCGCTTTCCAAGCGTCAGGACCGCCCGGCCTCGATCCTGTGGCTCGTGAAATTCCACCCCGAGCTTTCTGATGGTCAGGTTGCGAAACTGGTCGGCACCACCAAGCCGACCATTCAGGCGATCCGCGAGCGGACCCACTGGAACATCTCCAACATCGACCCGATCGACCCCGTCGCTCTTGGCCTGTGCAAACAGTCCGAGCTCGATGCCGCCGTTCAGAAGGCCAATGCCAAGAAGGCCAAAGAGGGCGGCGTCATGTCCGACGACGAGCGCCGCAAGCTCGTCTCGACGGAGCAGAGCCTTGGTATGCCGGCCGAGCCGAAGATGCCGTCGGCGATTGCCGGCCTCGAGACCTTCAGCCTCTCGGCCAATGACGACGACAAGGACGATACCGATTTCTCGGACGCGGACAGCTTCTTCAACCTGCCGGATGACGATGACGAGGATGACGACGACAAATAATTCGTCATCGCCAGAAAACCAAAACCCCGGCCCTCGCGCCGGGGTTTTGCGTTTCTAGAGGCTGCGTCGGGCTTTCAGGGCGGCGCTGATCGTGCCATCGTCGAGGTAGTCGAGCTCACCGCCGACAGGGACGCCCTGAGCCAGCGAAGTGACACGCACTTCGGGGAGCTGGTCGGCGATATAATGGGCCGTGGTCTGACCGTCGATCGTGGCCCCGAGGGCGAGGATGACTTCCGAGACATTCTCCTCGGCAATCCGGTCGAGAAGGCGCGGGATCCGCAATTCTTCGGGGCCGACTGCATCAAGCGCCGAGAGGGTTCCGCCGAGCACATGATACCGGCCCTTGAAAACTCCGGAGCGCTCCATCGCCCAGAGATCGGCCACATCCTCGACCACGCAAATCTCGCCATTGGCGCGGCGCGGTTCGGTGCAGATATCGCAAAGATCGCCGGTGCCGATGTTGCCGCATTTCACGCATTCGCGGGCGGTCGTGCCGACCTTGTGAAGCGCATCGGCCAGCGGCAACAGCTGCACGGTGCGCTTTTTGATCAGGTGTAGCACCGCTCGCCGCGCGGATCGTGGCCCGAGGCCCGGAAGCCGGGCCATCAGCTCGATCAGCGCCTCGATATCGGGGGTGCCTTGGGTCATCTAGGCCTAGAACGGCATCTTCATGCCGGGCGGAAGGCCGAGGCCGTCGGTCAGCTTCTGCATTTCTTCCGCGGCTCGCTCGGTGGCTTTCGCCTGTGCGTCTTTCACGGCGGCGAGGATCAGGTCTTCGACCATCTCCTTGTCGTCCGAGGAGAAGATCGACGGGTCTATGTTGAGCGCTTTCAGCTCGCCCTTGGCGGTCGCCGTGGCTTTGACAAGGCCGGCACCGGCTTCGCCTTCGACCATGATATGCGCCATGTCTTCCTGAAGCTGGGCAATCTTGCCCTGCATTTCCTGCGCGGCCTTCATCATCTTGGCCATATCGCCGAGGCCGCCTAGACCTTTGAGCATCGGGGTCTCCTTGGTTGTTTCGCCATCAGATATTGCCGCAAAGGCAAGTGGGCAAGGGCTAGTCCTCTTCGAAAGGATCCCATTCGTCTTCGACTTCCGGAAGCGCCTCGGTCATCGCCGTCTGGGCCTGCTCCGCCGCAGTGCGGACTTCGGTGATCTTCGATTTCGGGAAGGCTTGCAGGACCGCTTGCACCAAAGGATGGGTCGCGGCCTCGGCCTTGAGGGCGATCGCCTCGGCATCGCGGGCCTCGGCAATGGTCTCGGCCCCGCCCGAATTTACGACCGTCACGGCCCAGCGGTTGCCGGTCCAAGCCTGAAGGCGTGCGCCGAGGCGCTGGGCGAGGTCGCTGGGGGCGCTGGGGGCCGGCTCAAACTCAATGCGCCCCGGCTGATAGCGGGCGAGGCGGATGCCGGTCTCCACTTCGACGAGCAGCTTCACATCGCGGTGGGCGCGGATCAGCTCGACCACATCCTCAAACCGCGCATAGCGGGCGAGGGCATCGGCGGCGAGGGCGACGGCGGTTTGTGCGCCATGGGCCGAAGGGCCAGCGGGGCCGTTGTGGGTCGGCGCGGGCGTTTGCGCGCGGGCATAGGTCGTGCCGCCGCTGGCTTGCGGGGCTCGTCCGCCGCCACCGGGGCCGGAAGGCGGGGGCGTGGCGTCTTGCAGCTTGCGCACCAGTTCATCGGGCGTTGGCAGGTCGGCCACATGGGTGAGCCGGATCACCGCCATCTCGGCGGCCATCATCGCGTTGGGGGCAAGAGCTACCTCTTCAAGAGCCTTCAAGAGCATCTGCCACATCCGCGTCAGAACGCGCATGGAAATGGCCGAAGCCATCGCCTGCCCGCGGCTGCGCTCGTCGGGCGAGATGGTCGGGTCTTCGGCGGCCTCGGGGGTGATCTTGATGACCGAGACCCAATGGGCGATTTCGGCCAGATCCCGCAGGATCGCCATCGGATCGGCACCATCAGCATATTGCCCCGAAAGCTCGGTCAGCGCCGCGGCGGCTTCGCCCTTCAGGATCATGTCGAAGAGATCGAGCACTCGGCCCCGGTCGGCAAGGCCAAGCATGGCGCGGACCTGATCGGCGGTCGTCTCGCCCGCGCCGTGGCTGATCGCCTGATCGAGGAGCGAGGTCGCATCGCGGGCCGAGCCTTCGGCGGCGCGGGTGATGAGCGCGAGGGCATCGTCGGCGATCTGGGCCCCCTCGGAACCGGCGATCTTACGCAGGAGGGCGATCATTACCTCAGGCTCGATCCGTCGCAGATCAAACCGCTGACAGCGCGACAGGACGGTGACCGGAACCTTGCGGATCTCGGTCGTGGCGAAGATGAACTTCACATGCGCGGGCGGCTCTTCCAGCGTCTTCAACAGCGCGTTGAACGCGCTTGTCGAGAGCATGTGAACTTCGTCGATGATGTAGATCTTGTAGCGCGCCGAAGCCGCCCGATAGTGCACGCTGTCGATGATCTCGCGGATATCGCCCACGCCGGTGCGCGAGGCGGCGTCCATCTCCATCACGTCGACGTGGCGGCCCTCCATGATGGCGGTGCAGTGCTCGCACTGGCCGCAAGGCTCGGTCGTCGGCCCGCCGGTGCCACCGGGCCCGACACAGTTCATCCCCTTGGCGATGATCCGTGCGGTGGTGGTTTTGCCAGTGCCGCGGATGCCCGTCATGATAAAGGCCTGCGCGATCCGGTCGGCGGCAAAAGCGTTTTTGAGCGTGCGGACCATCGCATCCTGCCCGACCAAATCGGCGAATGTCTCGGGCCGATACTTTCGGGCGAGAACCTGATATGGTTTGGCGGTCGGCTCGGTCATTCTTCACTCTGGTCGCTTGTCCAGAGCAAGGTAATGGGCGGGACGGGCAAGGTCTACCGGGAAGGAGCAGGTATGGCCGAGTTTGTGGTGAGTGAAATCGAAGCGGGCGGCGGGCGCATCGCGATAACGCCGCTGCCGGGACGTGGGGGAGCGTTCCATTCAGACTTCGCACGGCTTGTCGCGTGGGATCCGTCTCTCGTGATCAGCATGACGCCGCTGCAGGAAATGGAGAGCCGCGGCGCGGCCGGCCTCGGCCGAGACATAGCGGCGATGGGAATCGCTTGGGAGCATTTGCCGGTCATCGATTTCGGCGCACCTGGGGGCGATGTCGAAGCGGCCTGGCCGGCACTTTCGCTGGTTGCCCGATCAATCCTAGTGGGTGGTGGCAAGGTTCTGGTGCATTGCCATGGCGGCTGCGGGCGGTCTGGCATGATCGTCTTACGCCTCATGGTCGAGCTTGGCGAAGCGCCGGAGGCCGCGCTCGCCCGTTTGCGCGACGTCCGGCCCTGTGCCGTCGAAACCGAGGCGCAATTCGCTTGGGCGAGCCGCGCACCTATCCCTCCCATCCACGACGTTTGAAATCAGATCTTTCTCGGCCTGCCTTCGCCATTTTCGAAAAACGGCGATATCGGGCATGCGCCTCATGGACCGCCTCGGTATTGTATTGGTCTTCGCGTTGCAGCTTTTGCCAGCGGGCAAATCGGGCCGGATCAAGATGCCCGCCTTCGATCGCCGCAAGGATGGCGCAGCCGGGTTCTGTTTCATGCTGGCAATCACTGAAGCGGCAGGCAGTTGTCAGCTCTGCGATATCCGCAAACACCTGATCAATTCCGTCCGCCGCATCGGTAAGACGCAGTTCGCGCATTCCCGGCGTGTCGATCAACCAGCCGCCCGCCAAGGTTGGCCGCAGGGCGCGCGAGGTGGTCGTGTGGCGGCCTTTTGCATCATCCTCGCGGATATCTTGGGTCAGATCCGCGATGCCGGTCAGGCCGTTCTGGATCGTCGTCTTGCCGACACCGGATGAGCCGACAAGGGCCAGCGTCTGGCCATTGCGGCACCAGGGCTCGAGCCGCGCGACATCTTCGGGATCGCAGGCGTTGATCGCGATCGCATTTGCCAATGGAGACAGGCGCTGCGCCCTGTGCCTGAAGTCTTCGGCATCGGCGGCTAGATCGGCTTTGGTGAGGATGATCAGGGGCAAAGCGCCACCAGCCGCGCATATCGCCAGATAGCGTTCAAGACGCGCCGGATTGAAATCGGCGTTGCAGCTGGTGACGATGCCGAGTGTATCGACATTGGTCGCAATGATCTGGCTTTTTGATTCTTCACCCGCCGCGCGACGACCGATCGAGGTGAGAGGGTCGAGCCGTCGCTGGATCGTCGAGCCTTCGTGTACGACCCAGTCGCCGACTGCGAAGCGGCCGGTCTCCTCGTGACTGATAAGCGACAAGGCACCTTCGGGCGACATCGCCTCGAACCTGTCGCGGTGAACGGCGCTGATCCGCGCCGGCGTTTCGCCGTCAGAGATTTGTCGGGCGAAGTGCGCCGTCCATCCAAGGCCGGCAAGAGAATGTTCTGTCAATTTGATATGCCCTTCAGGAACGTGTGAAAATGCGCCGGTTCGCGGCGCAGCGGTTCACAACGGGCGGCGGCCTGTTCTCAGGCAGCGGCCCGGAGGCGGGTTGCAATATCCATGAATTGTCCTCCTCCGCTTGAATGGCGATAAGGCAATCTCGCCCGGATCGGGCCGTTCTGCCAAGAGACTTGGGAAAGGTGAGAGGCTGGACAACGACCCAAGCGGGGCTCGTTACGGCTGCTTCCTTCCGGACCTGACCGGGTTGGCGAGGCGCTCGCCCGCGCCAACCTCTCTATTGGCCTGCGGAACGAAGCGCGACACTGGTGGATTTTCGGCGGTTATCGGCCCGTTCCGCAAATAGTGCTGGATCGCTGTCGAAAGTAGATCACCGTTTTTGCATACCACCGGACAACCGGCCAATAGATCAAGCCCGCCGTCACCCAGTCTGTGGCTGCTGAGAGCGACGACGAAGCTGTCGTCGTCGGCGACCTCGACCCCCCTATGGCACAGGTCGGTGATCCTGGGTTTCCCTGGCCTGAGGTCGATGCCGTAGGTGAGGCCATAGAGAATGTCGAAAGTGTAGGGTGGCTTGGCCGGATCAATGAGAGGCTGAAGGTGCCCGCCTGAGCGAACGGGCAGAAATACGGAAGCGGAACGCGTAAGCCACTGGCGCAGCTGTGCCCCCGTCGCGATGATCGCGTCGCAGTGATCGGGGAAGGGCGCGAGTTCATAGATCTGCCGACGGCAAATCTCACCAGCTGGAAAGGCGATGAGAGATTGTCTGGGGGAGACGGCAGACAGGAGGGGTAGCTCGGCCCAAGGTGAGCCAGCAAGTCGCGCCGCAACAGACCGGGCTTGAGCGCGGGCAAGAAGTGCGAGGCATGGGTCCGGCCCCAGAACTGGCGTCAGACTTTGGAGTGGCGCAAGAGACGTGCCGACGATCTGATCGCAGACGTGCCGCGTCGCCCGATGGGGGATGTCGAGCGCTCTGACAATCGCCGGGTGCGCTGTCGTTTCTGATACCTTTGGCGAAAGCAGGTCAACCTTGGAAGTCTCGATACGCCAGTCTCCGTGTTCTTGACGAAGCCCCAAAACGATTCTCCCAAGCTGACTGCCAAAGGCGCCGGGGGCGACAACCGGTTTTCCGAAGATATGACCAGTGGATGCATCAATTCCGGGCAGCGAGACCGTCTGCGGGCCGGGGAAAGGTTGGTGGGTATGGCCGCCAATGACTGCGTCGATCCCTTCGATCGCCGCGATCCGAAGAAGATGGTCTTGCCCCGAAGTGCCGGTGGTCGATATCCCGGAAAGACACAGGGCCAGAACAATATCAGCCGACGCTTTGCGAAGGCGCCCCAGAGCAGCTTTCGCTGCCGTGACCATATCGTCGATTTCTATTTCGGCAGTGCCTGCGCCGGGCGGGGTCAGGCCCAGAACGCCAACGCGCAGAGGAACCCTGTTCTTCGCCGGCCCCTGAAATTCCCGTTCGAGAACTATCTCTTGCCGAAGGTTTGGCAGGCAGCCATGTGCAGGGTCGGTGAGCCGCAGATTGGCGGATAGGATTGGAAAGTTGGCTTGGGACATGGCGGCCGACAATATCGAAAGGCCATAGTCCAATTCGTGATTGCCAACTCCCGCTGCATCATAGCCGGCCTGGTTCATCGCTGAGATGGCAGGATGAAGGGTCTGGGCGTTCTCGGCGGCAACATCCGCCATCGGCGTTCCCTGAAGAAAATCACCGTTGTCGACGAGCAGAGTATTAGGGTGATCGGCCCTCAAGGCTTCGATCACGGTCGCAAGCGTGGCGAGATCGCCCGAGTGGCTCGGAACATCGCGGAGGTAGTCGAATGGCAGGAGCCGCATATGCAGATCGGTCGTCGCAAGAATCTGCAGACTGAAGGTCAGTCCTTCTTGGGGTTCTTGGTGTTCCAACCTATTTTCAGCCTCCCACAGTCAAGTGCAACCATAGGGAGAGTAATGGGGAAAGTCAGCAGTTCTGTTCTTGGCATTTGAAAAAATGCACCCGTCGTGCCAGTTCTGCCCTATGGAAACAGCTCTCTCGAAAATTGCTTTTGTTGGCGCGGTCTTGGATCGCTGTGCCCAGCTTCGCGGCAAGTCCGAAGAGATGAACAACCTGATCGCGGGCGATAGTGGCGAATGTCTTGTTTTTTGGCGCGGACGCCCGCTTGTGTGCGGGGACCAGAAGCAACGACTGGCTCTTCTGCCCGGCGGCCACCCTGTCCTCAAAGACGCGGACGCCCCGCCCATCTTTCTCGGGATGGCGGAGAGCAAAGCCTATTTCGCATATGAGCTTTCCAAATGGGTGCCAGATACAGAAGGGGAAGAAGCGACCGGCATCTTTGATCCCGGTGAGTTCCCCCATCCCGATCTTCCCCAAGATCATTTGTTTTGCGATCTCAGGGCGGTGATGACCCGGCTCTCGCCGCTTGAGGCCGAACTCGCCGCAACGGCCAAAAGCCTCTTGGTGTGGCACGCAAGCCATCGTTTCTGTTCGGCCTGCGGGGCTGAAAGCCAAAGCATTCAATCGGGGTGGCAGCGCAAATGCCCGGCCTGCGGGGCCATGCACTTTCCCCGCACCGATCCGGTTGTGATCATGCTGGTGACACGGGGCAACGAGGTCTTGCTCGGACGATCGCCGGGCTGGCCCGATGGGATGTATTCGCTGCTTGCAGGCTTTATGGAGCCGGGCGAAACGATCGAGGCCGCGGTCAGGCGCGAAGTTTTCGAAGAGACAGGGGTCAGGGTTGGCACGGTCGGGCTTTTGGCGAGCCAGCCTTGGCCCTATCCAAGTTCGCTCATGATCGGCTGCCGGGGGAAAGCATTGAGCCAAGAGATCACTCTCGATCCAGTCGAGCTCGAGCATGCCCTTTGGGTGAGTCGCGAAACGCTGGTTGACGTGTTCGCTGGTCGGCACCCGGTTATTCGGCCCTCGCGCCGGGGATCAATCGCCCACGCTCTGCTGCTTGATTGGCTTGCAGATCGAGCGAATTGACCTAATAAGAGCCGGAAAACGGAAGACAGAGCCATGAAACTTAGCGCTCGCGAAGATATCGAAGCACCAATCGACTATGTCTTTGACAAGGTAAGCGATTTTGCATTGCTCGAACGGTCCGGTATGCGGCGCGGAGTAGAGGTTGTCCGAAAGGAGGCCGAGGGCCGGACAAGCTGGGATCTTGCGTTCTCGTTTCGCGGCCGACCGCGCAAGGCGCTTGTCACACTGGAGAAGGTCGAGGCTCCAAATTCGCTCGTTGCCGCGTTTTCCTCAGGTGGGCTCACCGGCCATACGGCTGTTGAGCTGATCGCGCTTTCGCGCAACCGGACCCGTCTTTCCATATCGGTCGAGTTTGCTCCGCAGACCCTATCTGCGCGTCTCTTGGTTCAGTCCCTGCGGCTCGCGAAAATGACCATCTCGCGCCGGTTCAAGGCTCGTGTCGCCGATATCGCCGAGGATATCGAAGAAAGCCACCGCGGCTGATCAGTCGCGAACCTTCTCGTGCCGGCGGGCAGCCGCGGGATAGACCCCAAGCAGCTTGAGGTGATCTGTGAAATAATCCAGCTCTTCAAAGGCGAGCTGGACGTTTCGATCGTCTGGATGACCTTCGATCTCGGCGTAGAACTGGGTCGCGGTGAAATGGCCGCCGACCATATAGCTTTCGAGCTTGGTCATGTTGACGCCATTGGTCGCAAAGCCGCCCATAGCCTTATAAAGCGCGGCAGGAATGTTGCGGACGCGGAAAACGAAGCTGGTCATCATGCCGAATTTGCCACGTCGCTTGAGATCCGGCTCGCGGGCCATGATCAGGAAGCGGGTGGTATTGCGGTCGTGGTCTTCGACGTGGCGGGCAAGAACATCGAGGCCATAGATCTTGGCCGCAATCTCGGACGCCAAAGCGCCTTCCGACGGATCACCCAGCGAGGCCACTTCGCGGGCTGCGGCGGCATTGTCTGACCAGTTGAGGGTTTGCAATCCATTGTCGCGGATGAATTCGCGCGCCTGCCCCAGAAGGATCGACATACTCCGCACACGCTTGAGATCAGACAGCTTGGAGCCGGGAACGCCGAGCGCGTTGATATGCACCCGCACGAAGGCTTCGTCGATGATATGCAGCCCGCTATCGGGCAGAAGCTGGTGAACGTCGGCCACGCGCCCATAGGTCGAATTTTCGACCCCGATCATGCCAAGATCGGCGTCGCCCTTGCGGACGGCTTCTATGGCTTCTTCAAATGTGGCGCAGGGCAGCGGCTCGAGATCGGGGCGTGCTTCGATGCAGGCCTGATGGCCGTAGGCCCCCGGTT
>RFZI01000170.1 GCA_009920775.1 Paracoccaceae bacterium | reverse complement strand
GAGGGTCGCCGATCACCTTGTCGTGGGCTAGTGCAGCGGGCGTCGCAGGATCGCGGGGATACGCGCGGGCGCACCGGTTGAGGAAAGGGCCACGAGGGTTACATTTGCGGTGAAAAGCGCCTTGCCATCGCGCTTGACCTCTTGCCGTACCACCATCCGCGCCCCGCCCATCTGCTCGAGCGTGGTCTCGACCACGAGCTCGTCGTCGAACTTGGCGGGCTGAAGGTAGTCGGCCTCGACCCGCCGCACCGCAAAGACGATGCCCTCCTCGGCTTTGAGCCGCCCCTGATCGACGCCCAGCGAACGGACCCACTCGGTCCGCGCCCGTTCGATGAAACGCAGGTAATTGGCGTAATAGACGATGTCGGCAAGGTCGGTGTCTTCGTAATAGACGCGCAGGGGGAAGCGGTGGGTCATTTCGGGCCTTTCAGTCTCGGGCCGACCCTAGGCAGCGAAGGGATAGAGGGCAAGCGGCTCGTAGCGGACGCCGTCTGGATGCAGATGCGAGCCGAAAAGGCCGAAGGCGATGGCGGGTTCGGGCTCGGAGGCCGAAGGGCCGTAGCGTTCGAGAAAACGCGCCAGCCGCGCATGGGCGGCGGTGTCGGTGGGCGTCATGCGGGCCAGCGTGATGTGCGGGTGATAGCGCTCGTGCGGCAGGTCGATCCCTGCCGCCCGCACCGCCCGCCGGACAGCATCGCGCAGGGCGATGAGGCGCGGCTCGGGGTCGATATCGGCATAGAGGATACGCGGCTTGCCACCGCCGAAAACGCCGACCTCGCGCACCTTCACTAGCGGCGCGGGGAGCCGGATCGTAGAGAGTTCCTCCCCGATGGCGATCAGCGCGGCATCGGACTGGTCGTCAAGAAAGGCCAAAGTGATGTGCAGGTTCTCAGGCTTGGTCGGCCGCCCGAAATCGACCCGCCGCGTCAGACCCTCGGCCAGCTGCGCCGCGCCCGCCGGAAGGGTCAGGGCGACGACGGAGCGCATCAGCCGCGCCCTGCCCGCGCGAAGAGCCGCAACGCATGGGAGTAATCGCGCGACGAGGCTGGCAGGACGGGATCATAGGCCGCGCGGATCACCGAAGCGATCTCGGGGCGGACCACTGCGGCGCCATCGAGAAGGGCCAAGGGCGAGGCGCTGGCAAAGGCTGCATCCGACCAGCTGAGGATCATCTGCACCGCTTGGGTGAGCGCGATGGTCTCGGCCGAGAGTTCTGCCAGCGCGGGGCTCATCCGCACGAAAACGAAACAGGCCTTGATCGTGCCTGCCTCGTCGAAACGGAAGTGGCGGTAGTGGTGGGCGTCGCTGGCTTCCAGTTGGGGGATCAAACCGTCAATCCCCGGCACCATGCGGCCAAGATCGGACAGGTCTTTCAATTCCGCCCAGTCGCGGAAGAAGAACATCATCAGGTTGGCGCCTAGTTCCGCGTCGGTCTCGGCCATCTTGTGGCCGGCCATCGCCACCACCGCTTCGATCGCGCCCTTGAGCACACCCAAGGTCTGCGCCTCGACACCGAAGATCACCGGCACGATGGGGCGGCCCCATCGGGCGCAGAGAAAGCTGCCGTCGGTGCGGGTGAAGAGCGGGGTGATATCGTCGGGCGTCATGGCGCGGGCCTAGCGGCTTTTGTGGGCAAGCTCAATCGAAGAGGTCGGCGCCGCTTTTCGGCGCGTCAAGGCCGAGGTGCCGCCAAGCGGCGGCGGCAAGCATCCGGCCGCGCGGGGTCCGCTGGATCAGGCCTTGTTGCAGGAGATAGGGCTCGATCACCTCTTCCAGCGCATCGCGGCTTTCTGAAAGCGCCGCCGAGAGTGTCTCGATCCCCACCGGCCCGCCGCCATAGCTTTCGGCGATGAGGCTCAGATAGCGCCGGTCGGCCCCGTCGAGGCCGAGGTGATCGACGCCGAGGCGGGTGAGCGCCCTATCGGCAATCTCCCGCGTCACGCGCCCGTCGCCCTCGACCAGCGCGAAATCGACGACGCGACGCAAGAGCCGCCCGGCGATGCGCGGCGTGCCACGGGCGCGGCGGGCGATCTCGCGGGCGCCTTCGTCCTCGGCAGGCGTGCCCATCAGGCGGGCGCCGCGGGTGACGATCTCGTGCAGCTCGTCGACGTTGTAGAACTGAAGCCGCGTCGGGATGCCAAACCGGTCGCGCAGGGGCGTGGTCAGAAGGCCGAGGCGGGTGGTCGCGCCGACGAGGGTAAAGGGCTGCAATTCGATCCGAACGGTCCTCGCCGCCGGCCCCTCGCCGATCACAAGATCGAGCTCGAAATCCTCGAGCGCGGGATAAAGCACCTCTTCCACCGCCGGATTGAGCCGATGGATCTCGTCGATGAAAAGAACGTCACGCGCCTCGAGGTTGGTGAGGATCGCCGCCAGATCGCCCGCTTTGGCCAGCACTGGCCCCGAGGTCATGCGGAAATTCACGCCCAACTCCCGCGCCATGATCTGCGCCAAGGTCGTCTTGCCAAGGCCGGGGGGGCCATGGAACAGCGTGTGATCCATCGCCTCGCCGCGCATTTTGGCGCTGTCAATAAACACCCGCAGGTTCGCCCGCGCTTCAGCCTGACCGATAAATTCCTCAAGGCTCTGCGGCCTCAGGGCGCGGTCGGCATCCTCGGGGCGGCGGTCAGGGCGCAGGGTGGGATCGGGTTCGCTCATGCCCTACCCCTACCCCTTCGGCGCCAGAAGCTTCACAGCGGACTTGGCACTCATCTTGGACAAATCTTTGGCAACACCTGAGAGGCCTTGCGCGAACATAACATAGGCGACCGAGGCCCAAATCGTCCAATCTGGCGACAGTTGCAGCAGCGCGACCAGTGCAATGATTTGCAATGCCAAACCCGTATAAAGCGTTGAGGACAATCCAAAACGCGCGGCGATCCATCCCGCGCCAAGGTTTGTGATGATGCCCGCAATTTCATAGAGCACGAACAAATAAGCCAATTGCGCAGGCGAAAAGCCCAAAGTGTGAAAGTGCAACAACACAAGCATGCGCAACGCACCATCAGACAACATAAACGCCCAATAGGCAGCTGTGACTGCGATATATGCCGCCATGCCCTTGGGTTCGCTCATTTCGACAATGACTTTCCAACCATCAGGGCCACATCCACCAAGCGATACGCATATCCCATTTCATTGTCATACCACGCATAAACTTTGACTTGCGTCCCGTTCACAACCATGGTGCTGGGCGCATCGATGATCGACGAA
>RFZI01000169.1 GCA_009920775.1 Paracoccaceae bacterium | reverse complement strand
GATGCGCGGCTTGGTGCGGCCTTCGTGCGGCCGGCCACCTTTGGCGCCGACACCGACCTTCTCGCTGGAGCCGAGATCCTGCACCGCGAGGATCCGCTCTACGGGATGAATTCGGCCAGCCTCGATATCGGCTTGCGTCGCCGGTTTGGTGAAACGCTGCAGCTCAGCCTCGCCGTTGGCGCCAAGTCCGCTCAGATCACCGACGATCTCGGCACCCGCGGCTATACCGTTCTGACCCTGCCCGGTACCGCCACCCTCGACCGGCGTGACAATGCCCTCGACGCGCACAAGGGCTATTTCCTCGACGCCAAAGCCACCCCGTTTCTCAGCCTCTCGGGCGATGCGGCAACGGGCCTTCGGCTCTGGACGGAAGGCCGCGCTTATTTCAGCCCGGGCGAGACCGGCAATTTGACGTTCGCGCTGCGGGGCCAGCTTGGCTCGGTGATGGGGCCCGATCTCCTGACCGCTCCGCCCGACTATCTCTTCTTCTCCGGCGGCGGCGGGACCGTGCGTGGCCAGCCCTACCAATCGCTGGCCATTGATCTGGGCGGTGGCGACCGCATCGGCGGGCTGAGCCTTGCGGCTCTTTCGGGGGAAGTCCGCGCCAACGTGACCGACACGATCGGGATCGTCGGTTTTGCCGATGCGGGCTATGTCGGCGCAAGCGCCCTGCCCCTGACAGATGGCGACTGGCACGCTGGCGCAGGCATCGGCGTCCGCTATCAAACGGGCCTCGGCCCGCTCCGCCTCGACGTGGCGACCCCGGTCACCGGCGCGGGCGCGGGCCAGTCGGTCAATATCTACATCGGCATCGGGCAGGCCTTTTGATGCGGCGCCTCCTAGTCCTCTTGGCCCTCCTCCTCCCCTTCGCCGCATTGGCGCAGGAGGAAAGCGACAAGGATTTCCTCACCCGCCTCTTAGAGCGCTCGCTCTCTGGCAGTGGACGCCAGATCGAGATTGATGGCTTCGCCGGCGCCCTCAGTTCGGAAGCCCGTTTTGACCGCCTGACCGTCTCGGACGCGCAAGGCGAATGGCTTGTGATAGAAGGCGGTCGCCTGAACTGGGACCGCGGCGCTCTTGTAACCGGCCGCGTCGATATAGACCGGCTTGCAGCGCAGGTTGTCCAGCTGATCCGCTGGCCGGTTGCCTCGACAGACCCAATCAAGCCCGAAGCGACACCCTTTGCCCTACCTGACCTGCCCGTTTCGGTGGATGTCGGCGCTTTGAATGTCGAACGCATTTCGATTGCAGAAGGTATTGCCGGGGAGCCCGTCGAACTGAGCCTTTCGGGCGCGCTGGCGCTCGGCGGTGGCGAGGGCTCCGCGCAACTCTTGTCGCAAAGAATAGATGGAGGGAGTGGCGCATTCGCTGTGGAGGCGAGCTACTCCAACGAGAGCCGCATTCTCAAAGCCTTCCTCGATCTTGACGAAGGCGAAGGTGGACTTGCGGCCAAGGCGCTTGGCATCGCCGGAACGCCCGCACTTCACCTGACCCTCGGCGGCGAGGCACCGATCGACGCCTATGCAGCAACGCTCGCGCTCGACACCGATGGCGCGCGGCGGCTCGAGGGCCGGATCGCTTTCGGCCTTGGGGAAGAGGCGCAGTATGATCTGGCACTTTCGGGAGACATTTCCGCGCTGTTTCTGCCGGAATACCGGCCATTCTTTGGCCAAAAGGTCGAGCTGACAACCTCGGCCATGCGGCGCAGCACGGGCCAGTTGGTCCTGTCGGATCTGTCTCTATCAAGCCGAAGTCTTGTTCTCAAAGGATCCGCCAGACTTGCTCCCGGTGGGTGGCCCGAACGGTTTGATCTAGAGGGCAGGCTTGCCGATCCCGAGGGTGCCCCTGTGCTCCTGCCGCTGGCGGGCCCGACCACGACTGTCGCCTCGGCCGACCTGTCTCTGGCCTACGACGCCGGTAAAGGGGATATGTGGAGCGCAACGCTTCGCGCCGATGATATTCGTCGCCCCGGTTTCTCTGCGACCACGGCTTTGATCGAAGGCAGCGGCACCATCACCCAAGGCGAAGACGAAGCCCCACGCCGCTTTGACGGCACGATTGCCTATGGCGCCGAGGGCGTCGCCTTTTCCGATCAACAACTTTCCGCGGCTTTGGGCGAGCAACTTGGCGGGGGCGTGCAACTTTCGCATGTCGATGGCCGACCTTTCCGTATTCGGAGCCTGACTTTGGAAGGGCCGGGGATTGGCCTTAGTGCCAATGCAGATATTTCCGGGGCGGGCGAGGATTTCATGGTCCGCACTGATGCCGCGTTCGACATCGAAAGCCTTGAGCGCTTTTCCCTACTCACCGGTCGCGACCTATCGGGCGCGGCAAGGGCAAACCTCAGCGGGAACATTCAGCCCACGGACCTGTCGTTCAACCTGTGGCTCAATGCCGAGACCAATGGGCTGGCGGTTGGTCTTGCCAACCTTGATCCTCTCTTGACCGGACGGGCGGCGGGGAGTGCGCGGCTTATCCGTGATGGGGCCGGCGCCCGCGTCGAAGGGCTGAATGTCCAAGGCGGCGCGTTTGCCGCCAAAGGTGCGCTTTCGCTCACCAGCCAAAGCCTTGAGGCAGACCTACGGCTTGATCTTGCAGACCTCGCGCTGGTTCTTCCGGGTGTCGATGGGCCGGCAACCTTCGAGATTATCGCCCGGCCTGAACCCGACGGCGCCACATCCCTTGCCCTATCTGCCGCCGGGGCCGGCGAGGAATTGGCGCTGACAGGCCAAATCTCTGCCGATGCCCCCCGCGAGTTCCGTGGCACGGCCAAGGCGTCTTCCCGTGATCTTTCGCGTCTTGCCTCCCTTGCCGGCATCCAGATCGGCGGGCAGGCGGACGCGACAATCAACGGTCGCGCCACTCTGGATTTCTCGAATTTTGCGATCGCCGCCGAAGCAACAACCTCAAATCTGGAGCTGGCAACCGACATTCTGAACCCGCTTCTCGCAGGTGCAGGCAAGATTCAGGCTGTCGTGGAACGGCGGGAAGGGACGGCCATCTTCGTTCCATCCCTTTCGGCAGAGACCGCCAACCTCTCTCTCTCTGGCCGCTTCACCCAGATGACGGACGGACTCAAGGCCGAGTTCAGCACCCGCATCGCTGATATGGGGCTGATCGCATCCGACTTTGCCGGACCCCTCGAAGCAACAGGCGCTGCGACCCGTAGCGACGAGGGGCTTTGGCGGCTCCAGAGCGCCAGCTTGTCTGGCCCGGGCGGTCTGCAAGCCGATATTGGCGGGAGCGTGAGCGAGGATCTGGTCG
>RFZI01000168.1 GCA_009920775.1 Paracoccaceae bacterium | reverse complement strand
GCGAAATCGGGAGCGCTGGCGCTGCCCTATCTGATCGGCTCGGCCAGCGCCCCGTGGCTTGGCGCGGTGGTTTGGCGGTTTGGCGGCTATGGGCTGATGTTCGCCATCCTGATCGGCCTCATGGCGCTGGGTTGCGGGCTTTATCTCGCTGCTCATCTGCGGGCCGATCGCGACCGGCGCAAAGCCGAGGCTTGATCGGACGGCGGTATTTCCGTATTAAATGAACATCTGTTCATTAAATGGAGCCGCCGATGTTTACCGCCTCGATGAGATTCGACCTTGGTGACGAGGTGAACGCCCTCCGCGAGATGGTCCATTCCTTCGCGCAAGCGCGGATCAAACCGATGGCGGCGGAGATCGACCGCGCCAACCTCTTTCCGGTGGAGCTTTGGAAAGAGTTGGGCGATCTCGGGCTTCTTGGCATCACCGTGACGGAAGAGTTTGGCGGGGTGGGCCTCGGCTATATCGCCCATGTGGTCGCGGTCGAAGAGATCGCCCGCGCCTCGGCTTCGGTGAGCCTTTCCTACGGCGCGCATTCCAACCTCTGCGTCAACCAGATCAACCTCTCCGGCACGCCCGAGCAGAAGCGCAAATACCTGCCGGGCCTCATTTCCGGCGATCATGTCGGCGCGCTCGCCATGTCCGAGGCGGGGGCGGGGTCGGACGTGATTTCGATGAAGCTCAAGGCCGAGAAGAAGAATGACCACTACCGCCTGAACGGCACCAAGTTCTGGATCACCAACGGGCCGGACGCCGAGACGCTGATCGTCTATGCCAAGACCGATCCCGAGGCCGGATCGAAAGGCATCACCGCCTTCATCGTCGAGAAATCCATGAAGGGCTTCTCGACGAGCCCCCATTTCGACAAGCTCGGGATGCGCGGATCGAACACCGCCGAGCTGATCTTCGAGGATGTGGAGGTTCCGTTCGAGAATGTGTTGGGCGAGGAAGGCAAGGGCGTGCGCGTCCTGATGTCGGGGCTCGATTACGAGCGCGTTGTGCTCTCCGGCATCGGCACGGGGATTATGGCCGCCTGCCTCGACGAGGTGATGCCCTATCTCGTCAGCCGCAAGCAGTTCGGCCAGCCGATCGGGAACTTTCAGCTCATGCAGGGCAAGATCGCCGATATGTATACCAAGATGAATTCCGCCCGCGCCTATGTCTATGAGGTCGCCAAAGCCTGTGATCGAGGCGAGGTGACGCGCCAAGACGCCGCGGCCTGCGTACTTTATGCCTCGGAAGAGGCGATGACGGTCGCGCATCAGGCGGTGCAGGCGATGGGCGGCATGGGCTTCATGAACGAAACCCCCGTGGCGCGGATCTTCCGAGATGCCAAGCTGATGGAGATCGGCGCGGGAACCTCCGAGATCCGCCGGATGCTGATCGGCCGCGAGATGATGGGGGCCATGTGATGCGCCTTTCGTCGCAGTTTTCTCCCGCCTCTCAAGAGGCAAAAGACCGCCGCGCCAGCCACTTGGAGGCCATTGCTCAGGTGGCCGAGGCGGCGGCGAGCGCGGCTGCGGGTGGCGGCGAGAAGGCCATGGCGCGGCATATCTCGCGGGGCAAGATGGCGCCTCGGGCGCGGGTTGCGGCCCTCTTGGATGCGGGATCGCCCTTCCTCGAAATCGGGGCCACGGCGGCCTATGATATGTATGACGGCGACGCGCCGGGGGCTGGCGTCATCGCCGGTGTGGGGCGCGTCTCGGGCCGCGAGGTGATGATCGTCTGCAACGACGCCACCGTGAAGGGCGGCACCTATTACCCGATGACCGTCAAGAAACACCTGCGCGCGCAGGAGATCGCCGCGCAATGTGGGCTTCCTTGCGTTTATCTTGTGGACTCGGGCGGGGCCAACCTGCCCAATCAGGACGAGGTTTTCCCCGACCGCGACCATTTCGGACGGATTTTCTACAATCAGGCCAATATGTCGGCCCGTGGCATCGCCCAGATCGCCGTGGTCATGGGATCCTGCACCGCAGGCGGCGCCTATGTGCCGGCGATGGCGGATGTGTCGATCATCGTGCGTGATCAGGGGACGATCTTCTTGGCTGGACCGCCCTTGCTGAAGGCCGCGACCGGCGAGGTGGTCAGCGCCGAAGACTTGGGCGGCGGCGATGTGCATACGCGCCTGTCGGGCGTGGCCGATTATCTGGCCGAGGATGATGCCCATGCCTTGGCGCTGGCGCGGCAGGCAGTTGCATCAATTGCGGCGCGTAACCCTTCGAATTTGCATAGGGAAACGCCAGAAGCGCCCGCCTATGATCCCGAGGAAATCCTCGGGATCGTCCCCCGCGATCTGCGCACTCCCTATGATATCCGCGAGGTGATCGCCCGCGTTTTCGACGGCTCGCGGTTTGACGAATTCAAGGCCCGCTTCGGCGAGACGCTGGTCACCGGCTTCGCCCATCTCGACGGCTGGCCCTTGGGGATCGTCGCCAATAACGGTGTGCTTTTTTCCGAGGCAGCCCAGAAGGGTGCGCATTTCATAGAGCTGTGCAGTCAACGCCTTATCCCTCTGATTTTCCTGCAAAACATCACCGGTTTCATGGTCGGCCGCAAATACGAGAACGAGGGTATCGCCCGGCATGGGGCCAAGATGGTCACGGCTGTCGCGACCACCGCCGTGCCGAAGATCACAATGGTCGTCGGAGGATCGTTCGGCGCAGGAAATTATGGCATGAGTGGAAGGGCTTATAGCCCGAACTTCATGTGGACATGGCCCAATTCCCGCACCGCGGTCATGGGCGGCGAACAGGCGGCGGGCGTTTTGGCCACCGTCAAGCGCGACGCGATGGAGCGTGCGGGTCAGGCATGGAGCACCGACGAAGAAGCCGAATTCAAGCGCCGCACCATCGAGATGTTCGACCGCCAGAGCCACCCGCTCTACGCCTCGGCCCGCCTCTGGGACGACGGCATCATCGACCCGCGCAAGAGCCGCGAGGTGCTGGCCCTGAGCCTCTCCGCCTCGCTCAATACGCCTATCCCCGAAACCCGCTTCGGCGTTTTCAGGATGTAGCCCGATGTTCACGCGCATTCTCATAGCCAACCGGGGCGAGATCGCCTGCCGCATCATCCGCACGGCGCGGGCGATGGGGGTCGATACCGTGGCCGTCTATTCCGATGCCGATGCCGGCGCGATGCATGTCGCCATGGCCGATCACGCGGTGCACATCGGCGGGCCGCGCCCTGCCGAAAGCTATCTGCGGGGCGAGGCGATCATCGCCGCGGCCAAGGCCACGGGGGCCGAGGCGATCCATCCGGGCTATGGC
>RFZI01000167.1 GCA_009920775.1 Paracoccaceae bacterium | reverse complement strand
CCGTTATGATACAAATTCCAAAATGGGTCAGTTCAATACCTGTATGCACCGACGGTGCATGGCCTCGGCATCGACCCGCCGCGCAGCATCCTGGTGCCGACCGCGCACGACGAGCCGGCCATTCACCTGGGCCTGTTCCGCGAGGTCTTTAAATCACATTGCACTGAGACCCAGCAATTTTTTCGTCGATCGGGTTGGGGCTACGTACCGTTGAAGGCAGCGTGTCACCTGGGGCGGCACTTACGGTTCGAATGGCACTGGCTCCGTTTCGCCTGAAACCACAAGCGAGCGTAATAGTGGCGCTGGCAGCACCGGCACCGGCGACAACAGCGACAACGGCGGCGCTGGCAACGGTGGTAACGGCGGCACTGGTGGTAGTAACAGCAACGGCGGCGCTGACGATAGCGGCAGCAACGGTGGCTCTGGCGACGATAACAACGGTGGCACCGGCGGTGGCAGCGGTAATGGTGGCGAACAGGGCGGAACTGATCCGACCACGACCGGCACTGGTACCGAGGGCAATGATGGTTCTTCCGGCGACGGCGGCGATAGCGACGACCAAGGTTCCGGCAACGGTGATGACGATGCTGGCGAAGGCACTGGCAACGAAGACGATGACGATGGCGAGGGCGAAGGCGGTGACAACTCCGAAGGCGGTGACAACTCCTCTGGCGACGAAGGTGACGACGGCGACTGCGACAAGCCTGGCAACGGTGGCGGTCATGCCTACGGCGTCTGCGATGATGAACCTGAAAACTTCGGTGGTGACGAAGATGGCAAGGGTAAAGGTGCCCCCGTCTTCAAAGGCAAGAAGTAATAGGCTGTGACCATGAAGACGCTTCACACGATAGTCCTGGCCCTCGCTGCCTCGGGTCTTGCCGGCTGTATCGGTCCGGTCCACCCGGTGGTGGGGCCGACAAGGGAGACGACCTTGGGATCAATTCCCATCCGCTCGAAACCCTTGTCGCCGGGATCTGGATTGATCCGGATGGCTGTGATCACTGGATTATCGATGATGGCGTCGAAGGCTACCTCTCCCCGCGACTGACACCGGATGGCATTCCGGTCTGCTCGGGGCTCGGTGTCGAAGACAACGCCTACGCTCCGTTCAAGGACGGAACCTTCATACCTGATCCTCTCTGATCCCTCGAAGAGGTTGGGGGCACGGGCCGCGGCGAAAGCTGCGGCCCGTTCACTTTCCGGCCCCGGATTGTGACAATCGCATGGTTTGCCTTGCGAAGCCCCGCATTCCTTGCCACCATCAAATCAAACCCCGCAGAAGGATACATATTTGGCTTCGAGCATTCTGACCCCGCCAGCCGTCGCACCCGACATCGCAGAAACGGTCATCGAGTTTCCTGACAATTTCCTGCTGATAGATCTTTGTGGTGCACATGACCGACATCTGGCGCGGATCGAGGATATGCTGGGGGTGCAGATCCTGCGCCGTGGCAATCGCCTCGCCGTTGTGGGCGAGGAGGGCCCCCGCAAGGCGGCAGTGACGGTTCTTGAAAACCTTTATCAGCGGCTTGAGGCCGGCCGCGGCATCGAAGCGGGCGATATCGACCGCGAGCTGCGCATGGGATCATCGGAAAAGGGCACCGCACCTCAGGACGGAGACCAGATGGAGATGTTCAGCGGCGGGCGTGTCGAGATCAAGACGCGCCGCAAGGTTGTCGAACCCCGCACAGAGGCGCAGAAGGCCTATGTCAAAAGCCTGTTCGACAATGAATTGAATTTCGGCATTGGCCCGGCCGGCACCGGCAAGACCTATCTGGCGGTGGCGGTGGGCGTGTCGATGTTCATCGAGGGCAAGGTCGACCGGATCATCCTGTCGCGCCCTGCGGTCGAAGCGGGCGAAAAGCTCGGCTATCTGCCGGGCGACATGAAGGACAAGGTCGATCCCTATATGCAGCCGCTTTATGACGCGCTGAACGATTTTCTTCCGGGCAAGCAAACCGCCAAGCTGATCGAGGAAAAGCGGATCGAGATCGCGCCGCTGGCCTTCATGCGCGGGCGGACGCTGTCCAACGCCTTCGTCGTGCTCGACGAGGCGCAGAATGCCACGACCATGCAGATGAAGATGTTCCTCACGCGTCTTGGCGAAGGCAGCCGCATGGTCATCACGGGCGACCGCACGCAGGTCGACCTGCCGAGGGGCGTCGATTCCGGCCTCGCGGATGCCGAGCGCCTCTTGAAGGGTATCCCCAAGATTTCCTTCAGCTATTTCACCTCGAAAGACGTCGTCCGTCACCCGCTCGTGGCGGCGATCATCGAAGCCTACGAGGCCGACGCCTCTTAGGTCTCGCCCGTGGCTGGCAACTCGAAGAGGCGGTCAATGACCCTAGCGCGTCAACTCAAACCCGCAGAGCGGATCTATCGCGGTGGCCGAACGACCCCCGAAAGGTGGGCCACTTGGGAGCCTCGGGTCGGCGACATTCTTGTCTGCACTCCGCCCAAAAGCGGGACGACATGGACGCAGTCGATCTTGACGATGCTCGTCAACGGCGGCCCGGACCTGCCCGGCAAAGTACCAGAGCTGTCGCCTTGGGTGGATGCCGACCTTGGCGTTTCGGCCGAAGAAGTGCGGGCGGCGCTCAACCGGCAAACGGGGCGGCGGGTGGTCAAGACACACACGCCTGCGGATGGCTTTCCGGTCTGGGAAGGTGTGACGGTCGTCGCCGTCTATCGGCATCCGCTCGACGTTTTCTTTTCGCTCCGCAAACACCTCGCCAATATGCGCGATCTTCCGGCGGATGATCCCGGCCTTGCGCCGGTGGCCCAGTCGCTGGCCCTGTTTCGCGACGCCGATACGAATTTTGAAGATTTCGACCGCGATTGTATTGCGTCCATTGCGCTTCACCATAACAAGACGGCTTTGTCAGGCAGGCTGCCTGATGTGAAAGTCTTTCACTATGCCGACATGATCCGCGATGGGCGCAGGGCGGTCGAACAGCTGGCGGCCGCGGCGGGGATCGAAGCCGACGCAACGCTGGTTGATCGGGTGGCCGAGGCGACGAGTTTTGGTGCGATGAAGGCCAACGCTCAAAACTTTGCGCCGGTCGCAGGAACGGGCTTCTGGAAATCGGATGCGGGATTTTTCGACTCCGCCAGTTCGAGGAAATGGGAAGGCCAGCTATCCAGCAGGGACATGGCCCTGTACGATGCGAGAATGACCGAGCTGATCCCTGACGATCATGCGCGAAGCTGGCTCGAGAATGGGTCCGAGCTGCCCTAGCGCGTGGATCTGGACGCTGGCGGAAGGGAGTCGCCCGCGATATGAGGGCGCATGATCCTTGAT
>RFZI01000166.1 GCA_009920775.1 Paracoccaceae bacterium | reverse complement strand
GTCGCGGTCATGGTTTACCAACAGCCGGCTCTGTCGATGATCAGCATTGTCGTTGCGCCGATTGTCGTTTTAGGGATTCAGCGAATTCTTAAACAGGTTCGTTTGGTCATGTCGCAAGAGATGGCCGGTATGGGCGAAATCATCAAAGTCATTCAGGAGACCTCTGGCGGGGCGCGCATCATCAAGGCCTTCAATCTGGAAGACAGGATGCACGGCAGAATGAATTCCGCGGTCGACACCGTAGAAAGCCGCGCCAACCGGATGAAGCAGTTGCAAGCCGCGACCATGCCGCTTCTGGATACCGTAGCGGGCCTTGCCGTTGCTTCGATCGTAATCCTGAGCGCTACCCCTGTTTTCGGGCAGGAGCCCGGAAGCGCCGGGCAGTTGATGTCATTCGTCACAGCTTTCTTGATGTCCTATGAACCCGCTAGTCGATTGTCCAAAGTGCGCGTTGTGATTGAAAGCGGCATGGTCGGCGTCCGCATGATGTATAATCTGCTGGACGCGCCCCAGACTTTGGTGGAAGCGCCGGATGCCGTCGATCTGGTCGTGACGGACGGTGAAATCGCCTTCGACGAGGTTGGCTTCACCTACGTTGGCGACACACCGGTCCTGCAGAATCTTTCAGTGACGTTCGCGGCCGGCAAGACAACCGCACTGGTCGGACCATCGGGCGGCGGCAAATCATCAATCATGAACCTGATCCTGCGCCTCTATGATCCGAAAACCGGTGCGGTGCGCGTCGACGGTCAGGATTTGAAAACCATTACCTTCCGATCCCTGCGCGAAAACATCGCGTTTGTCGGGCAGGATACCTTTCTGTTTTCTGGAACGGTTCGTGAAAATCTTCTTATGGCGAAACCCGACGCCACTGACGAAGAGATCGAGACTGCGGCGAAAGTGGCCAACGCGCATGACTTCATCATGTCGCTGCCAAAGGGTTACCGTGCTCGGATTGGAGAAAACGGATCGGCCCTATCAGGGGGGCAAAGGCAGCGTCTTTCGATTGCCCGCGCCATCCTGCGCGATGCACCGATCCTGCTTTTGGACGAAGCCACCAGTGCGCTCGACAGCCTCTCCGAAGCAAGCGTCAAGGCGGCGATCGAGACGATCTCGAACAAGCGCACCACGATCATTATCGCCCACCGGCTCTCCACAGTGTTGGACGCAGACCAAATCTGCTATGTTGAAAGCGGTGAAGTGGTCGAGCGCGGTAGCTTTGACGAGTTGATGGCGATGGGCGGCAAGTTCAAAGACCTCTTTGATGCCCAATATAAGAATTATGACCCAAGCCAGGCGGACGCCATCGAAGGCTAGGCTTCTCACCTGCATAGAACATAGGTTGCGCTGTTTTTAACGGCCTAGGTCTGATTAGGTCGCCAGTCTGCGTTGCCGCACCCTTCACAATGGAAAATAGAGCAGACCAAACCTGTCGCTGAGGCCGCATGGGTGACGTTTGAAGATTTCGAGGAAGAGCGCTTGGCCCTCCAGCTGCGCCGACCGGAGGCCTCGCCGGATCCAACGATGGCCCTGTCGCAAGTCGCCACTGGCGGCTGGACAACGGGTGGGCATAGCGTCTAGGACTACCCTTCGCGCCTGCCCTTTGTGGGCGTTTCTAGCCAAAGCCTCCTGCCGTGATCCCTGCCCCCCTCTTGCAAGCCACCCTAGATCTCTTGAGCGAGGTCGAAAGCACACCGCGGCCCGCGGATGCTGTAACCTCCGCCTATTTCCGGGCCCATCGCCATTTCAGCGACCGGGACCGGGGGGCGATCATGGAACTCCTCTACGATCTTCTGCGGCATCGGGCGCGGCTCGGCTGGTGGCTGAACCGGCTGGGGAGCAGTGGCAACCCGCGCAACCGGCTGGTCGCGTGGCTGGTGTTGGCCGAGGCACGGACGCTTGAGCAGATGCAGCGTCTGTTTAGCGGCGCGAAATTCGCCCCCGCTGCCCTGACCGAGCGCGAAGCAGCTCTGGCTAGGGCCTTGCAGGGCGGCTCGCTCGATCACCCCGAGATGCCCGAAGAGGTGCGCCTCGAATGTCCGCATTGGGCGGTCGCGCCCCTTCGGCGGCGCTTTGGCGCGGCCTTCGGGGCCGAGATGGCGGCGACCCTTGCGGCCCCCTCGCTCGATCTGCGGGTCAACCAGATCAAGGCGTCACGCGCCTCTGTGCTGCGCGGCCTCAAAGAGCTTGGCCTAGACGCCGAGGCCACCGCGCTCGCGCCGCAGGGCATCCGCTTGCCCGAACGCCTATCTCTGGCCCGCCTGCCGTGGCTCAAGACTGGCGAGGTCGAAATTCAGGACGAAGGCTCCCAACTTGTCGCCGCGCTTCTCGATGCGCAGCCCGGCGAGCGGGTCGTCGATTTCTGCGCCGGCGCGGGCGGCAAGACTCTGGCCATCGCCTCGCAGATGAACAATCGCGGCCGGATCGTCGCCTGCGATGTGAACGAGGCCCGCGTGAAACGCTGCGCCGAGCGGCTGCGCAATGCGGGCGTCCACAATACCGAGGTTCGGGTTCTGGCAAGTGAGACCGATCGCTGGGTCAAGCGCCACAAGCTCAGCTTTGATCGAGTGTTGATCGACGCCCCCTGCAGCGGCACCGGAACCTGGCGGCGCAATCCCGATGCCCGCTGGCGCGAGACCGGAGAGGACGGGCTCGCCAACCTCGTGGCCCTGCAGGCCCGCATCCTCGCCAGCGCCGCGCGGCTGGTGAAACCCGGCGGGCGGCTGGTCTATGCGACCTGTTCGCTCTTGCCCGATGAAAACGAAGATCAGGTGACGGCCTTCCTTGCCGCCAATCCGGCCTTCCGGCTCGTGCCCATGGGCGAGGCCGCGCCGGAACTGGCCGAAGCTGTCGGGGGCGACACCCTCTCGCTCACGCCCGCCCGCCATGAGACCGACGGCTTTTTTGCCGCTGTCCTGCAGCGCGTGGCCCCCGTGGCTCAGCCGTCAGACGGCAAAGCCTGATCCGACCCGAAGCCTATTTCTTCGGAAAGGGCACGCCCTTGGTGGTAAATTTCATCGGCCGGGAATTGGGGCGCGAGGGGCGCTTCTTGCCGTCCCCCTGCCCTGTTCCGACAGGCTGATAGGCAGGCACGAGCTGATTGGGGCGCGGACCGATCAGGTCGGCGCGGCCCATGGATTTCAAGGCATCGCGCAGAAGCGGCCAGTTCTCGGGATCGTGGTAGCGCAAGAAAGCCTTATGCAGGCGCCGCTGGCGCCCGCCGCGCACCGTCTCGACCCTTTGCGAACCGCCACGGCGCACCCCGTGCAACGTATTGACGCCGGTATGATACATGGCCGTCGCCGTCGCCATGGGCGAGGGCAGGAAGGT
>RFZI01000165.1 GCA_009920775.1 Paracoccaceae bacterium | reverse complement strand
GATTAGAAGTCAGCTGCTCTATCCAGTTGAGCTACGGGACCGCTGAGGCTGTTTAGCCAGCCGATGCCACCGGGCGCAAGCGAAAGCGGATCAGTGGGTCCAGGGTCCGCGGCGGCTGGTGGCGAAATTCTCGCCATAGCCCATGGGGCGCAGGTTGGGTTTGCGCGTCTTGGGCTCAAGCACGACCACTTCGATGCCTTTGTCGGCCGCATAGTCGAGCGCGGCTTCCTTGCTGTCGAACCGCAGCTTGACCTGGCTCTGGGTGTCGTCCGACGAGGTCCAGCCCATCAGCGGATCAATTTCGCGGGCCGAGGCGGGCGCGTATTCCAGAACCCACTGCTGGGTCTTGGCCATGCCCGAGGACATGGCGGTCTTGGCAGGGCGGTAGATTCTTGCGCGCATTTCAGCCTCCGAAACTCTGCCCTCTTATCCAGAAAACAAGGGCCTTGTGCAAGTTCCCCAGCGCCAAATTCTTGCGGGGCTTGAACCGGAACAAATTGCGTACAATTCTATAGGGCCTGCCGGAGATCCCTGATGCACAACAACCGCCCCGACCAGATGCCGATGGTGCAGCAGACGCCACATCGCCGCGACAAGCTCGAGGGCGGCAAAAGTTTCATCCTGCACACCGAGTTTCAGCCGGCGGGCGATCAGCCGACCGCCATAGCCGAGTTGACAACGGGCATCGCAGAGGGCGAGCGCAGTCAGGTTCTTCTGGGTGCGACCGGCACCGGCAAGACATTCACGATGGCCAAGATCATCGAAGAGACGCAGCGCCCCGCGATCATCCTAGCCCCCAACAAGACCCTCGCCGCCCAGCTTTACGGCGAATTCAAAGGCTTCTTTCCCGAAAACGCGGTCGAGTATTTCGTCAGCTACTACGACTACTATCAGCCCGAAGCCTATGTGCCGCGCTCAGACACCTATATCGAGAAGGAATCCCAGATCAACGAACAGATCGACCGGATGCGCCACTCGGCCACCCGCGCGCTGCTGGAGCGGGACGATGTGATCATCGTGGCCTCGGTGTCGTGCATCTATGGCATCGGCTCGGTCGAGACCTATTCGGCGATGACGCAGGATCTGTTTGTCGGCAAGATGTATGACCAGCGGCAGGTCATGGCCGATCTCGTGGCCCAAGCCTATCGCCGCAACGATCAGGCCTTTGCCCGTGGATCGTTCCGCGTGCGGGGCGATAGCCTCGAGGTCTGGCCCGCCCACCTTGAGGATCGCGCGTGGCGGCTGTCGTTCTTTGGCGAAGAGCTTGAGAGCATCACCGAGTTTGATCCGCTCACGGGGCAAAAGACCGACAGTTTCGAAAAGATCCGCGTTTACGCAAATTCCCACTATGTCACCCCGCGCCCTACCTTGCAGCAGGCGATCAAGGGCATCCGCGAAGAGCTCCGCAAGCGGCTCGAGCAACTCGTGGGCGAGGGCAAGCTCCTTGAAGCGCAGCGGCTCGAACAGCGGACGAATTTCGATCTCGAGATGATGGAGGCGACCGGCTCTTGCGCGGGGATCGAGAACTATTCCCGCTATCTCACCGGCCGCGCCCCCGGCGAGCCGCCGCCCACCCTCTTTGAATTTATCCCCGACAACGCCATCGTCTTTGCCGACGAAAGCCACGTCTCGGTGCCGCAGATCGGCGGGATGTATCGCGGCGACTATCGGCGCAAATTCACTTTGGCCGAGCACGGCTTCCGCCTGCCCTCCTGCATGGACAACCGCCCGCTCAAGTTCGAGGAATGGGACGCGATGCGGCCCCAGTCAGTGTTCGTCTCGGCCACGCCCGCGGCATGGGAATTGGGCGAGACCGGCGGCGTGTTCACCGAACAGGTGATCCGCCCCACCGGCCTAATTGATCCTCAGGTCGAGATCCGGCCCGTTGAGATGCAGGTCGACGACCTTTTGGACGAGGTGCGCAAGGTCGCGGCCAAAGGTTTCCGCACGCTTGTCACCACGCTCACCAAGCGGATGGCCGAAGACCTCACCGAATACATGCACGAGCAAGGCATCCGCGTGCGCTATATGCATTCGGATATCGACACGCTGGAGCGCATCGAAATTCTGCGCGACCTGCGCTTGGGTGCCTTCGATGTGCTGGTGGGGATCAACCTCTTGCGCGAAGGCCTCGACATCCCCGAATGCGGCCTCGTCGCCATTCTCGATGCCGACAAGGAAGGCTTCCTGCGGTCCGAAACCTCGCTCGTCCAGACCATCGGCCGCGCCGCCCGCAACGCCGAAGGCCGCGTCATCATGTATGCCGACCGGATGACCGGCTCGATGGAGCGCGCCATTGGCGAAACCGAGCGCCGCCGCGCCAAGCAGATCGCCTATAACGAGGCGCACGGCATCACACCCGCCACGGTCAAGAAGAACGTCGAGGATATCCTCTCGGGCCTCTACAAGGGCGATACAGATCAGGCCCGCGTCACGGCCAAGATCGACAAGCCCCTGCATGGCGCCAACCTCGAGGCCGTTCTAGATGGCCTGCGCACGGATATGCGGAAAGCGGCGGAAAACCTTGAATTTGAGGAAGCGGCCCGGATCAGGGACGAGATCAAGCGGCTGGAAACGGTGGACCTCGTGATATCCGACGATCCTCTGGCCCGGCAAACGGCTGTCGATGAGGCTGTCGAAGGGGCAAGGAAGGCGTCTGGCCGCTCAACGGCAGGGCGTCCGGGCCAGCGGGGCGGGAATGTGAAGCGGCGGGGGCGGTAGTTTACTCGTCCAGCCTCAGTGCGCCGTTTTCGATCGAGCCACGCAGAAAGCGCATTGCTTCACGCACCGCGGGATATTGATCCTGCCAATCCCGAAAACGGTCGTTGCTGACGATCCGTGATTTCAAGAGGCGGGCGCCCTCGATCACCAAAGGGTCAGCTGGCGTGCCTTTGGGTGCAACGATGACCTGCCGCTCCGAAAGCCCGAGAGACTTGGCAAGAGGGACCGGACCCAGATAGCGGTCGCCAACAAGATAGCCAACGTTGGCATCGAACCACACAACCGGCCTCATGCCCCGTCGTTTCAAGGCATCGACAACCTCGCGAACCGTTTGCAGGGATGGGATCTCGTCTTGCCAATAGAGGACGTTGGAACCGTCGACGGCGATCCAAGGCGCCCGCCCTTCTCGCCAGCGAGACCACCATCGGAACAGCCGTTGCCCGAAGTAGGCTATGCCGAGCAGAACGATCGCGGCCTCTAGGGAGACCGAATACAGATCATCAAATTGAGGCATCGCGCGGCATCTCGTGGCGAGAGGTTTTCGCCACTAGATTGCGTTTAGACGACCCTCGCAACCTCATACATCACCGGCTCGAACCCTTTGCAGAGCGTCAGGATATGCCGGTTGCGGGCGATCAT
>RFZI01000164.1 GCA_009920775.1 Paracoccaceae bacterium | reverse complement strand
CGGGACGTTAAGGATCCTGTCCCTCCAAGCATCATCTTCGTGCGGTAGTTCGCGGCTTGTCTGACGTCAGTGCCCACCGGGGTCTTGTCAAATGAACTTACCCTAAGATGGGCCCCGGTCGTCCATAAGGCGGGAAGATGCGCCGCGCAGGCCGGGGATTGGTCGAAAAATCAGTATAGTCCACCTGATTGGTTTTTTGATCATAATAATGGACGGCCAATGAACGCGCAGCTAGATTGACTGCCAGCATATACGGAGCCCAAGCATGACTAAGTCTGCGACCGTTATCATTACCAACGCTCGTGTTTTGACCATGGACCCAGACAGACCCGATGCCGGGGCAGTCGCCCTGGCGGGTGAGCGGGTGCTGGCCGTGGGCGACGAAAACCAGATCGCAGCGCTAGCCGGACCGGGCTGCGCGGTGATCGATGCAGGCGGTGCGACAGTGCTGCCGGGGTTCTTCGAAAGCCATCTGCACTTGTTCATGGGTGGCTCCGAACTGTCGCATCTGCAGCTTCTTGGTGTGAAGGGGCCCGATCAGCTGCGCAAGGCGCTGCTGGATTATGCCACCGCCAATCTAGACCGACGCGTCATCGTGGGTCAGGGTTGTGACTATGGCATCTATGACCGCTCGCTCACTCGTCACGATCTAGATGCGATCCTGCCCGACCGCCCTGTGATCCTTCTCGCGGCTGATCACCACACCGCCTGGGCCAACACGCGCGGGCTTGAGGAGGCGGGGATCCTGCACGGCGCCGAGGTGACGCCGGGCAACGAGATCGTCATGGGAGAGGACGGTCTCGCCACCGGAGAGCTGCGCGAATTCGAGGCCAAGGCCCCCGTGCTTCGGCTGGCGGGCGAACACCGCATAATGGCCGGCATTGCCACCGGTGCCGACCCTGACCCGAAGCCGACTCTGGAGGAGATGCTGGCCGATCTGCCGGCCATGGCGGCGGGCCTCGCCCATTGCGCGCGCAACGGCTTCACTAGCCTCGTGAACATGGATGGCAACCGCTATACTCTCGAGGTGCTGGACGAATTGCGCCGCCAGGGCCGGTTGACCGCGCGGGTGCGCGTGCCCTTCCATTACCGCAACCACCGTAGCCCCGAGGACCTTGCTGAAGCCAGCGCAATAAGCGCAGATTTCAACGATGATTGGTTGCGGTCGGGCTTCGTCAAGATGTTCATGGACGGCGTCATTGACAGCGGCACGGCGGTGATGATCAACGACTACCCCGACCAGCCCGGCTGGCGCGGCGAACCGCTGCATTCGCCGGAGCGTTTCGCCGAGATATGCATCGAGGCCGACCGGCTCGGCCTGCAGATCGCGGTGCACGCCATCGGCGACGGGGCGGTGCGCCGGGTGCTTGATGGCTATGAGGCCGCGCATCGCGCCCATGGTCCGCGTGACCGCCGCAACCGGATCGAGCATATCGAACTGATTGACATTGCCGATGTCCCTCGGCTGGCCGAACTGGGCGTGGTCGCGTCGGTGCAGCCGTCACATCCCCCCGGAGCGCTGGATTTCCCGATGTTTCCCACGCTCGACAAGATCGGGCGCGACCGCTGGTGCGACGCCTACCTGACCCGCACATTGGCCGAGGCCGGGGCGCATGTCGTCTTTGCTTCGGACTGGCCCGTGGCCGACGTGAACCCGCTACGCAGCATCCAGGCGGCGGTGACGCGCCAGCCTTACAAGGGCGCTCAGGACGAACGGCTGAGCCTGCGCGAAGTGCTGGCGGCCTATACGATCGGCGGCGCCTATGCCGAACATACGGAAGATCGCAAAGGAATGCTGCGGCCGGGCTATCTGGCCGATGTCGTCATCCTTGACGGGGATATCGAGGAGGTGCCCCCCGATAAGATCGGCGCAATGTCCGTCGCGCGCACGATCTGCGGCGGCCGCACGGTCTGGGACGCATCGGCATGAGGAAGAACGTGTGACAGTACAGACGCGGGCTTTGTCAGAGGAACTTTGCTAGAGACAGGGCAGGGGGCGGACTAGCGTTTGGTTATGACCAAGCGCTCCCCTTTCAAGTACTTCAAAACGAGCCTCGAGATCATCCGCTTGGCTGTCATGCTCTATGTGCGGTTCCCGCTTTCGCTCAGGAATGTCGAAGACCTGCTCCACGAGCGCGGCGTCGACGTGAGCCATGAAACTGTGCGGTTCTGGTGGCATCGTTTCGGCCTGATGTTCGCGAACGAGATCCGCAAGCGCCGGATCGAGGGGCTGAGAACGTGCCATTGGAAGTGGCATCTTGACGAGGTTTTCGTGAAGATCAATGGTGAGCGGCACTACCTCTGGCGGGCCGTCGATCATGAAGGCGAGCTTCTGGAAAGCTTTGTCACGAAGACCCGGGACAAGAAAGTCGCATTGAAATTCCTCAAGAAAACGATGAGAAAGCATGGTCGCCCGGAGGCGATCGTCACTGATCGACTTCGATCTTATCGAGCTGCCCTGAAGGAGATTGGCGCAACAAAACGTCAGGAAACGGACCGCTGGCTGAACAACCGAGCAGAGAACTCGCACCTACCATTTCGAAGGCGAGAACGGGCGATGCTCCGTTTTAGGCGGATGCGAACGCTTCAAAAGTTCGCCGCCGTTCACGCCTCAGTCTCAAACCACTTCAATCAGGAACGCCACCTCCACTCACGCCAGAACTTCAAGCTGAACCGCGCCACCGCTCTCGCCGAGTGGCACCTCCTTTGTTCCGCATAGGTTCGCGCATTTGCGGGGAAACAGAGACTAGTTCGAATTAGTCTGCCAGCACCGCCATTATCCAAAATTTGGACTTCGCACCGCTAGCGCTTGCTCTCCCAATCCGAGACCGCACTGCCCTTTCTCTTGTCAAAAGAAACCGGGCCCAGACTGGCTGGCCCCGGCTTTATGCTTATTTCTGGAGTTCGGTCCAGATCGCGGTGTGGATATCCTGCACCGGCTTCGGACAGGCCGGGGCGAATTTGCCCTTAGCGGCCAGCTCGGCCGGCGGGTTGATCTCCGGCGCGGTCTTCATGTCTTCGGGCATATAGGCGTCCGAGCCCGTGATGCCGTTCGAATAACGCGCGAAGGCCGAGATCATCGCCGCGTTTTCCGGATCCATGATGAAGTTCTGGAAGAGCTTGGCGTTTTCGACGTTCTTGGCGTCGGCCAGAACACCGACCGAGTCCATCCACAGCGGATAGCCTTCAATCGGATAGCCGTAGACGACGTCCGGGTTGGCCAGACGGGCCCGGAAGTTCGAGCCGTTCCAGTTGACCGAGGCCACCCACTCGCCCGAAGAGAGCTTGTCGGTCGTGCCATAGTCCATCGACAGCCAGTGTTGCTTGGCGTTCATCAGGACATCGCGGGCCTTCTTGAGGATCTCCATGTCATCGGTGCAGCCATCGGTG
>RFZI01000163.1 GCA_009920775.1 Paracoccaceae bacterium | reverse complement strand
AATCGCCGCGCCGCTGGACGAATTCCTTGGTTCCATCGAGAGGATCGACGATGAGAAAGGTCTTGGCCTCGATATCATGCGAGGCTGCCTGTTCTTCAGTGACAAGCGGCAGCTCGGGAAACTCCGCGCGCAAACCTGCCGAAATGATTGCATCCGCCGCTTCGTCGGCCTCGGTCACCGGGCTTTGATCGCTCTTGGAGCGAACCTCGAAATCCTCGGCGGCATAGATCTCCATGATCTTGTCGCCCGCTTCCAGCGCAAGCCGGCGCATCACGAGTGTAAGTTTTTGAAGGTCCATGCGAAGGCTCCGTTACGTCTTGCCGCCAGTGTTGAAATGAAAGGGCCGCCTCCTTATGCTGGCGCGGAAGGCGAACGGCAAGAAATTCGTCATAAGGCACGGTCAGATCAGACCATGAGGGCGGCAGCCAATGTTTCGGGCGACAACCACAAGATCAACCCTTTCGATCGCCTTTGGCATGATCGAGTTGATCTATCACAGCGTGGTAAGGGAAATTCGCAAGAGTCATCGTAGTGCTGTGCTGGGGCTAATCCTCATCGCACTGCAAGGCGCGCTGATGACCCTGATGTTCTTTATGATCTTTCAGGTCTTTGGCCTCAGGACAGCCAAGATCCGTGGGGATTTTCTCCTCTATCTGATGTCCGGCGTCTTTCTATACATGACCCACAACCGCACCGTTTCGGCGGTGATGGGGGCGCCCTCCGCCACATCCTCGATGTTGCAGCATGCGCCCCTCAATTCATTCATTACAATCAGCGCCGCAGCGATTGCCTCGCTCTATCAGCAGGTGCTGTCACTCGGTATGATCCTATTTTGCTACCACGCCCTTGTCACGCCAATCACCATCGACAAACCCATTGGCGCGCTCGGTGCGTTGTTGATGGCTTGGTTTTCTGGTGTGGCGGTTGGAATTATCTTTCTGGCGGTCAAACCTTGGGCGCCACGGCTCGTTCCAATTCTCAGAATGGTCTATCTCAGAGCCAACATGATCACCTCGGGCAAGATGTTTGTTGCGAATACTTTGCCCGGCTCTCTCCTTGCCGTTTTCAGCTGGAACCCGCTGTTTCACTCGGTCGATCAAGCCCGCGGATATATCTTCATCAACTATACCCCGCATTTCACCTCGATGACCTATCCGCTCTATCTCTCGCTGACATTGCTGGTCATCGGCCTGATGCTCGAATTCTTTACGCGGCAGCGTGCGTCGGCGAGCTGGGGCGCCGGCACCTGAAGCTAGCGGATTTGCGATTCCAACCAAGGGCATAGCTTTGGGGGCGACTTGAGCAAATCTCGCGACAGGAAGCGGCGAATTTGGCGCATTTCCCCTACTCCTACCCGTTGCAGGCACCAAAACCGCCCCCTATATACCGCTTGATCAGCAGGGAATGCCCCTGCTTCCTCATCCACAAAGGCCAAGGTGCCTACGGGGCCAAGGCCGCTCAAACCGCCTAACGAAAGGGTTTTGAAAATGGGAAAAGTCATCGGGATTGACCTCGGGACAACCAACTCCTGCGTCGCCATCATGGATGGCTCCAAGCCGCGCGTGATCGAGAACTCGGAAGGTGCCCGCACCACGCCGTCGATCGTCGCCTTCACCGAGCAAGAGCGCCTCGTCGGCCAGCCGGCCAAGCGTCAGGCTGTCACCAACCCCGACAACACCATCTTCGCGGTCAAGCGCCTCATCGGCCGCCGCACGACCGATGCCGAAGTCCAGAAAGACAAGAAGCTCGTCCCCTATTCGATCATCGACGGCGGCAATGGCGACGCTTGGGTTGAGGCCCGCGGCGAGCGCTACAGCCCATCGCAGATTTCCGCCTTCATCCTGCAGAAGATGAAGGAAACCGCTGAGTCGTATCTCGGCGAAGACGTGACCCAGGCCGTTATTACCGTTCCCGCCTATTTCAACGACGCCCAGCGTCAGGCCACCAAAGACGCCGGCAAGATCGCTGGCCTCGAGGTTCTGCGGATCATCAACGAGCCGACCGCTGCCGCGCTGGCCTATGGCCTCGACAAGAAAGAAACCCGCACCATCGCCGTCTATGACCTTGGCGGCGGCACCTTCGACGTGACCATCCTCGAGATCGACGATGGCCTCTTCGAGGTGAAATCCACCAACGGCGATACATTCCTCGGCGGTGAAGATTTCGATATGCGGATCGTGAACTACCTCGCGGAGGAGTTCAAAAAGGAGCACGCCGTCGATCTGACCAAAGACAAGATGGCCCTCCAGCGCCTCAAGGAAGCTGCCGAGAAGGCCAAGATCGAGCTGTCGTCCTCGACGCAGACCGAAATCAACCAGCCGTTCATCTCGATGGGCGCCAACGGCCAGCCGCTGCACATGGTGATGAAGCTCACCCGCGCCAAGCTCGAGAGCCTTGTGGACGACCTGATCAAGAAGTCGATCAAGCCCTGCAAAGACGCGCTGAAGGATGCGGGCCTTTCCACTTCGGATATCGACGAGGTCGTTCTCGTCGGCGGTATGACCCGTATGCCGAAGGTCATCGAGGAAGTGACCAAGTTCTTCGGCAAAGAGCCGCACAAGGGCGTTAACCCCGATGAGGTTGTCGCCATGGGTGCCGCGATTCAGGCCGGTGTTCTTCAGGGCGATGTGAAGGACGTTGTTCTTCTCGACGTGACCCCGCTGTCCCTGGGCATCGAGACCCTCGGCGGCGTCTTCACCCGCCTGATCGACCGCAACACCACGATCCCGACCAAGAAATCTCAGGTCTTCTCGACCGCCGAAGACAACCAGTCGGCCGTGACGATCCGCGTCTTCCAGGGCGAGCGTGAAATGGCCGCCGACAACAAGCTCCTCGGCCAATTCAACCTCGAGCAGATCCCGCCGGCTCCGCGCGGTATGCCCCAGATCGAAGTGACCTTCGACATCGACGCCAACGGCATTGTCTCGGTTTCGGCCAAGGACAAAGGCACCGGCAAAGAGCAGAAGATCACCATTCAGGCCTCGGGCGGCCTTTCGGACGAGGACATCGAAAAGATGGTCCGCGACGCCGAAGAGCACGCCGAAGAGGACAAGAAGCGCAAGGAACTGGTCGAAGCCAAGAACCACGCCGAAAGCCTCATCCACTCGACCGAAAAGTCGATGGAAGAGCACGGCGACAAGGTCGACCCGACCACCATCGAAGCGATCGAGCTGGCGATTGCCGCCCTCAAGGACGAGCTTGAAGGCGACAACCCCGACAAGATCCGCTCGGGCATCCAGAACGTGACCGAAGCCGCCATGAAGCTGGGCGAAGCCATCTACAAGTCCAGCCAGGAAGAAGGCGAGCAGGGCGGCGACGCCGGGTCGGAAGACGACATCCTCGATGCCGACTTCGAAGACCTCGACGACAACAAGCGTGGTCGCTAAGGCC
>RFZI01000162.1 GCA_009920775.1 Paracoccaceae bacterium | reverse complement strand
CAGGGCAGGGGGCGGACTAGCGTTTGGTTATGACCAAACGCTCTCCCTTCAAGTATTTCAAAATCAGTCCAGAGATCATCCGCCTTGCCGTGATGCTTTATGTCCGGTTCCCGCTGTCGCTGAGGAATGTAGAAGACCTATTGCACGAACGGGGTATAGAAGTTAGTCACGAGACGGTCCGATTTTGGTGGCAGCGTTTCGGCCCGCAACATCCGTGGCAAGGACACGAAACCGGAGCTGCTGCTGCGGCGCGCTCTGCATGCCCGCGGGTTCCGGTATCGACTGCACCAAAAGGGTCTTCCGGGTCGGCCTGACCTCCTTTTTCATAAATATCGGGCTGCCGTCTTCGTTCACGGCTGCTTCTGGCACCGTCACCTGGGATGTCCAAAGGCAACCACGCCCGCAATGCGTGAGGACTTCTGGCAAAACAAGTTCTATGAGAACACTGCTCGAGATCGTGCTGATGGAGGAAAGTCTGCCACTCACGGCTGGTGAACTGTGATCCCAGATCCGAGTGGAGCGTGACCCTATCCGAAGGCTTTCGGCGCCAGATTGCCATGAACAGGGCTTGCAAGGCGAGATCCGTCGTCATCCTAGATTGGGCTGACCAGCCGATCACGCGGCGTGAGAACTGGTCGATCACGACGCGGAGGTTCGCCATGTGGCCGCCATCGGTGCGAGGCTCATGGCGGACGCCAGCCCTCATGGGTGCGGATGTAGGTGATGTCGGTCACCCAGGTCTGGTCCGGCGCTGACGCCTCAAAACATTGCGCCAGCCTGTTCTCAGCCACAACGGCCGGCTTCCCGCCTTAGCGGCCAGGGCGCCGTCGGTACCCGATCTGTGCGGTGATCCCAGCTATAGACGCCAGTGGCAATCCGGCTCTCGGAAATCCGCTCACCATGATTGCGCAGATCATCGAACAGCTTGCGATAGCCATAGACTTTGCCGCTGTCTGCCCAGGCCTGCCGGATAACCCAGGTCTGGGGCACATCCTCCTGCGTACGCAGGCTCAGCGGCTCCTTGAGCCAAGCTTAGTAGCCCCAGAAATGCACCCCTAGCACCCGGCACATGGCCCGTACCGAAAATTCGACCCGATGAGCCTCGATGAACGCGTACCTCACTGAGACTCTCGCACGAAGTACGCGGTCCCCTTTTTTTAAGAGGTTGCGCTCTTCGGTGACCCGCGCCAGTTCCCGCTTTAAACGTCGGATCTCCGCAGATTGTTCATCCTCACGTTCATGCGCCTTGCCCGACTTCGAGAGCCGCGCCCTTCACGAGTAGATTGACTTGGTGCTTTCCCCAAGCCGCTCAGCCACCTCGGCGACCGGATAGCCCCCATCCACAACCTGGCTGACTGTATCCTTCTTGAACTCGTCGCTGAACCGATTTGGCGCTGACATATGTCTCTCTCCTGGGTCCCAAAATTACCAAGCAGAGCGTCTAGGAATCTAGGGGCACTTCAGTCCGTTTAGATACCCTCTCCCACAAAAGCCTTTTCCACCACAAACTCGGCCGGATCGGAATTGGCGCCTTCGCGCAGGCCGGCTTTCTCGAGGAGGGCCTTCACGTCGATGTTGAAGGCGAGGCTGCCGCAGACCATGGCGCGGTCGTTCGCGGGGTCGAGCGGCGGCACGCCGAGGTCGGCGAACACCTCGCCGTTTTCGATCAGCGTAGTGATCCGGCCCATCTTGGGGCTCTCTTCGCGGGTGGTCGTCGGATAGTAGCGCAGCTTGGCGAGGTTCTCTGGCCCGATCAGCTCGGCCAGCATCTCGTCGGTGCGGATCTGCTCGATGATCTCGCGGCCATAGGTCAGCTCGGCCACGGTCCGGCAGGTGTGGGTGATGATCACCTCGTCGTAATCCTCATAGGTCTGCGGATCGCGCAGGAGCGAGGCGAAGGGGGCAAAGCCGGTGCCAGTGGAAAAGAACCAGATCCGCTTGCCGGGCAAAAGCGCGTCGTGGACGAGCGTGCCCACGGGCTTGGGGCGCAGGATGATCTCCTCGCCCTCTTTGATGGCGCAGGATGATCTCCTCGCCCTCTTTGATGTGCTGCAGCTTCGAGGTCAGAGGGCCATCCGGCACCTTGATCGAATAGAACTCGAGCTCTTCGTCCCACGAAGGCGAGGCGATGGAATAGGCCCGCAAGAGAGGCTTGCCGTTGTCGCCCATGAGGCCAATCATCACGAACTCGCCCGAGCGGAAGCGCAGCGAGGCGGGCCGCGTTACGCGGAAGGCAAAGAGCCGGTCGGTATAATGGCGCACCTGCGTTACCGTCTGTGCATCGGGCAGGGCGGGGGTCTTGGCAATCATCGGTTTCGTCACGAAAACGGCTCGCGCTTTGAAAGAGGTCTGACCGCGCCCTCTTACGCGGTTGATCCCGTCATGAAAAGTGCCGCCGCCTGTCCCCGCGCCGCTTGGTCGCGATCAGGCGAAGTCGGCGCTGGCCTCAAGTTCGACCAGCCGAACGCTTTGGCCTTGCCGCGACAGCATCCGCCCGTCGATCAGGCGGATCGTGGCATGGGCCTCGTCTTCTAGGATTTCCGCCTCGCGGCGGTCGTTGCTCCAGCGATCATCCACGGTGAGCCAAACCGCCTGCCCATCGCTTGACTGGGCTGCAAGAAGGTGAGGCTTGAACGGTGCGGTCATCGGAGGCTCCTTCGCGCTTGCAGTTAAATTTATATCGGGATATTGGAACATTGTTCCATATGAAGTCCCAGAAAGAGACCAAGAATGTTTCGAATTGATGACCTCGACCGGAAAATCCTCATCGAGCTTCAGCGCGACTCGGGCCAGTCGCTCGACGAGATCGCAAGCAACGTCGGCTCATCGAAAACGCCGGTTTGGAACCGAATCCGCAAGTTGAAAGAGGCGGGTGTCATCAAGCAGCAGACAGTGCTGCTCGATGCCGAGGCGTTGGGGTTGGAGGCAACTTTCTTCGTGCTGATCCGCACGTCCGCACATGAAACCGACTGGCAGGTGAAATTCCTCGAGGCGGTGCGCTCGCGGCCCGAGGTGCTTGAGGCGCATCGGCTGGCGGGGGATATCGACTATATCCTGAAGGTGCAGGTTCGGAACGCGCGGGCCTATGACAAGTTCTATCAGGCGCTGATTTCCGAGGTGCGGATCCACAACGTGACGGCGCTTCTGTCGATGGAAGAGATCAAGTCGACGGTCGCGCTGCCAATCTAGGGCAGGGGCGCGGTCTGGAATAGGGTGATCCTCAGGCCGCTATGCGAGACAGGTGCGCCCGTGGGCAGGAAGGGCAGGCCCGTTGTGTGCGCCAGCGCCGCGTCCGAGGTCACGATGCCGACCCGCCAGCCTGAGAAACGTTCGAGCAGGGTTTTGCCCAAGGCGCCGTAGACGGCGTAGAGCAGTTTCCGTTCGCCGATCCGTGCGC
>RFZI01000161.1 GCA_009920775.1 Paracoccaceae bacterium | reverse complement strand
GTTATTCGCATTGACCTTGCACCGGTCGCGGCTTCATCGTCGAACCAGTTTGGCAGAGCCGGAGCTGGCATGACTTTCCAAGACCATATGGCCGAAAAGGCGCGTGGCAAAGCAATTCGCATCGTTTTCCCCGAATATGTTGATCTGCGGATATCAACGGCGATGGAAGAGCTGGCGAAAGGCGACGCGGTCGTCCCTTTGCGCCTCGCCGAGCCGACTGATTCTCATGTTCAGGCGCTGATGGATGCGCGTGGGCTGCCCGAAAAGATGGCGCGGCGTTTGCTCATCAAGCCGCTCTATCAAGCCGCGGCAATGGTGGCTGCGGGCGACGCAGACGCAATGATTGCAGGGGCCGGAAGCCCAACGCGCCGGGTTATCGAAGCGGCAGGCATGGGCATTGGGCTGGCCGAGGGTGTGACCCTTCCTTCCTCTTTCTTCCTTATGGCGATGCCGGATGGGCGCGTGCTTCTGTTCGCCGATTGTGCGGTCAACGTGGCTCCTGATGCCGAAGGGCTGGCGGCCATCGCGACAGCCTCAGCGCGATCATTTGCCGCGCTCGTTGGCGAACCGAAAGTGGCGCTTCTGTCCTTCTCGACCGGAACCAGCGGCGCGGGCGAAACGGTGGACCTAGTGCGCCGCGCGGCCGAGATTTCGGGCTTTCCGGGGCCGGTTCAGGCGGACGCAGCGCTCAATCCTGCGATTGCCGAGAAAAAGGGCTTTGCGGGCGGCGATGCCAATGTCCTGATCTTCCCCAATCTCGATGCTGGCAACATCGCCTACAAGCTGATGCAGGAGTTGGCCGGAGCGCAGGCGATCGGGCCGTTCCTTCAGGGATTCCGCAAGCCGGTTTGCGATCTGAGCCGGGGTGCGACGGTAAGCGACATCGTCGCGGCTGCCCATGTCGTCGCGGCGCTGGTCTAGCGGCCTGCCAACACTGCCAAGGCTTCCTTGGCGATAATGCGTTCCTCATCCGCTTTGACGATATGCACGGGCAGGTTCCCGAGCCATTCAAGCCGCGCTGTAATCTTGTCGCGGACTTGGGCCGAGTTTTCGCCGATGCCGCCGGTAAAGACGATTGCGTCGATCCCCTCCATCGCGGCGATCATCGAGCCGGCTTGGCGGGCGATCCAATAGCAGAAGTGATCAACCGCGAAGGCAGCGGCGGGCGATGTGTCGGCCAGAAGCGCCTTCATGTCAGCAGAGATCCCGGACAGCCCCAGCAAGCCGCTCTGCCTGTTCAGCATGGTTTCCGTGGCGGCGATTCCGTCTTCGGTGGCAAGCCGGAGGACTGCGGCAGCATCGATGTCGCCAGAGCGGGTTCCCATGGGCGGGCCGGATACGGGGGAATAGCCCATGCTTGTCGCGACCGATCTTCCGTCGCTGATGGCGCAAAGGCTGGCGCCGGCCCCGAGATGGATTGCGAGAAGGCGTTTGGGCAGGGCCGAGCCGAAGCTTTCGACAAGGCCGGTATAGCTGAGGCCGTGGAAGCCAAAGCGGCGGATGCCGCGGGCGCGTATCGCCGCGGGAAGGGCGTAGGACGTGGCAAGATCGGACTGACCTGCATGGAAAGCTGTATCGAAACTTGCGCTTTGCGGCAGGTCGGGCGCTCTGAGGGAAAGGGCCTCGATCCCGGCGAGGGCCGAGGGAATGTGCAATGGCGCCAAAGGGGTGCAAGAGCGGATAATGCGGAGAGTATCTTCGTCGATCAGGCGGGCTGCTTTGAGGTGCTCCCCCCCATGAACGACCCGGTGCGCCGCGGCATCACAGCCGCTTATGGGAAAACCCTTTCGCTCCAACTCGGCGAGCAGAAGATCGATCGCGTGGGCATGGTCGGCGGTCGTGACTGTGGCGGAGTGCGCGCCAAGTGTCAGCGTGCCGGTGCCGCCGATCCCGCTGATCTGGCCCGCAATCAGGCGGGATAGGCCGGTGTCGAACACTCCGGCCTTGAGCGACGAAGAGCCTGCATTGAAGACGAGGATCATGCCAGCGCCTTCCAAAGCCCGAGGAGCGATAGAACAGCGAGTAGGAGGATGGCAAAGCGGCGGAAATTTTCCGGAGCGGCATTGAAGAAGTGGCGCGAGCCGAGCCAGAGGCCGATAAGCAGGATGGGCATACTGAGGGCCACGGCCTTCACCGTGTCGGCTGTGACCATCCCGGCGGTGCCCATGAGCGGCACGGTCCAGAGATCGAGCAGGGTGAAATAGGCAATCAGAGTGGCGCGAAACGCGGCCGCGCGGATCGGCTGGGCGGCGAAGAAGGCGGCGACCGAGAGGCCGCCGACCGCCGCGCCATTAGTCAGGCCCGAGATGATCCCGATGCCGAAATGCGCCGCGCCCGAGGCGGCCTCTCTCATGTGCCATCCGGCCCAGAGGATCGCACACATGATCAGAATGAAAATCGAGATCGCTGCACGTGCCGTATCGACGCCAATACCGGCGAGAACCCAAATGCCGAGGGGAACCCCGATGAAGGCTCCACCAAAGAGATAGAGCACCCGCCGCCAGTCGATGTCGGGGCGGATGCCGCGGGCTTGGGCGATGGTCAGGAGGATGTCGCAGATCAGGACGACGGGCACGAAATGCAGCGGGTTTGTGACGAGCGAGGCCGAGGAGACCACGAGCGCCGCCATGCCGAAGCCCGAGTAGCCGCGCACATAGGCCGCGCCGAAGAGGGCGATGGCCATCCAGAGCGATTGGAGGGGCGTCAGATCAAAGGGCAAGGGATTTGCGGGGGGCCAGCCCCCCGCTCCCCCCGGAGTATTTCCGGCCAAAAGAAGGGGGCCGGAGGATCATACCTTCTGCGGGCGCATATCGGCGGGGCTGATCCCCGCGACGGCGACGGGCTTTTTCATCGCGTCGCGGCGGAAGGGCTCGCCGAGTTCCTGGTTGATCATCGCTTCGATGAGCGTTGTCTTGCCGTGCTCCATCTGATCGGTGATCGCCTTGCGGAGCGCCTCGGTCAGCTCGTCCATCGTGCGGGCGACGACGCCTTGCAGGCCGCAGGCCTTGGCGATGCCGGCGTAGGAGACCTGGGTGTCGAGCTCGGTGCCGACGAAGTTGTCGTCATACCAGAGGGTCGAGTTTCGCTTTTCGGCGCCCCACTGATAGTTGCGGAACACGATCTGCGCGATGGCGGGCCATTCGGGGCGACCGATGGCGGTGAGTTCGGTGACGGCGATGCCGAAGGCGCCGTCGCCCGAGAAGCCGACGACCGGCACATCGGGGCAGGCGATCTTGGCGCCGACGACCGAGGGCAGGCCATAGCCGCAGGGGCCAAAGAGGCCGGGAGCGAGGTATTTGCGGCCCGCCTCGAAGGAGGGGTAGGCGTTGCCGATGGCGCAGTTGTTGCCGATGTCAGACGAGATGATCGCCTCTTTCGGCAGGGCCGACTGGATCGCACGCCAGGCCATGCGGGGGCTCATCCATTCGGGTTTGGCGGCGCGGGCGCGCTGGTTCCAGGTGGTGCCTGGATCGTCATCCTCGTGATCCATCGAGGAGAGCTGCTGGGCCCA
>RFZI01000017.1 GCA_009920775.1 Paracoccaceae bacterium | reverse complement strand
GTGCGCCTCGCGCTTCTGCCCAAAGATGCCGCCGATTCCCGCGCCGCGATCATCGAGATCCGTCCCGGCACCGGCGGCGAGGAAGCGGCCCTTTTCGCGGGCGATCTACTGCGGATGTATCAGCGCTATTGCGAGACGCACGGCTGGAAGTTCGAGATCATCGAAGAGCAGCAGACCGAGCTTGGCGGCATCAAGGAGCTTGTGGCGCGGGTCGCGGGCGAGGGGGTCTTTGCGCGGCTCAAGTTCGAATCCGGCGTCCACCGCGTCCAGCGGGTGCCTGAAACGGAAAGCGGCGGGCGTATCCATACCTCGGCGGCGACCGTGGCGGTTCTGCCCGAGGCCGAGGATGTGGACGTCAAGATCGAAGCGAATGACATCCGCATCGACACGATGCGCTCGTCGGGCGCGGGCGGCCAGCACGTCAACACCACCGATTCCGCCGTGCGGATCACCCACCTGCCGACCGGCATCGTGGTGACAAGCTCGGAGAAATCCCAGCACCGCAACCGCGAGATCGCGATGCAGGTGTTGAAAACCCGCCTCTTCGATCTCGAGCGCCAGCGGTTGCACGGCGAGCGCTCGGCCGACCGCAAGGCGCAGGTCGGCACCGGCGACCGTTCCGAGCGCATCCGCACCTATAATTTCCCGCAAGGGCGCATGACCGACCACCGGATCAACCTTACCCTCTACAAGCTCGACCAGATCATGCAGGGCGATATCGACGAAATCATCGACGCGCTGATTGCCGATCATCAGGCGGCGCTTCTCGCCGAGATGGAGGCATGAGCGTTCAGGCCGCCCTCGTGGCTGCCACGCGCCGCCTAGTCGCCGCAGAGATCCCGAATGCCGCCGGAGATACGCGGGCGCTGATGGCCGAGGCGCTGGGGATTGCGCGCGACCGGCTGACGCTCGAGGCCTCACGCGCCTTAACACCCACCGAGGAAAACCGCTTTGAAGGCTTTATCGACCGCCGCCTGATGCGCGAGCCGGTCTCGCATATTCTCGGGCGGCGGGAATTCTACGGGCGCGAGTTTGCGGTGAACTCTGACGTTCTTGATCCTCGGCCCGAGACCGAGATTCTCATTGAGGCGGCCTTGCAGGAGCAGGCGGGCAAAATCCTCGATCTTGGCACCGGATCTGGCTGTATTCTGCTGACGCTACTGGCCGAGATACCGGGGGCGATCGGGGTTGGCACGGATATCTCCGCTTCGGCCTGTGATGTCGCTCGGGCCAATGCCATTTCCCTCGGTCTTTCGCGCCGCGCCACCATCCTGACGACGGACTGGGCCAGCGGGGTCGAAGGGCCGTTCGATCTCATCGTTTCGAACCCCCCCTATATCGCGCTCTCCGAGATGCCGGGCCTTGCGCCCGAGGTCCGCGATTGGGAACCCTATGGCGCCCTGACCGACGGGGCCGATGGTCTTATGGCTTATCGCGCCATCGCCGAGGCGGCGCCGCCTTTGTTGCGGGCAGGCGGGCGGCTCATGGTCGAGATCGGGCCAACCCAAGGGGTGCCGGTGGCGGATCTCTTCCGGTTTGTGGGGTTTGAGGAAATACGGGTGATCCCCGATCTTGATGGCAGGGATCGTGTCGTCAGCGCCAGAATGCCCGCCTGACGCAGGCCAAACGGTCGCACCTGGCCTTTTTTGCCTAGTTTGCAGCGATTTTCGGCAATTTCCACTTGCTCCGCTGAAAGATGCATGATTACACGAAGATATCGGCAGCAAGAGGCCTTACCGCCTCGCCCGATCAGTCGCCAGAAATCGTAGGAACGCCAGCATCGCCAAAAGCGCCGGGCCCCTGAAGCGCAAAGTTCCAGCTGAACGAAAGAGCGTTCATGAGATCATCCAAGTCACGGTCGCGGGGCAACAAGAACCGCAACAACCGCCCGACGGGCGGAAACATCATCAACCGGGTTTTCGATAGCTCCGGCCCCGATGGCAAAGTGCGCGGCACGCCGCAGCAGATCATCGACAAATACAACCAGCTGCACCGCGATGCGCAGCTCTCGAACGACCGCGTGGCCGCCGAGAATTTTGCCCAGCACGCCGAGCACTATACCCGCATGCTCGCCGAGGCGATGCGCGAGGTCGAGAAGGCCCGCGAGGAGCAGGAAGAAGAGAACCGCCGCCGTCAGGCCGAGCGCGACCGTGAACGCTCGGAGCGGCTGAAGGCGCAGGAAGAGGCGTCGAACAGCAGCCCTCAGGTGGAACTGGCCGACAGCGATCAGCCGGATGTGGCCGACAGCGGCCTCGTGGAGACGCCGGAGAGCCAGCCCAAGCAGCGCCGGCCACGCCAGCGCAAGCCCAAGCCCGAAGCGGCTTCGGGCGAGGGGTCGGATCAGCCGACTGCCGCGGAATAAGAAGGGCACCTAGGAGACGAAGTCAGACGAGGTAGTTGGGGTGGAAAGCAGACCCCCGCCGCGCTGACAGCCAAAGTCTGCCTTGCGGACTTTTGAGACATTGAGCTTTTGTAGCTTATAGGCTCTGCTGGCCTCAGCAATCGCACGGTACTTCAAATGACAACGACAGTAATTCGCCGCATTAAGGAAGCCGACAAGGCCGAATGGCAAATGCTATGGTGCGGCTAAAACGCGTTTTACGAACGGGAAGTTGAGGACAGGACCACTGATCGAGTTTGGGATGCTCTAAAAGGCAAAACGGGTGAGCCGTTCTGTTTCGTAGCGGAACAAGGTGGAAAACTTGTTGGTTTTACCCATTATTTCTATCTTCGATCGACGTCAGATTGGGGGCCTCGCTGCTATATGCAAGACCTATTTGTTGACCCATCCGTAAGGGGCGGTGGTGTTGGGCAATCGCTCATTGAAGCGGTCTATGCCGATGCCGACGAAAACGATGCGGCGCAGACTTTCTGGCTAACAACCACAACCAACAAGGCGGCACGCAAATTATATGACCGCGTTGCAAGCATGACACCGTTTGTAAAATACAGACGATAAGGGCTCAAAGCTGACGTCCTTAGCTACTCTGACCAACGACCGCCCTAGCCCCTTTTCATTTTCCGGATTCAAGGGACCGTGCCAGCGCACAGAAGGCCTCGAGGCTCACCTGTTCGGCCCGCTCGGTGGGTGCGATGCCGGCGGCGGCGAGGTGATCCTCGATATCGGGCGCCACGCCCTTGAGCGCCGCCCGCAGCATCTTACGCCGCTGGTTGAAAGCGGCGGCGACGGTGCGGCTGAGGATCTCCGGATCGGCCGGAAAGCGGGGCGCGGGCAGGGCGGTCAGGTGCACCACGGCCGACGAGACCTTGGGCGGCGGGGTGAAGGCCTGCGGCGGCAGGTCGATGACGATCCGCGCCTCGGTCCGCCATTGGGCGAGGATGGCGAGGCGGCCATAGGCCTTGGAGCCGGGTTTGGCGACGATCCGCTCGGCCACTTCGCGCTGGAACATGAGCGTGAGCGAGGTCCAGAACGGTGGCCAGACCTTGGGCGTGAGCCAGCGCACCAGAAGTTCGGTGCCAACATTGTAGGGCAGGTTGGCGGCGATCTTGATCGGCGGGGTCAGGTGGTCGAGCGGATCGACCTTGAGCGCATCGCCTTCAATCACCTCGAGCCTTCCGGGATAGGCCGCCGCAATTTCGGCCAGCGCGGGCAGGCAGCGGGCGTCCTTCTCGATCGCCAGAACCTTGCGCGCGCCCTCGGCCAGAAGGCCACGGGTCAGGCCGCCGGGGCCGGGGCCGATCTCGAGGATGTCCGAGCCGGAAAGGTCGCCAGCCGAACGGGCGATCTTTGCGGTGAGGTTGAGATCGAGGAGGAAGTTCTGCCCCAGCGCCTTCTTGGCGCTCAGCTCATGGGTCGCGATCACCTCGCGCAGCGGGGGGAGCCCGTCGATCTGGCTCATGCCTTGGCCCTCGCATCCGCCATCAGGGCCGCCATGCGGATCGCGGCGATCATCGAGGCGGGGTTGGCGATTCCTTGGCCCGCGATGTCGAAGGCGGTGCCGTGGTCGGGCGAGGTGCGCACGAAGGGCAGGCCGAGGGTCACGTTCACGCCGCCGTCGAAATCGAGGGTCTTGATCGGGATCAGCGCCTGATCGTGATAGGCGCACACGGCCGCGTCATATCGGGCGCGGGCGGCGGGGTGAAACATCGTGTCGGCGGGCAAGGGGCCCAAAATCTCGATCCCCTCGGCGCGGAGGGCCTCGAGCACGGGGGCGATCATCTCGATCTCTTCGTGCCCCATACGCCCGCCTTCGCCCGCGTGGGGGTTGAGCCCCGCCACGGCGATGCGCGGGCGGTCGATGCCGAAATCGCGGCGCAGGGCGGCGTGGGTGATGAGGATGGTGTCGGTCAGCAGGGCCGCCGTCAGCGCCTCGGGCACATCGGCCAAGGGGATGTGGATGGTGGCAGGTACGACCCTCAGGAGGCTGGAGGCGAGCATCATCACCACCTGATCCACGTTTCCCAAGGCCGCGAGAAACTCGGTATGGCCCGGATAGGCAAAGCCCGCCCCATCGGCGAGCGCCTTCTTATGGATCGGCGCGGTGCAAATGGCCGAGGCGCGGCCCGCCTGAGCCAGCGCGACGCCCGCCTCGATGGCTTCGATCACGCCCGCCGCATGGGCGGGGTTGGCGGTGCCCGGCGTGGCAAGAGAGCCGAAGTCGCGGGGGAGGACCGGCAGGGCACGGGGGCTGACCGTGGCCGCATCCTCCGGTCCGTCAACTGCCTGCCATGGCGTTCCTTCCGGCAGATGCCGCGGATCCCCGATCCACAGAAGCGGAACCTCATCTTTCAGCGCAGCCCAAGCCTTTGCGGCCACCTCGGGCCCGATGCCGGCTGGCTCTCCGCAAGAGATCGCGACCGTCATTCGCCGACGATGGTCGCCGCGGCACGCAGCTCTGCAATCAAAGCTGCGGCATAGCCATTGAGCTGCTGGCCGATCAGCTGGTTGCGGACAGCATCACGATCAACCTCGGCGTCAACCTGAACCGAGCGGCTGCACAGCATGAGGAAGAGAAGCGTCTGACCGTCATCGCGGGTAAGCCCATAGGAGGCTTCGCCCGGATCGAGCTTGGCCAGTTCAACCGCAACATCAGTCGGGATCTGCGCCGGGGTGGCCGTATGGCGGATCAGTTCCTGCTCACTTGCGCCCTTGGCAATGCCGTAGAGGTCGTTACAGGTATCCGCCAATTCCTCGATATCCTGCGCCTTGCCGACGGCAGACGCTCCGCCGGGGATCCGGTATTCCATGTAGTCAACGAGCGAAGCTGCGGGTTTGGCCTGCGCGATCTCGCGCACGGCCCGCATCTGGAAGAGGACAATACCCCCGTCGATCTGGATCGGCTCGGTCACTTCACCGGGGGTGAGCGACAGGATCAGGCCGCGCATTTGCGGCGGGAAATTAGTGATTGGCAACCAGTCAAGCTGCCCTCCGTTTTCGCGCGAGGGCACGGCCGAGACCAGTTGGGCCTGTGCTTCGAATTCGGCGGTGGTGCGGATGCGCGAAATCGCTTCGGCGCGGCTCGCAGCCTGCGCTTCGAAACCAGCCGGGGCGGCAATGATGATCTCCGAGATCAGAACCTCGATCGCGGCGCCGCTATTGGTCTGGCCGAGCGCCCGATCAATCTGAGCTTCGGTGATCGAGACGCGGCCGAGATAGCGCGAGCGGATGTATTCACGCCACGCGGCGTTGATCCGAACGTAGTCGCGCAGAGTTCCTTCGGCGATGCCGTTTTGCGACAGTACACCCACGAAGGCGTCATAGGGCATATTCGTGCGGGTGGCGAACTCGTCGAGCGCACGCCCAAGGTTTTCAGCGTCGAGGATCAGGTTGGCGCGGGTGAGCGCCTCGTCTTTCAGGCTGTCTTCGATCAGGCTGTCACGCGCGGCCTTTTGCAGATCGCCAGTGGTTCCAAAGAGCTTGAGAAGCAGAGCCCGCTGCTCGATCTCGTAGGGCGTAATGGCCGTGTCGTTCACTGTGATCGCCGGCGAAAACTGCCCCTGTGCCTCCGCACTCATCGGCAGCAGCATTGCAGCCAGCAGCATAAGACGGATCAGCAAGTTCATTGGCCCCTCATTCTCAGTTCGTGCAGGCCCGGCTGGTTGTCGTGCCGGAGCGTCCGGCGGAGAAGCCATTGAGGCCGATTTCCAGCGACAGGTCTGTCGATGAACTCACAGTAGTGGAATATACATAACGGCGCGAGGCCGAAAGCTCGACCGAGACGCATTCATTGTCCCAGCCGATTGTAGCCCCGGCAGTAGCGGGGCGGTCGGCGGCAAGATCGTAGCGCCCCTTGAGATCGAGCGACCAGACACTGTTGATCCTGTAGTCCAAGTCAAATGCCCACTCGGCGATGTCTTGAGGGCGATCCTCGTCCAGGTCAGCGTCGAGCCAGACATAGCCCGCCGAGAGATTCAGCTTTCTTGATCTCCACCCGATCCGGCCCTCGGATTTGCCGAAGATGCCATCTTCGCTCAGCAGCGCCCGTCCATCAAAGGTCAGTCCTAAAGGCAGCGCAATCTGACCGGCAATCAGCCAGTTGGACGAAAGACCCGAAAGGCCCGAAGTGGCCGAAAAATCGGCAGGGTATTCAAGGCGCCGGATCTGGCCCACGGTCAGCCGCCCTGACCAGCCGTTCGGATCGCTATGTGTCCATGTGCCGCCAAAGGCGAGGCGCGGCCCGGTTTCGATACGATCCTGCCCCGCGAAATGCGAAAGCGCGAAGAGATTGCCACTGTCGAGCTCTGACCGGGTGCCATCTTCGTTGACGGGGGTGCCGCCGATACTTTCAGACCACGCAATCGCGGCAACTGGCTCCAGTACATCGGTTCCGCCCGACGCGGCATTGCGGATCAACGGCCAGCGGAGGGTCAGCATTGCTTTTGGCTGGACCCGCGCCAGAAATCCCTCGTTTGCCGGATCGTCAAACGTATTGTAGGCGTCGAGTGTCAGCCCCGCATCTGCCTCGGCTATGACACCAGCTGCGAAAAGATAGCTATCCTGCCACATCCCTGTAAGCCCGATCCGCGCCACGTCACGCGAGGTGCCTCCGGTTTCGAGCGGTCGAATATGGCCCTCGATCTCCGCAGCATAGCGCAGGAGCCCACCCACCAGCTCGGGGCGAAGCCGGAGTTCGAAGCGGGCGTTGCCAAGAACAGGTGGGGTAGATTCTGTCGTGATGTCCGGCAGCAGACCCTGATAGGCGGTCAAGCGGCCCAGAGTAATGAAGTCTTCTCGGAACCGCGAGAAGTGGACGAAGTTGCCAAGGCGGTCGACGGCCGAATGGCCGTAGTCCAGAAGATAGCCCTCGTCTGAGGCCGCGTGGATGCCAAAGCGCAGCAGATAGTCACGCGGCAAATCAAACTGACCGGTTGTGAAGAAATAGCCCCGCGTTTGACCGGGGCGCAGTTGGTCTTGGGTCAATGCGCCATTGACCTCGATCTTTCCGGTCCGGAAGGCTTGGCGATACCGAGCTTCGATGGTTGTGGTCAAAGGCGAAATGTATGGGGTGATCGTCAGATCGCGATTGTCGCCAATGGGAATGAAATAGGGTGTCTTGAGACCGACCCCGAGAAGATCGGTCGACCGCAGGCTTGGGATCAGAAAGCCCGTCGCTCGTTTGAGCGTCGGATCGGGCATTCGCATCCACGGGAGCCAAAACACAGGGACTCCGCGGATCCGAAAAACGGCGTCGGAAAAATAAAGAAGGCGCTCTGTCTGGTCATGAGTGACGTTGGCGGCGCGAATCTCCCATAGCGGAGCCACGCCGCTACAGACTTGGCACGAGGTCGCGACAACGCTTTTCAACTCGGTGTAGCGCCCTTCGGAACGTTCGATTTGGTTCGCGGCAAATTGCAGCTGGCGGTCCAGAACCATGCGCGCCCCGAGAAGCAGACCGTTTTCGAGACGTGGACCAAGATCCGCCTGGTCGGCGGTAAAGACCGTTCCGTCTTCCAGCCGGATCAGGATCGGCCCCTCGATGATAATACGGTCTGTGCCGAGATCGTAGACGATCCCCGAAGCGGAAAGTCGGGTGCCCTCAAAAAATGCCTCGACATTGCCGCGCGCTTCCAAGTCGCCGGACGAGGTAACAGAAATCTGGTCGGCCACGAGGGTCGCTGCGTTTTGTGCAGCGAGCGGCAGGGCGGCAAGGATAGGCAGGAGCGCAGTGAAAAAAGCTCTTAGCAAACGCATCATCCGTCCTCCGTGTGGAGGAGAAAACCTAGAGACAGCCCGATCCCCGCCAACGGTGGCGCCCAGGCCGCCAAGGCAACGGGGATCTGCCCGTTCTCACCAAGTATTGCCGCAAAGTTGCGAAGAAAATAGAGGCCAAAGCAGAGAAGGATCGCAGACAGAACCATCATTCCGGTCCTACCGCCCCGCTGATGGCGCATCGTAAAGCCTGCCCCAATAAGCAGCATCGCCAAAAGGAAGATGGGTTGCGCCAGTTCGGTTTGGAAATAGACTTCATGCCGCCGCGACGAGAAGCCGGCGGTTGCCAGCTGCTCGATGAACGCCGGGAGATTCCAGATGGAAATCGAGCTTGGCGAGGCAAAGCTGTCGCGGATCTGGCTGGGGGTCATTGTTGAGGGAACCGAGAAGGTCTCGAATTCGAGGGCGTCAACTTCGGGATTGTCGGTGGCCGTCAGGGGCCAGACCTTGGCTTTCGTCGTCTCCCAAGCACCTAGAACCAGGCTTGCGGTTTCGGCTTTGACTCGACGCACCGGACCATCGGCAAAGGTGAATGTGATGAACGTCACATCGTTCAAGACCGTTCCGTCATGATTTGCGCTTGAGGCATGAATGACGGTCTGTCCCTTGCTTGTCCCTTGGCGCAACCAGAGGCTGTCGCCTGAAAGTTCGAGGAAATTACCACTCCCCGTCAGTTCCGACTTGGCAATTCCGTATTGGCGGGACGTCCCAGCGGCGATGGGGTTGAACAGAGCAACGGCCAAAACGCCAATCAGCATTCCCATCAGCCCTGGCGACATCAGAGACCGCAGCGCAGACCGACCCGCGCCGCGGGTGACCACGAGCTCTGAGGTGCGGGCAAGCGACAGGAAAAGGGCAAGCGTCGAGAGGATCATGATCAGTGGCAAGAGCTTATAGAGCCCGAGCGGCACATTCAGCAGCGTCAGAGACAAAATCTGACGAAAGCTGGCGCTGGAGGATCCAAAGAGTCTGAGATGTTCGATCAGATCGAAAAGGAATTGAAGGATGAGAAAGATCGTCAAGATTCCCGCGAAGAGCACCAGAAAGCGACGCGCGAAATAAAGGTGGAGCTTCATCCCTTCACTCCGATTGCACTTGGGAGCTGGAACCTGAGAAGCTGCGGAGCGCTGGCGATCGAGAGTTGCAGCCAAACAACCGATAGGCCCAAGACTGCCGGGATATAGTAGAGAGCCCAAAGCTCTGGCTGCAAACGCATAATATTGGCGATGACGGCCTCGATAATCTTGATGCAAACGATGATGCCGATGGCGATGAGGATTTGGCGCAAAAGACCAAGGCGGCTAAAGCCGCCCACGATCAGGGCTGAAAAGCCGGCAACGGTGGCTGCAAAGGCCAGTAGTGATTCAGCGATCAGGCCGTGCCCCCGTGCATAGCGCAGCTGCTTGACCCGTTTTGTGCCGCTCGCGGTGTCGGAGTTTGCCGACAGCAGTTGAAAGAGTGTCAGTTCTGACGAGCGCAGAGCACGCTCTTCCTCCTTTGGACTTACGGCACCGATATCATAGACAAAATCGTCAAATCGGGTTGCGATCAATCGATTGGTCTCATGCGTAAGGCTTTGGGCGAGGCCCGCGATCATTATGAGCTGAGGGCCATTATCGCCCTTCACCAGATAGGCCCTTTCAGCGGTATAGGTAGTGGTCTCAGCCGGGTCGCGCCGATCCGACAGAAACAAGTCGAGAAGTTCTCCCGAGGGCGTCATGTCGCGAAAATAGAAGGTCATTCCTTCCGCCGGGCTCAGAAACCGCCCTTCGGTCAGAAGCCGCGCCGCGCTGTTTTGCGAGACCTCCAGGCTTCGCTCGCTATAGGCCCGGTTGGCCAAGGGAACGAGCAAGCCGGTCAGGACCAACATCATCACCAAAACCACCGAGGCAAACATCATGACTGGTCGGGCGACCCGGAATGCGGAAAAACCGGTCGCCTGCACGATGGTCAGCTCCGAATCCGAACTCATCCGGTTGGTGACATAAACAGCCGCCGCGAAACCAGCGACCGGCAGGACGATGCGGATCACGCCCGGAAGGGTCAGGGCGGAGAATTCAAGAAAGACCCAAACGGTCTGGCCATCGCCTATCAGCCAGTCAAAAAGGCGCACGGCCGAATTGATCCAGTAGATCGAGATCAGAACGAGCGAGAAGAAGCCGAACAGCATCATCAATTGCGACAGCATATATCTGTCGAATCGCGCCACTCTTGCCCCCTGGTGTTGCCTGTTATGCTGTTCCCCGAACCTAGCGGATTTGCGGCGGAGGTTGAACTCCAATCTGGCCAAGTGCGCCCCCAGCCGATAGCAATGCGGGGAATGCCGCCCATCGGGGCGCAAGAGCCGGAAGATGCCCATGGGAGCCGCCTATTTCTATCAGCTGACCGAGACGCCGCTCGAGGCCGCGCTGCCACAGCTTTTGGGCCGCGCGCTGGGCGCGGGGTGGCGGATCGCGGTCAGGGGGCGGACTGCGGAGTTTCTCGACCAGCTCGACCAAAGGCTCTGGCTCGGGCCGGAGGAGGGGTTCTTGCCGCATGGGATCGCTGGTGGGCCACATGATTCGGAGCAGCCGGTTCTGCTGACCTCGGGGGCCGGGGCCCCGAACGGAGCCGTCTGCGTGATGGCGGTCGAGAGCGCGGATGTCAGCGCCGAAGAGGTCAAATCGTTGGAGAGGGTCTGCGTGATCTTCGACGGGGCAGATCAGGCGGCGCTCGATCAGGCGCGGGGCCAGTGGAAGGCTCTCACCAACGCAGGCTGCGAGGCACAATACTGGGCGCAGGATGGCGGGCGCTGGGTCAAGAAGGCTGAGAAAGCAACGTCTTAGGAGGCAAACCCGAAGGACCGCAGCCCGTCGAGGATGAACTGGACCGCCAACGCCGCCAGAAGCATCCCCAGAAGCCGTGTCACCACATTGATCCCGACCTTGCCGAGCACCCGCTCGACAAAGGGGGCGATCAGGAAGGTTCCGAAGACCAATACGAGGTTGGCCGCCATGACGCCTCCGATGGCCGCGAAATCGGCGGCGCCTTCGGCTTGGCCCGCCAGAAGGATGATCGTGGTGATCGCGCCGGGGCCGACGATCAGGGGGATCGCCAGCGGGAAAACCGAAGGATCATCGTGGTGCTCCTGCCCGCCTTCGTCGGCACTTTCCTTGCGGCGGGCCTGACGGCGCTGGAACAGCATATCGAGCGCGGTGAGGAACAAAAGGACGCCGCCCGCAATGCGGAAGGCGGGCATCGAGATGCCGATGAAATTCAGGACCGCCTCACCAAGGAACAGGAACACGACCATCAGTGCCCCCGCCGTCAGGCAGGCGCGCAGGCCGATGGCGCGGCGCTGGGCGGGGCTCATCCCTTGCGTAAGCGCAAGAAACAGCGGCGCCAGACCCGGCGGGTCGATGATGATGAAGAGCGTGGTGAACGCTGTAATGAGGGCGGGAAGTTCGGTCATCTGTCCATCAAGGTGTTTGCGTCAGCATAGCCACGGGCGGCAGGGCGGGGCCAGGAAAACTTAGCGGCTCTCGGCCTCTTCAAGCTTTTCGAGCGCGCCCATCCAAAGTGCCTCGGCCCGCTCGAGGCCGTCCATCACCTCGGCATATTTGCGGTTCCATGTCTCCAGCTCACCGATCCGCGCATCCTCATAAAGCGCGGGGTCCGCGAGTTTGGCTGCAAGTTTGTCGCGCATCTCGTTGATCTTGTTGACCCTTTCTTCGCACTTCCGAACCTCGGCCCGAAGCGCGAGGATCTCATCGCGGGAGGGCTTGGGCGTCGCAACCTTGGCAGGCTGCTTGCCCTGATCCTTTGCGTCGGCCTTGTCGTTGGCCAAGAGCATCTTGTGATAGGTTTCCAGATCGTCGTCATAGGGCGCAACCCGGCCGCCGTTCACCAACCAGAGCCGGTCGGCCACCATCGACAATAGGTGCATATCGTGGCTGACGAGGATCACGGCGCCCGTGTAGGCGGTCAGCGCCTCGACCAGCGCCTCGCGGCTCTCGATATCGAGGTGGTTGGTCGGCTCGTCGAGGATCAGCAGGTGCGGCGCGTCGATCGTCGCCAAAAGGAGCGACAGACGCGCCTTTTGCCCGCCGGACAACCGGCCGACCTCGGTCTCGACCTGCGCCGCCATGAGGCCAAACCCCGCGAGCCGTGCCCTGAGCTTGGCCTGCAATTCCTCGGGCCGGACGCGGATCAGGTGTTGCAGGGGGGTCTCTTCGACCCGCAACTCTTCGACCTGATGCTGTGCAAAGAAACCGATCCTGAGCTTGGACGAGGCTGTCATGCGCCCCGACATAACTTCAAGTTTTCCAGACAACATCTTGGAAAGGGTCGATTTTCCTTCGCCGTTGCGGCCAAGGAGGGCGATCCTGTCGTCCTGATCGATTCGCAGGTTCATGTGCCGCAGGATGATTGTGTCACCATAGCCGGTGGCCGCGTCTTCGGTGGCGATGATGGGCGGCGAAAGCTCTTCGGGGCTGGGGAAGGTAAAGACGGTCCGCGCCGCATCCTCGGGCACGCGGATTGTCTCCATTTTCTCAAGCATCTTGACCCGGCTCTGGGCCTGTTTGGCCTTCGACGCCTTGGCCTTGAAGCGATCGACAAAGGCTTGCAGATGGGCGCGGCGGGCGTCTTGTTTCTTGGCGGCAGACGACAAAAGCGCAATCTTGGCAGCACGTTGCCGGGCGAAGCTGTCGTAGGCGCCGGTGTAATAGGTGAGCTGGCGGTTCTCGAGGTGCAGGATGCCGCCCACCGAGCGGTTCAACAGCTCGCGGTCGTGGCTGACGATCAAGACGGTGTGGGGATAGCGCGTGAGATAGTTCTCGAGCCAGAGCGCGCCTTCGAGATCGAGATAGTTGGTCGGCTCGTCGAGGAGGAGCAGGTCAGGCTCGGAAAACAGCACCGCCGCCAGCGCCACACGCATCCGCCAACCGCCGGAAAAGGCTGAGCAGGGCATAAGTTGCTCGTCGTCGGTAAAGCCGAGGCCCTTGAGGATCGCCGCCGCCCGTGCCTCGGCCGACCAAGCGTCGATATCGGCAAGGCGGGTCTGGATGTCGGCGATGCGATGCGCGTCGGTGGCGTGTTCGGCCTCGGCCATGAGCGCCGCCCGCTCCACATCCGCCGCCAGAACCGTGTCGATCAGCGAGACCTCGTTGCCGGGAACCTCCTGGCTCACGCCGCCGATCTTCCAGCCGCGCGGCAGCTCGATCGAGCCGGTGTCGAGCGTCAGCTCGCCCCGGATGATGCGAAAGAGTGTGGTCTTGCCGGTGCCGTTGCGCCCGACAAGGCCGACCTTGTGGCCTGTCGGGATTACCGCCGAGGTATGCTCGAGCAGCGGGCGGCCCTCGACCGAATAGGAAATGTCGTTGATACGTAACATGAGCGGGGGATGCCCTATGCGCGCGGGGCCGTCAATCGCGGCTTTTCATGCGCCACGGGCCATGATAGGGCAGCGCCAATTTTCAACCCCGGGGCCAGTTGCCCCAGACGAAAGAGGCATATCATGGCTATCGAACGCACCCTATCGATCATCAAACCCGACGCCACCAACCGCAACCTGACCGGCAAGATCAACGCCAAGTTCGAAGATGCGGGTCTGCGCATTGTCGCCCAGAAGCGCATCAAGCTGTCGATGGAGCAGGCTGGCAAGTTCTATGAGGTTCACGCCGCCCGCCCGTTCTATGGCGAGCTGTGCGAGTTCATGGCTTCGGCTCCGGTCGTCGTTCAGGTTCTCGAAGGCGAAGGCGCGATTGCCAAGAACCGCGAAGTGATGGGCGCCACCAACCCCAAGGACGCAGCCGCCGGCACCATCCGCGCCGAGTTTGCCCTGTCGGTCGGTGAGAACTCGGTCCACGGCTCGGACGCGCCGGAAACCGCCGCTCAGGAAATCGCCTTTTTCTTCTCGGGTCTCGAGCTCGTCGGCTAATCGCCACGACTGACCTGACAAGGCATGAGCCCGTGCCCCTCAAAAGGCGCGGGTTTTTCTATCGCCTATAGCCCACCCCGATCTGGTCGAGCGCCGCTTCCAGATCGCTCAGCCCCGGATCATGCGCCGCGGCCTTGATCTCGTCGAACCGCTTGCGCAGCGCAGCCTTCTCGGCCCCTTGGCAATCGTTCCACGGGCGCCCCTGCAGCCCCATCACGATCACATAATAGCCGATGAAATGCGGACGGACGCCGACGCGCAAAAGCGCGGCATAGGCGGCATCAGCCCCCATCTCGCGAATCTCTTCGGCCGTGGTGATCCCCGCACGGGCAAACTCGCGCGCGGTGGCGGGGCCGAGGTTGGGGATCGAGGTGATGGGCGTGGACATAAGCCTGAGCATAGGCAGGCGCATAAAAAAGGGCCAGTGGCGCGATCGGGGGAGGAACGTGCTGCCACTGGCCTGTCAGAGGCGCGGGCCCGGCGGGAGTAGCCTTGCCCGCGGTCGTATCTCGTCAGATCGACGCATAGTCCGAAAATACGGGGTGCGCGTCGTCATGGGTCTTGTCGTCGTCGAGGGGAGCCAAATCATCCCTCGGAAAATCGTCCTGCGCCGCCGGCGCCTGTGGATCTGGATCGGGGTCCTGTGCCATGCCGACCTCGGCATCCTCTGCCACATCGCGTCTTATGCGCGTTATGATTGAGTCTAGCCGTCAAAGCGGGCGGTTGAGCGGCGGAAATGTGTCGGAAATGTGGCGCAGTCAGGCTTTGCCCGGGCCTTGGCGATAGATCAGATAGGAATAGATCATCGGCACAAGCCCCGCGACAAGAGCAGCCGCGACGATGACAAAGACGTTGGCCCCCATGATGCCGCCTACGACCATAACAAGCCCCGCCGCCATGAAGAGCCATTTGCCCAAACGATGGGTGCGGGTCCAGTTATCCTCATCGACGATTGTCCAGGGCGTGCGGATGCCGACATAGAAATTGCGGGGCAGGCGGTCGAGGAACCATCCCAGCACCGCTAACAACCCGCCGACGGCCATTGAGACCGCACTTCCCATCGCGATCGGAACGCCGAGAGCTGCGAGAAGAATAAGAACGTTGAGAAGAGCGAACAGAGCAAAGACAGCAACCCGGATTCCGACGAAGCCACTGTTTGCGGCCTCAATTCCATAGCCTTTGGGCGACAGTGCGGGGATCACCCGAAAAACCCCGTAAAGCCCGAGCATGATGAGCGGCATCATAAAGGCGCCCCATGTTTTGCTCATGGTGCTGTCGACCTCGCCCGCAATGTTCCAGTGGCTGAGGATCTGATCGGGCAGCCAGAGATAGACGGCGGCGGAAAACAGGAAAGAGCCGGCAATAAGCGCGAGGCTGAAGGCATTGAGGCGACGTGTGTCCATTCTAGGCTCCAAGGCTTGGAAACAGTTGCAATCTCATGCCTTAAGGTGGGGGCTTGAGCTTGATTTTTCAAGGCTGATCGGCTGTGGCGATTGGCGGACTTGTCACGCCGTTGGCGCTTTGCCTAGCCTGTTGGGGTCATCCCCGAGATGGCGGCAACGGAAAGGAAAACGCTATGCCGACGCAAGCAGATAACAGGTTCCTTCACTATGCGCCGCGGGTTATCGGTATTCTGGGAATCCTGTTTCTCAGCAGCTTTGCTCTCGATGTTTTTGGTCAGGGCTACTCGGCTTCAGATCTGGTCGTAGCCCTCTTCATGCATCTCATCCCGAGCCTTGTGCTGATCGCGGTCCTGACTTTGGCTTGGACCTATGAACGACTGGGCGGTGCCCTTTTTATCGCTGCGGCGATCGGGCCTTGGGCGGTGTTCCCCGACAACGACCTGATTGCCAATCTGATCATCAGTGGCCCGTTCTTCATCGTGGGGCTGTTGTTCTGGATAAGCGGAAGCCGCAAGGCGCGATAATACTCTCAAGGCGGGTCGGATTGGCACCATGATCGGCTGCAATCTATACCCTTTCGCAATTGGCCGGGGTCAGTGCAGGGCTTCGGGCCAGTCTCAGTGGTGTTGGGTTCGTCCGCTCAGATCCCTTGGGCGGAGAGGGAGGCCGAGCTCCCGAGATCGAGGTCGGCCCCTGTGGCTTTCGTCACCAGGCGGTCGTTGGCGGCAATCAGTTTGGCCCGCAAAGACAGAGCGAGCGCCACTTCAATGATCCCGAAAAGCTCCGCCTGTTTGGTTTTGGCTTCATCCACCGACTGCGCCTGATGCGCCAGACGCGCGAGGATGTGGCAAGCGTGACGTCGGCGCTGGCCAGCTCGTCTCCCAAGAGCGACATGTCCCCGATGAAATGCCCTTCCGCGATTCGCGCAACCCGATGATCGGCGATCGAGACTATGGCCTCGCCCCGCGAGAGAAATACCAGATCATGCGGGCGCTCTCCTCGGGTCGTGAGCTGGGTTCCTGCCTCCAGCGTTTCCCAAGAGCCCAAATCCAAAAGAGCCCGCCGTGACGAGGGTGTTCCGCCGGACAGCCAGCTTTCGATGAAGTCCTTCTCCTCCGCACTAAAGCTGGCGCGAGCGTCTTTGCTCGCCAGCAAGACAAGCTGCGTGATGTTGACGATCAGAAGAAGGCTTTCCCAGAAAACCCCGACGGGGTCTGACAGCCAGAATACGCTGTAGGAAATGCCGGTGAGGGCCGAGGCGATGAAGAAGGCGCGGAGCCAAAACATGCGTCGCATCAGCGAGGACAGGATCAGGAGGACATAGGACGTATGCCCCATATACCCGTCGGCAAAAAAACCGAGCGCCGTGAAGCTTTCCATAAAGGTATCAACCAATCTGCTGAGAGTTCGGGAAACATAAAGGAGCCCATCGCGCCCGACAAGAAATTCGGCGGCCAGTTGGCCCGGCTAGAAGGCGGCGAAAAAAGAAGCAGCCATGCCACAGCCGGTGACAGGAGAATTCGGCTCGCCTACGAAAATCCATTGGGTTTGGAGGCGACACTCGCCATATAGAGCCAATGGTCACGCGTCTGGTCAAATTCACATGGAATCACGTCAGGTATGTCCCATTGTGGTCAGCCCTCGTGTCCTCGCATTGGCGCTCTTTTGAGCGCCGCTCCCGCGCACTTGGCACCGCGGTTGGCGGGCTACTTCGGTGGTATCCGATCGCCCAACGGCGTGTTGACCGAGAGCTTTTGCGCGTCTACCCCGACTTGACGCGCAGCAGGCGTGCAAAGCTCAGGCGCGAGATCGGTCGCCATATGGGGCAGACCCTCTTTGAGATTTACCACTGCGCCGAGTTTCAGACCCGCCTTGACAGGTTTGAGGTCGCGGGTCCGGGCCTTGCCGCGCTGGAGGAGGCGCGGGCTCAAGGCAAGGGAGCCATCATCGTTTCGGGCCATTTTGGCCAGTGGGAGGCCATTCGAGCCGTGCTCAAGGCAAGGGAGCTGGAAAGCGGAGCGGTCTATAAACCTCAGACCAATCCGCATTATCAGCGCAGGCTCTTGGCCGGCATAGAGGCGGGCGGCAAGCCGATCCTTGCGACCGGCAGGGTGGGGACGAAGGCGATGGTGCGGCATCTCTGTAGCGGCGGCATCATTTCGATCCTGCTGGACGAGAAATATGCCGAGGGTGTGCGGCTACCGTTTCTTGGTCTGCCGGCGATGACATCCATTTCCGCCGCGCAGCTCGCCCTGAAATATGGCCTTCCGATGGTTCCCGCCTACGGGACACGCCTTGGCGATGGCGGCCGCTTTGAGGTGGCCTTTGAGGCGCCTATTCCCCACACCGACCCTGTGACCATGACCCGCGCATTCAACGACAGCCTGTCAGCCCGCATAGAGGCCGATCCGGCGCAATGGTATTGGCTGTTGCGTCGATGGGATGGGGCCTAGTCCGCAGCCCCGTGCAGCTCCGCTTTCCGCCCTTTGCCCGATCGAGATCAAAGGCTTGAACCGACATATTCATGAATATGCCGAAGTAGCTCTACCTATTGGGATTTTTGGCTCCGGCGGTAGGGATCGAACCTACGACCAATTGATTAACAGTCAACTGCTCTACCGCTGAGCTACGCCGGAACACGGGGGGTCGTATAGCAATGGGTCGGTGCGGCGTCCAGAGGGTTATGGGGAAAAATGTGCGGCGCGGTGCGTTTTTCTTCAAGTCCTTGAAAACGTAGCATTAACAGAGAGCTCCGGGGCCGCAGTGACGACCCCGCGACCCACCAGATCGACGAGATGGGCAAAGACGTTGCGCGCTGCGGCGGGCAGGAGCGCCGGGGCGACATCGGTATATATCTCGGCGGTGAGGGCTTCGCAGGTGGAGGGGCCCGAGGCGAGGGCTGCAAGGATCTGTGCCTCGCGGCCGAGGCGGTGGTCGATCAGCCAGCGCAGGCGGGCGTCGAGAGCGTCAACCGGATCGCCATGGCCGGGCAGGGCGCGGGCGGCGCCGATCTCGGTCAGGCGGCAGGTCGAGGCCATGAAGTCGGTCAGATCGCCATCAGGCGGCGAGACGAGCGAGGTGGCCCAGCCCATCACGTGATCGCCGGAAAACAGGTCGTCGCCGTGGCGCAGGCAGAGGTGATTGCCGAAATGGCCGGGCGTATGGAAGGCCTCGAGCCGCCATTCGTCGCCCTCAAGCGTCGCGCCATCGGCCAGAAGGATATCCGGCGCGAAATCGGAATCGACCCCCTCGCCGCCGCCCGCGAGCCCCTGCGCGGCCAGCCGGTCCATCGCCGCGGTGCGGCCGGCGCGGCTGTCGCCAAAGGCGAGGACCGGCGCGCCGGTGATCTCGGCCAAGGGGCGGGCAAGGGGGGAATGATCGACATGGCTGTGGGTGACGAGGATATGGGTGACCGTCCGGCCGCCAATGGCCGCCAGAAGCGCCTGAAGATGCGCGGGGCTGGCCGGGCCGGGGTCGATCACCGCAACGCTTCGGTCGCCCAAGAGATAGCTGTTGGTGCCCCAGAAGGTCATGGGCGAGGGGTTCGGGGCCAGAACCCGGGCGATGCCGTTGCCAAGGTCTTGCAGAATTCCTGCGTCTGGGCGTTTGCCGTCAGTCATGGCGCTTTCTTCCGATCCGTTCCGCGGCTAGCTTTAGGTATGTTTTTCGCCTGGCTCAAACAATTCATGCCGCGCAGCCTGTACGGGCGGGCGACGCTTATCCTTTTGATGCCGGTGGTGGCGGTGCAGCTCATTGTTTCGGTGGTCTTTATCCAGCGGCATTATGACTGGGTCACGCGGCAGATGACCGAGACCGTGGCCGAGGAACTCGCCTATATGGCGGTGGGGATCGCCGGGGCCGCAGATGACAATGAGGCGAGGGCTTTCGCGCTGGCCTTTGCGAGGGCGATGAATATGAGGGTCGTTTTCGATCCTGATCCAGACACGGTCCAGCCGGTGGTGCATTGGTACGACCTGTCGGGCCTTGCGATGAAAAGGATCTTCGAGACCGTTCCAGAGGTTGCGGTCGTTGATCTAGAGGATCGGGGGGGCATCAGGATCCTGCTCCAAACCGCACGCGGCCCTGTCGGTGTCAACTTTGCCCGAACCCGGGTGGCGGCCAGCAATCCTCATCAGCTGATCGTCATCATGCTGGTGATGGGCGCGTTCCTGACCTTGATTTCCTTTTTCTTCCTGCGCAACCAGTTGCGCCCGATCAAGCGCATGGCCGAGGCGGCGGCGGAGTTCGGCAAGGGGCGTGTAGTGCCTTTCACACCTTCGGGGGCGACCGAGGTGCGGGCCGCGGGAACGGCCTTCCTTGAGATGCGCTCTCGGATCGAGCGGCAGGCGCAGACACGGAGCCTGATGCTTTCGGGTGTCGGGCATGATCTCAGGACGCCCCTGACGCGCCTGCGTTTGGCGCTGTCGATGATGGATGAGAAGGAGGCGAGGCCGCTCGTTTCGGATGTCGAGGATATGCAGCATCTGGTCGATGCCTTCCTCGAGTTTGGCCGGCAGGACGCGTCTGACCGGCCGGAGGTGGCGGATCCGGCGGCTGTCTTGGCGCAGGTGATCGGGGATGCCGAGCGGGCCGGGCAGGCGGTGGCCTTGGCCGAGGGGAGCCGTGCCGAGGGTGAGATTTCCTTGCCGCTGCGGCCAATGGCGCTGCGCCGGGCGCTCGACAATCTGATTGGCAACGGTCTGCGCTATGGCACTGCAGTGAAGGTCGGGGTGCGGGCGACCGATCGGACGGTGATCTTTTTTGTCGAAGACAACGGCCCCGGAATTCCCGAAGCGCGACGTGAAGAGGCGATGCGGCCCTTTACCCGCCTTGATCCGGCGCGCAACCAGAACCGTGGCTCGGGCTTGGGCCTTGGGCTGGCCATCGTGGCCGATGTGGCGCGGCTGCATGGGGGCAGTTTGCGCCTGGGGGAGAGCGAGGCTTTGGGCGGGCTTCTGGCCGAGATCGTCATCCCGCGCTGAGGGGGCTCTGCCCCCGCCGCCCGTTCCGGGCGACTCCCCCGGAGTATTTATCGCCAAAAGAAGGCGTGGTAGGCCTGGAGGGACTTGAACCCCCAACCAAAGCGTTATGAGCGCTCTGCTCTAACCATTGAGCTACAGGCCCGCCTGCGGATTGCCTATCTGGGCGGCGGGGGAGGGTCAAGTTGTCACTGGCACGCGGGCCTCGGTTGCGGTATCGGGGCGGCAACAGCTAGAGGGGACGTAGATGAGCGCCAAGACCGGGATGACCTATGCGGATGCGGGTGTCGATATCGACGCGGGCAACGCGCTTGTGGAGCGGATCAAGCCTGCGGCCAAGCGGACGGCGCGGCCGGGAGTTATGTCGGGCTTGGGTGGCTTTGGCGCGCTCTTTGATCTGAAGGGCGCGGGCTATGTCGATCCGGTTCTGGTGGCGGCGACGGATGGGGTTGGCACCAAGCTCAGGATCGCGATTGATACAGGGAACGTCGATACGATCGGCATCGACCTTGTGGCGATGTGTGTGAACGATCTGGTGTGTCAGGGCGCTGAGCCTCTGTTTTTCCTCGATTATTTCGCGACCGGCAAGCTGGATGTGGATGCGGCAGCGCGGATCATCGAAGGCATTGCCGAGGGCTGCGCCCAGTCGGGTTGTGCGCTGATCGGCGGCGAGACGGCCGAGATGCCGGGGATGTATCACGCGGGCGATTTCGATCTGGCGGGCTTTGCCGTGGGCGCGATGGAGCGCGGGGCGGATCTGCCGGCGGGGGTTGAAGAAGGGGACGTGCTTTTGGGCCTGTCCTCGTCGGGGGTGCATTCCAACGGTTATTCTTTTGTCCGTAAGGTGGTCGAGCTCTCGGGCCTTGGCTGGGACGCCGCATCGCCCTTTGGCGAGGGAAGCCTTGGTGCGGCGCTTCTGACGCCGACGCGGCTTTATGTGAAGCAGGCTTTGGCGGCGGTTCGGGCGGGCGGCGTACATGCGCTTGCGCATATCACCGGTGGCGGCCTCACCGAGAATCTGCCGCGGGTTTTGCCCGAGGGGCTTGGGGCCGAGATCGACCTTGGGTCATGGGAGCTTCCGGGCGTGTTCCGCTGGCTCGCCGAGACCGCCAACATGGAACAGGCCGAGCTTCTCAAGACCTTCAACTCGGGCATTGGCATGATCGCCGTCGTGGCCGCAGATCGGGCCGAGGCTTTGGCCGATGTGCTGCGGGCCGAGGGCGAGGACGTGCGCCCCATCGGCCGGGTGGTGAAGGGGCAGGGGGTCGCCTATACGGGGCGGCTTTTGTGAGCCGCCGCGTCGGCATTCTGATTTCCGGGGGCGGCTCCAACATGGTTGCCCTCGTCAAATCAATGACCGGCGATCATCCGGCGCGGCCCGTGCTGGTTCTGTCGAACGACCCTGAGGCGGGCGGGCTGGCCAAGGCCGAGGCGCTTGGCGTGCCGACCGCCGTGGTCGATCATCGCCCCTTCGGCAAGGATCGGGCCGGTTTCGAGGCCGAGCTGGATCGTGTTTTGCGCGAGGCGGGGGTCGAGATCGTCTGCCTTGCCGGCTTTATGCGGATCCTGACGCCCGGGTTCACCGGCAAATGGGCGGGGCGGATGCTGAATATCCATCCCTCGCTTCTGCCGCTCTACAAGGGGCTGCACACCTACGCCCGTGCGCTCGAGGCGGGCGACGCGGAGCACGGCTGCACGGTGCATGAGGTCACGGCCGAGCTCGATGGCGGGCCGATCCTCGGGCAGGCGCGAATTGCGATTGATAAGAGCGATACGCCCGAGAGCCTTGCCGCGCGGCTCTTGCCGATGGAGCACGCGCTTTATCCTGCCGTATTGCGGCGCTATGCGGCCGACGACCGGAGGCCGGTTTTTCTTTCCGCCGGAACCAGCGCGCTTTCGTAGGCGCGCAGGCAGGGGCGGGCGGTTTCTGACTCGCGATAGGCGGCTTCAGGAAAGAGCGCCAGGATTTCCTCGCGGGCCGTTTTGTCCAGCCGTCCAAGGGCCTCGGCCCCCAAATGCAGGCTCTCGGTGCGGATACCTTCGGCGAAAATGATCTCGTGCTGGTCAAAGACCATGTGGAAATAGGTGATCTTCGGTTGGGGCTGTTGGCGGATCGTCGTTCCGTTGACGAGATGCACCGCGGCCACAAGCACTTCGGGCGAGCCGAAATACATCTCGGCGCGCCAGTCGGTCATCAGCATCCGATGCTGTGGCGAGACCAAAAGGCGCCGATAGTTGCCGAGGGCGCCGGCCTCGAAAACGATGGGGGCGTCACCGCCTAATCCGCAGACCTCGCGTTTGCCGATCCAGCGGATGCGTTGAAGCCCGTTGTCAAAGGTTGCGACCTTGTCTCCGGCGCGAAGTGTTTCGATGGGCAGGGGGCCGATATCGGTCTCAATCAGTGTGCCTTTGACGAAACAGGGGAAGGTTGGCGGGGTTGGTGGCAGGCTGGTGAACGGCAGCTCGACCCCCAGAGGAACCGTTGCCCCCGGGCCAAGCTGCATCGAGCCGTCGGTTACGCCGTTGAGATTGATGACGACGCCACTGCCGTCGCCATTATCGAGCATCAAGTGCGTGTCGGACGAGGCGCGGCCGTTGTAAAGCGTGGTATCAGGGTAGTAGCCGGAGTAAACCTCGGATTCATCGGGATAGGAGTAAATTGTGACCGTTTGTCCCGAAGTAAATGCGGTCGCTCCGTCAACGGCATCATCGACTACAATGCGATAGACATCAGTGGCGTCCCCGAAAGACGATACGCCATCTAGCGTAACTTTCGTGCCATTACTTTTGCCGGTGACAGTAACGGAGGAATAAAAGCCCAGCTGATCGCCGGTGAGATAAAACTCGAGTGTCGCCATCGGGCGGAAACTCTCTGCAACAGGGCCCCCCCAGGCGCGTGCGCAGCATTGTCTTGATTCTAGTGTGATTTCTGGCTTGAAGCAAGCCTCTCCGGCCTTTTCGAACACGGTTCGAAGCTATCAGGAGCGGGTCTTTCCAATTTTGGCGTCTTGGCCTAAGAACGCTCAACCCTTGAGGCGCGAGCAAAGACCGATCCGATGAAGATGATAACCACCACCGAGGCGCTTGCTGCGTTTTGCGCCGAAGCTGCCAAGCACCCCTACGTGACGGTCGATACCGAGTTCCTGCGCGAGCGCACCTATTGGTCGAAGCTCTGCCTCTTGCAGATGGCCTATTCCGATGCCGAGGGCGGCGATGCGGTGCTGGTCGATCCCTTGGCCGAGGGCCTCTCGCTTGAGCCGGTCTATGAGCTTTTCCGCAACACCGCGGTGGTGAAGGTCTTTCATGCGGCGCGTCAGGATCTTGAGATCTTTTTCGTCGATGCCGGCGTCATTCCTGATCCGATGTTCGACACGCAGGTGGCGGCGATGGTTTGCGGCTATGGCGAGCAGGTGGGTTACGAGACCCTCGTGCGCAAGATCGCCAAGGCCGAGCTTGATAAATCGCACCGTTTCACCGACTGGTCGCGCCGCCCGCTGACCGAGGCGCAGGCGACCTATGCCTTGGCGGACGTGACGCACCTGCGGCAGATCTACGAGGTGTTGGCGGCGCGTCTTGCAAAGACCGGGCGCGAGCGCTGGGTTGCCGAAGAAATCGCCGTTCTGACCGATCCTTCGACCTATGAATCCCATCCCGAAGAGGCATGGCAGCGGGTCAAGACCCGCAACCATTCGGGGCGCTTCATGGCACTGGTGAAAGAGCTGGCCGCCTTCCGCGAGAGCTATGCCCAGTCGAAGAACATTCCCCGTTCGCGGGTCTATAAGGACGATGCGCTGATCGAGCTGGCCTCGACCAAACCGCAGAACGAGGCCGAGCTTGGCCGCTCGCGTTTGCTTCTGCGCGAGGCCCGCAAGGGGGATATCGCCGAGGGTATCCTGAGGGCGGTGAAGGCCGGGATCGAGACCCCGAACGACAAGCTGCCCAAGGTCGACAAGAGCGGCGATAAACTGCAGGTCAATCCGGCGCTTGCCGATCTTCTGCGTGTGCTTCTCAAGGCCAAGTCCGACAACGAAGGCGTGGCTGCCAAGCTGATCGCAACCTCGGCCGATCTGGACGCCATTGCCGCCGGTGAGCGCGACCTGCCGGCGCTGCACGGTTGGCGTGCCGAGGTCTTTGGCAACGAGGCCCTGATGCTCTGCGATGGCAAGGTGGGCCTTGCGACCAAGGGCCAGAAGGTCGTGACCGTTCGGCTCTAGCCCCTAGCGCGACAGGCGTTTCGATCCGTTGGCGCCGCGAACAACGACCCCGCGAACCCCGCGCAGGGAGGCCGCGTCGATCACGGTCGCCACGGTGATCTGCCGCGAGGCAGCGCTGCCGATGGCCTCGTAGCCGGTGGGGCGCTCGCCGCGGAAATCATAGGTCAGAACACCGCTTGTGATATCCACAAGCACGAGTTCGGCGTTGAAATAGCCTTGGCTCGCCGCAACGCCTGTCGCCCGCAGGATCGCACCATCGCTTGACGGCTCGAGATAGGCGGACGACAGGGTTTCGATCAGCACCCGCGCGTCGATGATCGTGACCTCGGCCTGCGCCGGTACGAGGGGCTTGCGTTGAACGGTCTCGCCCGCGGTCGCTTCGGGGGCCCGATCGAACCAGTTGAGCGGATTGAGCTTCGATTCCGAAACGCGCGCACAGCCGGTCAGCGCCACCGAAATCACGACCAAGACACCGAGTTTTCTCAGCATGACTTTCCCCCCACTTTCCCTAGGGCTAGCCGAAAGCTGCGACCTTGGGAAGCGGGCACTGGACCTTTGGGGCCATCAACCTTAAGTCGGACGGGCAACGACGAGGACGCATCATGGCCACCGAAGCCTTTGAAGAGATTGCCGAGACCTTCGAATTTCTCGATGACTGGGAAGACCGGTATCGCCATGTGATCGACCTCGGCAAAGCGATGGAGCCCCTCGACGATGGCCTCAAGACGCCGACCTTCAAGGTCGAGGGCTGCGCAAGCCAAGTCTGGCTTGTGCCGCAGATCGAGGGCGGGGTGTTCGACTTCAAGGGCGAGAGCGACGCGATGATCGTGCGTGGCCTGATTGCCGTATTGCACGCGCTCTATTCGGGCGTGCCGGTGCGGGATGTGGCCGGCATCGACGCCAAGGCCGAGTTGGGTCGCCTTGGTCTCAACGATCATCTTTCGGCGCAGCGCTCGAACGGATTGCGGGCGATGGTCGAGCGCATCCGCGCGACTGCCGCCGCTGCTGCCTAGTCGAGTTTTCCCAAAGCTGTCGCCAAATCGCCGTAGCCGGTGAACCGCCGCTCGAAGGCGAGGCCCAGCCGTTCGGCGTGGGATCGCGCCTTCTCTGTCAACGCCGGATCGTCGATCTGCGCCTGATAGACGAGCTTGGTGTAATTGCCGAAATACGCCTCTCGCAGCTCGGGGTGCCGATCAAGCCCCAAGGGCTTCCAGACGAAGGCATCGAACTGCCGCACGAGGAAATCGGTCAGATAGAAGGCGGTGATCTCGTCCCGCGCGGCAAAGGCGGTGTTGCCTTCGTAGAAGCTATAGCAATGCGGCCCTTCAAGCATCTCGACGCCCAGCCGCTTACACGCCGCTTCCAAGAGGCCCCCGGTGCCGCAATCGGCATAGACCACGAAAATTTCGTCATAGTCCTCGCGGTGCTCGGCCACCGCCGCCTCGATCCCGGGGGTGATCTTTTCGGGGCTGTTGTGGAAAATCGCAGGAAGGCATTGCAGATCGAGATGATCCCACCCGTTCGCCGCCTTCAGCGCCACGATCTCATGCGCGAGCGCACCACAAGCCAGAAGCAGGATACGCCCCTTGCCGCGGGGGCCGAGCCCCTCTTTCGTCAGCGCTGCATCGTCGAGTTTCATGTTCTGCACCTTTGTCGGAATATGCGAACCGGCGCCTCAAATGAAAAGCCCCGCGCACCTTTCGGCCGCGGGGCTTTGTCTCAAAGCTCTGGCCTGTCTCAGGCGCGGGCGCCCTGATTGTGCTTGCGGGCAACGAGTGTCTTGGCGGTCTCGACCGCCACTGCCGCGTCACGGCAATAGGCGTCGGCGCCAATCGCGCGGCCAAACTCTTCGTTGAGGGGGGCACCGCCCACTAGAACGATGTAATCCTCGCGCATCCCCTTCTCGACGAGCGTGTCGATCACGACCTTCATATAGGGCATGGTGGTGGTCAGAAGCGCCGACATGCCGAGGATATCGGGCTGCTCGGCCTCGAGCGCGTCCATGTATTTCTCGACAGCGTTGTTGATGCCAAGATCGACAACCTCGAAACCAGCGCCTTCCATCATCATGCCGACAAGGTTCTTG
>RFZI01000160.1 GCA_009920775.1 Paracoccaceae bacterium | reverse complement strand
ATCTCTTGCGCTGGGCAGCAAGGTAATCCCGACCGCTCGGAACAGATTTTCAAGCATTCCGACTTCGGCAGCAAGGCCTTCCAGAATCCGCTCCCATTTAGTGCGGCTCTGCTGTTTTCCACTCCGGGTGACTTCCGTGACCTCCGCATAGAGTGCCTCGATGTTTTCGGCCATCGCGCCGGTCGAATAGGGTTTGGCCCCTGCATGAGCCGCGGCGCGGTGTTTTTCGACCTGCGCGGCGTTTCTCAGGGCATAGCCGGAAAGGGCTGCGGCGAAGGCCTCTGGGCTGGCATCCGCGCCCAATTGAACACAGCTCTCGCAATCGCGCAGCGCATCCCGCACACCGGACGCATCAAGCGCGACAACCGGCGCACCGGAGGCGAGCGCCTCGGCCACCACGAGGCCCTGGGTTTCCGATTTGGACGCAAAAGCAAAGACGTCGATAGCGGCGTAGAAGGCGACCACGTCATCGCCCCTAACTTCGCCCAAGAAATGCATCCGCCTGCGCAGCGGGCCGCCGGAAAGCCGCGTGGCCATCTCAGCGCGCATCGGACCATCGCCCGCATAGACGAAATGCGCGTTTGGATTATCCTCAAGGAAACGCAGTGCGCTTGCGAACAAAAACGCGAGGTTCTTCTCGGCAGTGAGCCGCCCCAAGTGCCCAACTACAAAATCATCATCAGTCAGGCCCAGTTTGGAGCGCAGCTCGCCCCGCGAACCTTCGGCAAACCGGTCCACGTCAATCCCGGTCGGGATCACTTTGATCGGCGAATAGACCCCCTGTTGAAGCAGCAAATCATTCATGCTCTGGCTGGGTGCGATCACCGCATCCGCAAGATTGGCATATCCGTTTGCAAGGTTTCGTGCGAGGTCGGGCCAAAGGCGCTGGGACTCTACGAATTGCCTGACATAGATGTCATAGCGCGTATGGTAAGTGTAAACGAGCGGAACACCACAGGTCGCCGCAACCCTCGATGCCGTATGACCGAGCAGGAACGGGTGGTGTGAATGGACGATATCCGGTCCGAACGCGTCGATCTCGTCCTGGATCGGGCGCGACAACGGGATTGGCATGGAATAATCGGAATTCCCCATGTTCTTGAGCGCCGGAACGCGCAGGACTCCGGGTATGTCTGCTTCATGCCCCCGAAAGGTTGGGGCGATCACCAGAACCTTGTGCCCGCGCTGCCGAAGCCCATTGCATAGCGTATCGACGCTACGCGCCACGCCGCCGACATGGGGCAGATAGGTATTGGTGAACATCAGGATATGAATGGCTCACTCCCCCGTAACCGCTCGACTCTGTGCAATCAGATAGGCGCCCTATGCGGATCTTGCACCCCGGTCCGGCAGATTACAATTTTTTCGGTCGGACTCAAGGCCGCAGAATTTCAGTTCGCGGCCAAAACAGCCCCATCTTTCAAAAGGTTCTGACTGCGTCCCTATTCCAGCTTGACCTTGCGTCAACTGGTGAGATGCTGGGCGCAATCCGGCTAACAGGAGGCCCGAATGAAGTTCAGCGTTCCCAAGATGAGCTTTGGTCACTGCACCTCTGCGATCGAGAAATTCATCGCCGCCGCCGATCCGGCGGCGGGCGTTACCTGCGATCTGCAGAGCCGGAATGTGACGGTCACGACCGGCAAGTCTTCTGCCGATATTGCTGCGGCGATCAAGAATGCGGGGTATGACTCCGAGCTTCTCGCAGGCTGATCCACAAACACCAATCTGAAAGGTCCGCCGATGCAGCTTCGCGCCGCACATCCCTATGCTTCGCGCCGCTCGGCGGTCTTGGCGAACAACATGGTCGCCACCTCGCAGCCGCTGGCCGCGCAGGCGGGGCTTTCGATGATCGCGCGGGGCGGCAACGCGGCGGACGCAGCCATTGCCACGGCGATCACGCTGACGCTTGTAGAGCCATCGGGCAACGGCGTAGGCTCCGATGCTTTCGCGATCCTGTGGGACGGGAAAGAGCTGCACGGCCTCAACGCCTCGGGCCGTGCGCCGATGGGCTGGACGCCCGAGCGCTTTGCGGGCCTCGATACCATGGCCTTCCACGGCTGGGAGGCCGTGACCGTTCCCGGCGCCGTTTCGGCATGGGTCGAGATTTCCGAACGTTTCGGCAAGTTGCCCTTCGCCGACCTTTTCGAGCCCGCGATCCGCTTTGCCGAAGAGGGTTTCCCTGTCACCCCGATCATCGCCCAGCTCTGGGCGCGGGGCGGGCGGCTTTTGGGCGATCAACCCGGCTTTGCCGAGACCTTCCTGCCCACGGGCCGTGCGCCCTTGGCGGGCGAGAAGTTCCGCAATCCCGCCCTTGCCCACACCTTCCGGCGCATCGCCGAAACCAAGGGCCGCGCTTTCTATGAGGGCGACCTTGCCGAGGCCATGGTCGCCCATTCCAAGGCGCATGGCGGGGCAATGACACTGGACGATCTTGCCAGCCACCGACCCGACTGGTGCGGCACGATCTCGAAAGGCTTTGACGATCTCACGCTGCACGAAATCCCGCCCAACGGCCAAGGCATCGCCGCGCTCATGGCGCTGGGCATCCTCGACCATACGCCGATCCGCGATCTGGAGGCCGACGATCCCCGCGCGTTCCACCTCCAGATCGAGGCGATGAAGCTCGCCCTCGCCGATGCCGAGGCCTATGTGGCCGATCCCGCCCACATGGGCGGGGTGAGCGCCGCCGATATGCTCGACGACGGCTATCTGGCTGCCCGCGCTCGCCTGATCGACCCCGCCCGTGCCACCGATTTCGGCGCAGGCGCGCCCAAGCAGGGCGGCACGGTCTATCTCAGCACGGCGGACGCCTCGGGGATGATGGTCTCCTACATCCAGTCGAACTATGCAGGCTTCGGCTCGGGCGTGGCCGTGCCCGGCACAGGCATCCACCTGCAAAACCGTGGCTGGGGCTTTTCGCTTGATCCGCAAAGCCCCAACTTCGTCGGCCCCGGGAAGCGCCCGTTCCATACAATCATTCCCGGTTTCCTGATGAAGGGCGGCGCGCCCTTGATGAGCTTTGGCGTCATGGGCGGGCCGATGCAGGCGCAGGGGCATTTGCAGATGGTGCTGCGCACCCAGCTTTGGGATCAGGACGTGCAGATGGCCGCCGATGCGCCACGCTGGCAGGTGACCGAAGGGCTCGGTGTGGCCTGCGAGGCGGCGATGGGGCGCGACACGCTAGCGGCGCTTTCCGCGATGGGCCACCAGATCGACGCCGACGCCCCCGAAGCCGCCTTTGCCTTTGGCGGGGCGCAGCTTGTCCATCGCTTGCCGGATGGTGGATATGCCGGCGGCTCCGATCCCCGGAAGGATGGAGCCGCCGTCGGGTTCTGACTGGCCGCCTTAGCCGCAGTTGGCGGCGGTGTTGTTGGGGTGCGTCGTCCAGTTGGCGTAGGGCTCGACCTTGCGACCGGTGCGCGGATCGACCTCGCCCAGCGGCAGCTCTTTCATGGTGATGCAGTTCTCGACCGGGCAGACGTTGACGCAGAGGTTGCAGGCCACGCACTCGTCGTCCTTGACGCGGAACGTCCGG